>NZ_CAJMYY010000033.1:0-93971 GCF_905220185.1 Paraburkholderia sp. J11-2 | reverse complement strand
AAACATGGGTTAAGACGTATATGCGTCGTATGTGATCGTATCGCATGCGATGCAGTATGCCGGCAAGCCACACCATTGTCAAGCACATGAGATCTAATCGTATGCGATATTAATAATTGGACGGGATTGCTGACTGGCCCGAAGTTGTGGCCCATCAAGGGGCACCGGTCACAGCAAATGTTGGCTCTGCCGGCTTGACGGGGAGGCGGCGGTAGAATGAAGTGGTGAAGAAAACGAATTCGCTTTCTCACGGTCACCGCTTCCCAGCCGTCGTCATCAGCGGCGAGGCTCGCTGGTATTCCGGTTCAGCCTAAGCCATTGTTGCTTTAGCGTGATGTTGTGGTCACATACGAGACGATCCATTTCTGGTGCGACAGGTTCGCACTCGAATCGCCCATCGTGCCAAAGCGGCGAGGCGCAATCCTGGAAGAACATGGGATGTGGAAAAATGCTCGTGACGCTGCATGGGAGCCGTATTTGTCGCGGCGAGCGGTCGACGAGCATGGTGCTGAACTCGACGTGCCGGTGCACGAGCGGCGCGACGCCGCGGTAAAGCGCTTCTTCCAGCGGGTGTTGCGTTCAAACCTGCTGCCGCGCAAGACCGTTACCAACCAACTGCGCAGCTATCCCGCAACAAGGGCTGACATGCCCGAGCTCGCTCATGTGAAGCACGTCTTCGTCAAAGCGGCGGCACGCGTGAACAACCGTGCCGAGAACAGCGACCATTCGATCCGTAGAGGCGAACGCCAGATGTGCGCTTTTCGCGATGCGCGTCGCACGCAGGCATCCCTCTCATGCCTCAACCGAACAGGCAGCACTTTGCTTTGCCCTGACATCAAATAAACGCAGCATGTCATCGTGCCATACTCAAAGAACGCTTCGCCGCATGGCATGGTCGGACTGTTACTGCCGCACTCGAGGAAGTTGTCTGATAAGAATAACGACGCTTCAGCTCAGCAAGTTATCTTCGCCTGCCAACATCACAGAGCCTTGTGAATACCTCGGCAATCCTTTCGTCATCCTGCCATGCATATATGCGAATGCCGCGGAGTTCACCCGGACGATGCCGCTGAACCGAAGCGTGCCGCCCTCTTTCGGCTTTATCTTGGAACCATTGGTCGAATGGCGCATAGCCCTCTAAGCTGTCAGAAAACGGACCGCCTAAGAACGGTGTGAGGCCGTAGAGGGGTACATCCTCAATGTTTGGGAGGAGGACACTGACGCTCTCGCGCAAGCGCAGAAGAAGGTCCTCTGAAGTCTGGATTGTATATACGCGATCAACAAACCCACGAACCTTCGCCTTGTCGTGGATCCCACAGCTCTCAGTGACTAATGCGCCCCAGCGCGACGCACGTGGCGACAAGCTCATCGGTCACCAGCGCCTTGGGGCAGTAGGCGCTTATTGAGCCCGAAAGCAACACTCGCACATCATCGTATCTGCGTCATGCTGACTTCAGTGCTTTCGCTGCCTCCTGTCGCGCAGCGCGCTCCTGTGCGTATGAGGGACTCAATTCGGCCTTCAGATCGCTGCGCTTCAATGGTTCGCCACACGCCTGACAGAAGGTGCCAACGCCGGCATCGTGGCCACAGGTGAGATGCGTATAGCGCACCGCAATGTCCTCGCCCCGTGACTTGCACCAAGTTTCGCCCCATTCGCGCAGTGCCAGGATGACAGGGTAGAACGCTCGGCCCATCTCCGTGAGTTCGTATTCGTAGCGGGGCGGCTTATCCATGTAGCGCTTGCGCTTAATCACGCCGTCTGCTTCGAGCCGTTTGAGGCGCGCGGAGAGCATCTGCGGGGTTGCCTGCGACTGCGCCAGCAGGCTATCGAATCGTCGATTGCCCATGAAAAGTTCTCGCACGATCAGGACAGCCCACCTGTCCCCAATGATGGCCTGAGACCGTGCGACCGGGCACAGCGTATCGTTCATTTCAGGCAGCCCAGCCATTCGAACCTCCTTCGAAATCACATTGCCTATTACATATGATAATCATATTGATTATAGCATCGTACAGTACACTGGTGCTCCGGTCACGCATTCCTTTGAAAGCCTGCGACGTGCGCAGATGCCTTTCACGCTAGTGTCAAGGCGCCCGCCGATCACGTTGCCAACAGCTCTTCATCACTTCTGCTCGTTGGCTCTGGCTTTTCTGTTTCCTGTCACGACTCACGTGTGCGCGTTACGTTCTCTGTCGGCATTCAATACAGCCTGTCACGCGGCGTCCAAAAACAACTGCGCATGACTGACAAACAATTCGGGATACTGGAATTGTGAGCCGTGCCCAGAGTCGGGATACACGATGAGCTGCGCGTTCGGGATACATTGCGACAGCGTGAAGGAATTGACCGTCGGCACCATCACGTCGTTGCTGCCGTTCACCACTAGCGTTGGCTGCTGAATCGTCTTAAGGTAGACGTACCGTTCGCCACGCTGCTCGCGCCATGTGAGGAGCGCGGCCACCTGAGCCTGAGCGGTCTGAGGGGAGGAAGGTGGATCCTGGTCCTTACGCTGGTGGCGACGCTCCCAAAACGCCCGCCCCGCTGCCTCGCTCGATGCCGAAGGTGAGAAGAACAGAAACAGGAAATCCTCCCGGTTAGGTGTCGGGTTGCCCGCCACCTTGAGCACCTTCGGATCCGTCCCCGGCTCGCCGTTACGCGGAGCGGTGCCCAGCAGGATGAGCTTTCTAACTAGGTGCGAGTGGCGCAGCGTGAATTCCTGTGCGATATAACCGCCGATCGAGAAACCGATCACATCGACCTGAGACACTCCCAGAGCATTTACGAATACCGCAACGTGATCCGCCATTTCTTCAATCGTATTGGGCGTCTCGCCGGTAGAACTCGCCACGCCCGCGTTGTTGAACAGGATGATTGGCCGCCCTTTGGCAAGCCCATCCGTTACAAGTGGATCCTAGTGGTCCATCCCGCCTCGAAAATGTTGCAAGAACAGGAGCGGTGTGCCCGTATCCGCGCCGAAACGCCGGTACACGTATCGGATTCCATTGGCCTCGGCGAAACGCGTGGGGGCCGTAACATGAGTGTCCGCAGTCGTACTTTTTCCGTGGGTTAGCTAATATGGTGTTGAGCCGCGAGTCCCCCGCGGTTGTGTACCGCAGGGCCCTCGGCCGTCACCAGGTTTCCGCGTCGCGCATGAAGCACAACGTCGGATCTTTCACCGGTAGCTCGGCTCCCAAACTCTCCGGTGTGAACGGATTCCGACAGAAGCGAATATCACCGCCAATCACGTTCACGTTACTGAGGATGTCCGTCTATCACGCTTTGGACAACTCTCCATCGGTGAGACGCCAGATACCGAGAGGATTGTTATGCTGCAGGGCTTCCGGCAGCAGTTCGTCGGGAAAGCCCTGATAACAAACAGGTCGCAGGAAGCGCTCAATCGCACTCATGCCAACCGAAGTGAATCGACTGTCCGAAGTTGCGGGAAACGGGCCGCCGTGAATCGATGCATATGACACCTCTTGCGGATGCGCAAATGCATTAACAACGATGCGCCCAGTACGACGTTCGAGAACAGGTAGCAGGCGTTCAGCGAGCGCATAGTCGACCGGATCGATCTGCATTGTTGCCGAGAGTTGGCCGCGAAACCGCCGCGCGATGGCGATCAGTTGCTCTACATCCTCGACCCGCACCAGCAGCGCAGCCGGGCCAAAGACTTCCTCCGACAATGTGGGTTTGTCGAGCAAGCATGCGCCGTCGACCTCGAAGAGAACCGATTGACCGTCCCACTCACCATGTGGTTCACCGCCGGCTGCAATTTGCACCGCACCCGCATTGTTCTGACGCTCCAGGTTCTTGCGATATGCCATGTTGATGCCTGGCGTAAGCATCGTACGCGCCTGCATTTCGTCGACGCGGAGCATCATCGCGTTCTTTAGTTCAAGGTAACCCGGGCCGTCCACGGCGAGCAGGATTGCCGGCTTCAGGCAAGCCTGACCAACGGTGACGAGCATGCGCTCAGTAAAGCCGTCGCCGATTGCGGCGCCACGCGCGGCAAGCGCGGCCGGCAGGACAAAGGTCGGATTGACGCTCGTCATTTCCGTAAAGACCGGTATCGGGTCCGGGCGCCGCTGCGCGCGCCGGAACAGCGCCATTCCACCGCCCTCAGAACCCGTAAAGGTCACGCCCTTGATCAGTGGATGATCGACCAGCGCTTCACCGATCTCGTTACCGGCGCCACGAAGCAGTGAAAACACCCCTTCATGCAGGCCAGAATCGCTCACAGCCTGCTGGATCACACGCCCCATCAGCTCCGATGCACCCGGATGTCCGTTATGCGCTTTCAGGATGACAGGACAACCTGCGGCCAGCGCCGACGCAGTGTCACCGCCCGCGACCGAGTATGAAATCGGGAAATTGCTTGCGCCAAAGATCGCAATCGGACCCAGTGCGATTTTCTGCATCCGGTGATCCATCCGTGCGCGCGGTTGCCGGGCCGGCTGAGAGGGATCGATCGTTGCCTGGCGAAAGCGTCCTTGTCGGACGACGCTCGCGAACTGCCGGAACTGAATCGCCGATTTCGCAGCCTCTCCTTCGAGCTGAGCGACCGGCAAGCCGGTCTCAAGTGAGGCGCGCCGCGCCAACTCCGGTGTGATGGCATCGAGGCCGTCCGCGATACGCTCGAGCAACGCAGCGCGCACGGCAAGACTTGTGCGGTTATAGCTCTCGAACGCGTCATCAGCCAGTTGTACCGCACGATCGACCTGTTCGATTCCACCAAATGTAAACAGCGGTTCAATCTCGAGATTCATCACTGGATTCAGCGCCATCATTCTGCCGGCCGTCCCCGACACTTCCTGCGCGCCAATTAATAAATTACCGGTTAGCTTCACTAGTTATCCTTACAATTAGATGGGAAGCGCGGCAACCATCTGTGCCGTCGTCAGGATTGCATGGGCGAAGGTCGGGCCGTTCAAATCGTGTGCGGCACGCATCATTTCCTTGGTGAAAGCGGCCGTTGCATCTCTGACAAGCGTCACGTGATAGCCCAGTTCCATCGCGAAGCGGCTCGTGGACTCAATACATGTATTCGCCAGCAGGCCGACTACGATCACATGCGTGATCCCTTGTTGTTTAAGCTGGAAGTCGAGGTCGGTATTCGCAAACCCGCTTTGGCCCCAGTGCTCGTGAACGATGATGTCGCCTTCCTGCGGCACGAAATCAGGATGCCACTCTCCTCCCCACGTACCCTTGGCAAAAGTCTGGCGTTGCTGCACGAGGCGTTGAGTCGGATTCGGGTGATCCCAGTTGTCGTAGTCACCGGCCTGCCAGCGTCGATGCGGGACGTAGATGATCTGAATATCCGCTTTCCGCACGGCCTCTACCGCGGCGCGGAGGTTGTCGAGAAGGCGGACGTCTGTGGCGACATCGCGGAGCATTGGGAACAGCTTGCCGCCGTCCGAAAGAAAGTCGTTGTACGGGTCGACCAGCAACAGTCCCGTACGCTGCGCTTCATAAACAAGATCGGACATTTCAGTACTCCATTCACAAAGTGTGTGCGAACAGCTTCGCGTCGTGCAGTCGTTTTGGACTGCTTTTGTTGGACGATTCGTGATGCCTTCACGCATCACATGGTCCCGCCAATGATATAACTATGATAATCATATCGTCAAGATCATGTGAAGCCTTGCGGCTAGTTTTCGTCCAGTCGACAAAGCTCGCTATCCGCGTCTGGGCCGCGTCAGTTGCCGATCTTCGTATCGATTGCATGATGGCTGATGGAGGCCAAGACGATGCCTTTTCAGTGATAGGAGGGGCGCACCGACAGCCATAACTCTCCGTTCAATGGAATGCTCTCATTTACATCCATTCGGATACGCATGCGATTAAATCTCATCCGCCTTATGCCACAGCTAACTTTGCGCATCTTACTCCACGCTGCACTTGACACTATGAATGCCATAGTTATATAGTCGCAGCGCGTGTCCACGCATAGGAGGGATTCGTCATGGAAGAGATCGAGAAGATCCTCGTCTCAGGCAACGGCCACGCCAAGCCCATTCGCGCTACCGATGACCAGCGTGGTGGGCACGGCGCGCTCGAACTCAAGCTGTCAGCATCCGCCGTCGAACGCCTGGAATTCACCGCCACCGAGCTACACCCGATAGCTGAGAAATTGTTTGCGGGCACCTGATCGGCCTGTTACGCGACAGTATTCGGGAAGGTGCCCAGTAGAAGAAGATCACACTGGCGCCCGGCTACTCCGTGGACATTCAGCTAAGCATTGGGTCAGCCGGAAAGGCTTATTGCCTCAGTGCCGAGTTCATCGTCCGGTTGCCAGGTCTGGCAACGGTAGTCTTCGAGGACCTCCTGTATCTGGTCCATCAGACCTGCCCATACTCGAAGTCTGTGCACGGCAACATCGAGGTCAACACAAACATCGTCACAGTGTGAACGGATGAGGCACGCGGTATCACTAAACGCCTTTTGACGAAGTTCCGTCAGGAACGAAGAAGTGTCGACGCCACGTGGGTCGGTTACGAAATCGTCGAGGCGTCGGCCTGAAGATGTGACGCAGACACTGGTTGAAAGAAGAGCCGCGCCTGTTCAACGGGTAATCGCAGCATTGAAGTGATTAGGCATGCTCGTGAATTGGCGCGTTCACAACGGATCTAATAAGGAGACGAAACCTTCCACGATTGCAAATCAACTCACCGCCGTAGCCTTACGTAGTCTCCGTGAGGAACTATTGCTGAACTCCGGCCAGGTGCCAGGAATCAGCGTACAGAGGGAGCAGATCTGGTCACCAGCCGAGCCGCAGGAACAGGCAAATACAGCGCCAGTCTGGGGGAATTCCATGGTGCAAGCGATCATTCAAACACTTGCACAATTGGGGCTTAATCTGCCGTTGAGCTCGGACACCAACACTGGGGTCAAGCCATCCGATACCAAAACGGCCGCAACTGGAGGCACCCAGTCGACTAACGCGAGTTCGCGTGACACATCGCTACCAGCGGCCGATATTGACGCGGTCTTCGAGAATTTTATCGGCCAGATTCTCCAGATGGCTTCAAGCGCGCAGCAGGACGGCGCAACGTCTTCGGCATCGCAGAGCGATATGGGGAGCATCGTGAACGAGGCAACTACAGTGCACTACTCCAATCCCCTTGCTCAAGCGCTTGAATCACTTGCTCAGGCTGTTGGCGCGCGTAGCAGCGAGCCCAGAAACGAAAGCGCAAACGGTGGCACCGGATCAACAAAGTTGGACTCGACTATCTCTAGCCTAGAGCAGAATTTCAACACCCTTTTTGACTCATCGAGTACCGAGAACGCGGCATCGCTACAGACTTTTTTAGAGAAATTTGCCAGCAACGTCGCTCAAGAGTCGGCCTCGCAATCCAGTGTTACTTTCGTGCGAACGTCCGCGTGAGACCGGTCGAAGTGGGGTGAAACACGCGCCCAACAGGGACAGGGGTATCCTTTGATGAAAGCACCAAATGGAGAACAGTGTCGCTCGCCGAAGCGAGACAAAGCTTTGCCTCGCATCGATATCCACCGGCCAGGCCTGCGATTAAGCCGCCATTTCCAGAACGGAGTAGTCCGTATAACCGGTTTCCCCTTCCGCGTCGTATATCGAAGGATTGTGCTGGCTCAATGGTGCATCGAGTTCGAAGCGGCGCACCAGGTTCAGGTTGGCGATAGACAACTGCCCCATGCAACGGCATCCGCTTCACCTGCACTATCGTGAACCCGAGCACCTAGCCCCCGCCAGTGGCTGGACATGCTCGACGGGCCAACAACACATCCCCTGCTTATAGATTTTATATGCGTGCACCTGAGTGTTCACGCGAGGAGGGTTGTATCTACTGCGGCGGCTGCACAATCTGGAGCTCAGCCCGAGTTTTCCATTTCAAGCAAAGTTGGTATTACCGGGAGCTTGTCCGGCAAGCAATTTTGTGCTGCAAAGTACGATTGCAACCGAAGTTGTATTGCAACGCGCGCCGAAACGGTCATCTCGGCAAAGCTTAATCCACCCTTTCACACGACTAAGAATGCAGAGCACGGTCCCGATGACTGTCCGAAAAACGCGCGAACTTTGCTTGCAAAATAGACACAAAATTACTTGCGTGAGCGCTCAGCTCTTCACGCAAATACGTCGTCAAACAGCACCATAAAGATAATCCTTCTTATCACAAGGCATCTATTTTTCTATCAAACTACGCAACTTCAAAAAAACGCCGGATGTGGTCGCGCGCCCCGCCCTCCGATGAACCTGTCGGCCTGCCCGGTCCCTCGATCCGTGGGGGGAGGCCTTCCAGAGGCACTGTCGCATTGTCGTGTTGATGACGCAGTAGACGATCGAGCGCACCACCCGCTCAGGCTGGCGAGCATTTTCTCCAGTCCGTGTGAATGGCTTTGGCCATGTAGACGGCCGCCTTTCTGAGCGGACGTCCGTTGGGAGCTGGGCAGTCAATCATCCTCGGCGGCCTTTTTGTTCCGCGCGCTGCTTGAGGTGGTCCTGAGTTGCCACGTGTGTCCCGTTCGGCGATGCCGCAAAGCGCCGCAACCTGGGTAGCTGCCTGCCTTACCGATACGCAAATGCGTGCAGTGGCACTACGCGGTTCTTCCTGTTCAGTCGCGGCTCTCACGCGCGGCCCCTGCGAAATCGGGCGTACGTCATAGGTTTTTTTCGCTGGCGATGAAGAAACGGCTTGCCAGAAGGCGTTTTCCTGTTGCGAATCGCGAAATCCGTTGATACGCTTAGCGCCAGCTTAAGACGGTGCAGTAACGCGAGGCGTCGTGCACCGTCTTAAGCGGTTCTCAACCTGATAGAGGATTATCCATGGCAACGAAGACCGCAACGAAAGCCCCGAAGGCTGCAAAATCGGCCGCACCGAAGGCAGCAAAGCCGGCAGCCAGGAAGGCCGCGCCGAAGGCTGTTACGCCGGCGAAGAAGGCTGCGACCAATGGCGTACTCAAGCCGCTGAAGGAAACGTTCACGAAGGCCTCGTTGGCAACGCACGTTGCCGAGCAATCCGGTGTCGATCCGAAAGCAGCCAAAGCCGTTCTGGCTGCGCTCGAAGACACGATTCTGGGCTCGGTGCATAAGAAGGGTGCAGGTGAGTTCACGCTGTCGGGCCTGGTGAAAATCGGCGTCCAGGCTGTCCCGGCGAAGAAAAAGCGCTTCGGCAAGGACCCGTTCACCGGTCAAGAGCGCTGGTTCGATGCAAAGCCGGCAACGGTGAAGCTGAAGATTCGCGCGCTGAAGAAGCTGAAGGACGCCGCCGCAGCCTGAGGCCCGTTGCGACGTTGACAGGAAGCCCGCAGAGCGGGCTTTTTGTTTTCTGGGCACCGCCACCGTCATCGAGGCTAATCATGCGCTGCTTGCGGGAACCCTAAGCCGCGCGTCACTCACAACGGTGCGCCACAATTGCGGCACGCTTCGGCCTCAACTACCTCAAAATATGCACAGCGACGAGGTCAAACTTGAGAGGCAAATAGCCGACGCGTTTGCGACGACGAAGTGAGCGCCGAGTGGCCCATATGTGCCGGCCCATGACCGGACGCCCGCTACGATCCACCGTCACATGTTGGGAGACATTGCTGCCGCTATACTCCGGAACTCCCTTCCTCACACTTTCCCGGCATGAAGCGCGTTTCCGTTCGGCACTCTCCCATTCACGGAAAGGGTGTCTTTGCCCTGCGGGCGCTTTCCGTCGGCGAGCGCATCTTTGAGTACAAGGGGCTTGTCACCACCTGGCGGGAAGCGACCCGCACGTACGCGCGGCGCGCCGACGCCGGGCACACTTTCCTCTTCGGGTTGTCGGATGGCCGCGTCATTGATGGCGGCCGCGGCGGAAACGGCGCAAGGTGGCTCAACCATGCGTGCAAGGCGAACTGCGAGGCGATCGAGCAATCAGGCCGCATCTACATCAACGCGCTCAGGGACATCCAGCCCGGCGAGGAACTGTTCATCGACTACGCGCTCGAGATCCCAGCGAAAGCGCGCGATTCAGCCAGCGAGTACACCTGTCGCCGCGGCGCCAGGCGTTGCCGCGGCACCATGCTCGCTCCAGTCTAGGTTCGCTCCGCAGACGGTTCCCATCAACGCAGTACGCTGCGACTGCGGGGCCAGTGCCTGATGTGCGGAAGCTTCCGCACATCAGGCACAACGAACGCGTCAAAGCCCGTGGTTCGCACTGCATGTGGCCGTTGGGACATTATTTGTTCAACGCGCCGTTGCCGCCGCAGTGCCGGTGTCGGCCATTTGCTGCCGGTCGAGAACGGCAGCTTCGGATCGGCCCATAAACTCGCGGTGGCCCGGTGCTGACTTAGAATTGCGATATGACGACGCGTTCTCCTCGAATCTCGAACAATCCTCACAGGAGCTGGCTGGTCGACTGCGCCAGTGATGCAACCCAAACGTCGTACTGGCGGGACCGCCTGCTGGATTCAGCACCGAATAAAGCAAATGACGATCGAACAATCTAAAACGCAGTTGATCTCGCTCATCGACAACGCCGACCTAAAAGTCATCGCGCTGACAGGCGCATGGGGCACCGGCAAAACCCACCTCTGGAACGAGATTCGCAAAGAGTCGCAGGACCCGATTGTCGAAGGCGCGCGCTACGTGTCCCTCTTTGGCTTGAAAGATATCAATCAGCTCAAGCTCAAGGTGGTCCAAAGCGCGCTCCCAGTAGGCGGTGACAGCAGCTCGTTGACCGAAGGTCTGATGAAGACTTGGAAGGTCAGCGTCGACGCCTTGAAGAAGGTCCACGAGGGCTTTTCGGCGCTCGACGAGCTTGCGCTGGTAGCAGTTCCTGTCGCCTTGCGCAACCGATTCGTAGTCGTCGATGACATCGAGCGCAAGCACGCCTCGTTGTCAGTTGACGAGGTCCTGGGCTTCGTCGACGAATACTCTCAGAATTTTGGTACGCGATTCCTCTTAATTCTCAACTCGGACCAGTTCTCCGCACCTACCGACAGCGCGCTCTGGGCGGCGTTCCGAGAGAAGGTGGTCGAAGAAGAACTTCGTTTCACGCCGACACCTGGGGAGGCGTTTGACATCGCGGTTCCGAACTTGGATAGCCCTTACCGCGCGACGGCCAGGACTGCGGTGGACGCGTGCGGGATCACCAATATCCGGGTCATCCGCCAGGCTTACCGTCTTGTGGTTCGGCTCCTCGGTGCGACTGGGGACATGCCTCTCGCGATACAGGCACGAACTGTTCCCTCGATTGTGCTCATTTCTGCTCTTGCAAACAAAGCCATCAAGGACGGGCCGACTCTGGAGTATGTCGCAGGCTACAACCGAGGTTCTAGCGACTTTGTGAGGCGCTACCTCGGGCAGGAAGGCGATGCGTCAAAGGACAAAGCCGAGGACTCAAAGCCGGCCGCATGGAAAGTTCTGCTGTCAAAGCTAGGGATCAATTCTTCGGACGAATTTGAAGAACTGGTTGTTGCCTTCGTTTGCGACGGAAAGCACGACGCAAAGGCGATTGAGGCCATCGTCCAAGGCTACCAACGCAATGAGAATCGCACCGAATCTAGAAATCTCGCGCACGCATTCTTTGAACGTTTCAATTGGGACGTCACAGACTGCGACGACGATCTCGTAGCTGATGCGGTCAAGCTCATCACCAGAGTTGGCGACCTTGACGCCTACACTGTCACGGCGCTCGGAAAACAAATGGCCGATCTACCTGGCGGTGCCAAACTTGAAGAAGCTTTGATTGATGGTTGGTTGGCTCACTTCGCGACCATCGCCGACAAGGCCGAATTCGGGGAATTACCGTTCCGTCAGCCGCTACACCCAAAACTTAAGGCAGCAATCGACGATGCGCGCGATGCTCGAACTCACAGTGCGACCGTCGTCGATGCCATCAAGCACCTTCTTGAGAACGACGGATGGGGCCATCGGGAAGAAGCGGCGATGAGAGCGGCTACGATCGACGATTTCGAGACTGCGATGCGCACGTTGAAAGGTCGCGATTTCAAGCTTTTCGTACTCAAAAGTTTGGACATTCTCGAGCAGCACGAAATGTACGAGAAACACTTCGGCCAGGCTGGGATGAATTTCTTGGAAGCATGCCGGCGCATCGTCAGAGCCGAGAAAGAGAACCGTTTCGGACGGTTGTTGCGAACGTTGTTCGCAGAGAGCAAAGTTCCAGCGCTTTTGGCCGAGGGCGGAATTGAAGCCTAGCCCCAGGGGTAGACAGCGGTTGACTGCAATGCAGCGGTACCAGTGCGACTGTCCCCGGCCCTCTAAGGGGCAGCAAACCTCCATCGGGAGCACGGGCCTGCGGCGACATCTCCTTCGTCGCTCGACTGTACGAGCGTCAGCTTCTGGGCGCCCAAACCCGTACTGCCGATGTCGGGTATGGGTGGACTTCTGCCGAATGCGGTCGGATCGACGCAGCAACCGTCGTCGGCTCACCGTCGGACCGCGTTCGGCCAGGAGCGGTCGTCGGACTTCGTCGAAGCCTTGACGCTGGAATGTCTCCTTGACTGCTCCGAGCCGACGCTCGATCCACGTGCCGATCACCCACGATGTCTGTCTATTCACACATGAATATTTGCCGGATTGGCGACCAGGTGCGCCTGAGTTGCAGGATAGAATATCCAGTACAGACCATCTCATAGCCTCGGAGCCCGGTCACTGCCAGGCGCCGGAAGACCGAATCAATGCGGACCCCGACAGCGGAAAAATCCATCCCGATCGGCGCACTCAACTCGCTGCCGGCGGTTATGCGCGAGCACGGCACGGACCCGTGGCAACTGCTCGAATCGTTCGGCGTAAACCGCGAGGCGATGGCGTCGCCGCTCAATCCGCTGTCCACGGTGACACACGGACGGATTCTCGAAGCGGCGGCGAAGAAGATCGGCTGTGAGCATCTCGGCCTGCTGCTCGGGCAGAAGGCAGCGCTCGGCAACATCGGGCCGCTGCGCTTTCTCGTGCTCAACGCGCCCACGGTGCGCGAGGCCGTGGAAAACCTGATCGAGTTCTGCGGCGTGTGGTATCGCGGACTGCATGTGCGCATGACCGAGGAGGACGGCTATGCGTGCATTTCGCTCTCGGTCGACAGCGGCATTCCCGGCGCGAAGCATCTGCTCACCGCGTACCTTGCCGCGAATATCCGCATTCTCGAGCTGATTCTCGGCCGCTCCTGGCATCCAACGCTCGTGAGAATCGCGTACCGCAAGCCGAAGTCGAGTGCGCTCTACGAGCGCTATTTCCAGGCTCCGGTCTGGTTCGGTCAATCGCAGTACGAAGTGCTGTTCCCGCAGGGGCTGCTCGATCAGGCGAGGAAGAGTCACGATCAGGAACTCGGCCGCTTCCTGCGTCAGCATATGACTGAGTTGCGCTCGCGGCAGGCCGACGATTTCAGTTCGCGTGTGCGTCATGTCATCGAAACGCTTTTGCCGGACGGCTGCACTTCGACGAAGGTCGCGGAATTCTTCGCGATCCATCGCTTCACGCTTTATCGCCGTCTCGATGAACAGGGAACGAGCTACGAGGCCCTGATAGAGGACGTGAGGCGCAATCTCGCGGATCAGTTGCTCGCGCAAACAGACCTGCCGATCGCCGATGTCGCGATGCGGCTGGGCTACGACAGCCAGGGCAACTTCACGCGTGCGTTCAAACGCTGGCACGCTGAGACACCGAGCAACTGGCGTAAACGGCCACACGCCGCGCGATGACGAGTGAAGGTCCTCGCGCGGCGCAGTGCTGTCCTTTCGAACGGTCAGAAGTTGTGACGCATGCCCATCATGACGGCCGTGGTGCCGTTGCCGGGCGCGACGGGCTGACCGTAGGTGATGGTCTGCGTCATCTCGCCGTGATTGTTGACCCAGCCAACCTGCGCATAGACCAGCGTCTGCTTCGAAAGGCTGTATTCAGCGCCAGCAGCCACTTCGAGCGAGTTGTTCGCCGAGTGGTTCTTGTCGGTGATGTAATAAGCGCCGCTCGTGATCCGGAAAGCGGGCGTGAAGCGATAGCCAAGGCCCAGCGAATAGAGGTCGAGATTGACCATGTTGCGATGGGCGGGATTGGACCCGTTGCTATACGAGCCGGAAATCGAGAAGTCGTGGACCGTATAGAGCGCGCCAAAATACCAGTAGCGGTTATTGTTCAAGCCCGTTGGTACGGAGTTGGCGCCCGGATTGGTATCGTGCCCGTTGTAATAGACGGCGGCAAGCTTGAGCCCGTAGCCCGAGTATTTCAGCACAGCGGACTCGCGCGTGTTGCCCTGCAACTGCCCGGCAACGCCACCCGGCGCATATTCCAGCTCGGCCGTGACACCGTGAAATGCGGGCGAACGATAGACGAGCGCATTGGAATCGTACAGCGCGCCAATCGGGCCGTTCGTACTGGTGCCAGGCCACCCCGCGGCCGTGTTCAAGCCGAGCCATGCGCCAAGAATGCTGCCGAAATACTGTGAGGCACGAACATCCGTGTCCGCCATCGCGTAGATCATTGGCACGATCTGGCGGCCCGCCGTGATCGAGCCGAACGTGCCGCTCACACCCACACTCGCGATCTGATTGAAGAAGCCTGGCACGCCCGCCGTGTCCGAGAGCCCCAGTTTGCCAGTACCGGAATCGAATACGCCCTGAAGCTTGAAGGTTACCTTGTAGCCCGCGCCGATATCCTCGACGCCCTGCATGCCCCAGATGCTCGAATAAATACCTGCGTCCTTGTAACGCCAGATCGCGCCTTGATTCTTCGCCGCTGGGCTGAACGAGGCCGCCGCGGTGCTCTGGTAAAGCAGTCCCCCGTCGATCGCGCCATACAACGTGACTGACGATTGGGCATGTGCTGCGGCTGCGCACGTCGCTGCCGTCATCGCGATCATCAACTGCTTTTTCATGTCGTCTCCTTTGTTATGGTGATGCCACTGCGTTTGAATCGGTGATCCAGGTCGTTCGGCATTTCGCGTCGGCTTTCTGCGGCGCAGCAGCGCCCCTGCGCCCGACGAGGGCGCATGGAGTCGTCAGTTGAGACTTTGGGGACGCGGTGTGCGAAGACCTACCTGCGGCGCTCGCGCAGTGCGCTCGCCGGAATACCGGCCAGCACGACGACTGCGCCGACGATCAGCATCGCGCCGATGAGGTCGAAGGCAAAATAAAGGCTGCCCGTGGATACGCGGATCGCGCCCACAACCATCGGGCTCACCAGCGCCGCAAGCGAGCCCACGCTGCTCACGAGGGCGATCCCCGCTGCCGCCACGCGGGTGCTGAAATACGCTGGAGGAATGGTCCAGAAGACGGGAACCGCCGCGAGGCACGCGCCGGCGCCGAGCACCATGCAGATCATCGACAGCACGAGATGCGCGCTCAGCAGATGCATGAGGAGAAAGCCTGACGCCGCCGTGATCATCGTTGCCGAGAGGTGCCAGCGGCGCTCTAGCCAGCGGTCGGAACTGCGGCCGATCAGGTACATCGCGAGCGCGCCGATCACATAAGGCGCGCTCGATGCGAAGCCGATGCGATGCATGTCGTGCCGGCCCGCGCCTTGCAACAGCGACGGCATCCAGTAAGCCACCGTGTTGGTGCCTGAGTAGATCGTGAAGAACACGATGCCCGGCAACCACGCGCGAACATCGCGAATCACCGTGCGCAGCGAGGGGCCGCGCGGTGCGTCGTGCCTTTCGTCGTTGCGAAGATTGGCGATCACGACGGCCTTTTGCCGCTCATTGAGCCACTTCACGTGAACGGGCTGATCATCGAGCCAGAACCACGCGAACGCGCCCAGCACAATGGCAGGAATGCCTTCGAGGAGAAAGAGCGCCTGCCAACCCTTGAACATGTGCCAGCCGTCGAGCCTCGTCATGATGAGGCCCGCAATCGGCCCGCTCACCATGCCCGCGACAAAGCCCGCCATGAAGAAGATGGACGTGACCCGGCCCCGCTTCCACGACGGAAACCAGTAACTCAGATAGAGAATCACGCCGGGAAAGAAGCCCGCCTCGGCCACGCCGAGCGCGAAGCGTGATACGTAAAGCTGCGCCGACGTGGAGACGAGGCAGGTCAGCATCGTGACGATGCCCCACAAGACCATGATGCGCGTGAGCGTTGCGCGCGCGCCGACACGCTGCATATACAGGTTGCCCGGAATCTCGAACAGGATGTAACCCACGAAGAAGGCCGTGGTGCCGATCGCGTAGGCGGCATCGTTAAGGGCAAGGTCCTGCGCCATGCGCAGCTTTGCGAATGAAATGTTAATGCGGTCGATCGAGTTGACCGCATAGGCGAGGAATAGAAAGGGCAACAGGCGCCACGCGATCTTTCGATACGCCAGTCGCGAATCTTCCGACGAGGCCGACTCGTTCGCGGCCTCGGCCTCGATGGCCGCTTGACTCATGATTTCTCCGACTACAGCTATGGGGCGACGGCAATGCGCCGCGAGAATTGAAGTCCCGCACGCACGTTCTTGCCGACGTGTCGTGCGGGAGGCACGGCCCATTCAAACAATCAGCGCCTTGCGCGCGCGTGCTCCATGCATTCGGCGTCGAGCAACGGCACGGCAAGCTCGCAGGCTTCGATACCCTGCAGGCTGACGATCTTCAGCACTTCGAGAATCTGCCCGCGTGTGGCGCCCAGTTCCAGCGCCGCCTTGATGTGCCGCTGCGTGCCGTGCGAATAGAGGTGGGTGACTGCCGCGTCGCCTGCAATGCAAAGCAATTCAATCCACAACGGCGGAAGGATGTTGTCGCGCCAGAGTCCAAGACCCATCGCCAGAAATTTCTCCAGGTACTGCGGGTCCCAACGATAAATCGTTTCCCAGAGAGGATTGAACATGCCGCTCTCGCGCACCCGGTCGCACACCGGCGTATAGGCGAGCGGCGCGGGCTCGTCGGGCAAGCCCGCCTGGGCCAGTTCTTCTTCGAGAATCGGCACGCCGAGCGCGCAGGCATGGATGCCCACTACGCTCGCGAGCTTGAACACCTCAAGGATTTGTGCGCGCGTCACGCCAAGCTTCAATGCCGCGCGCACATGCCGCCGCACGCCGGGCGCATACAGGTGCGTGGCCGTGACGTCGATGTTCAGGCGGATCAACGCGACGAGCTTCGGGTCCAGCACATCGTTCGTTTGCGTGTCCACGCTCAATGCCATGAGCGATTCGATCCACGCGGGGTCCCACTGCGCGAGCGGATCGAGCGCGGCATCGGCGAGGCCCGCCGCCCGCATCGCATCGTAGTGAGGCGTGCCTTGTGACTTTTCCATAGCGTGTCGAATAGAGTGTTGACAGATTCAGATCACCGAGCCGCCATTGGGGCTGATGATCTGACCGACCAGATAGTGTTCGCCCGCGAGATATACGACCGTGGACGCGTACTCCTCGACGGTGCCGAAACGACCCAGAGGGCAGTTCTGCCACAGCCGGTTGCGGCCGTCCTCGCCTATCCTGTCGAGATAGTCGTTGAAGGCCGGCGTGGCGACGCCGCCGGGCGCCATGGCATTCACGAAGATGTTGGCGCCCGCGACCTCGAACGCCACCGAGCGCGTGAAGGCGATCACCGCACCTTTCGTCGCGCAGTAGTGCGGGCTATGGGCGCTGCGCGTCGACAGTCCGGCAATCGACGCGATGTTGATGATCTTGCCGTCGCGTTGCGGCTCCATCAGCTTCAACGCCTCGCGCGTGCAATAGAACACGCCGTGGACGTTGACGCCCCAGTAGCGGTGCCACTCCTCGTCGCTGATCTCGCTCGTGAAGCCCAGCGACTGGCGCGGCATGGGCGTCTGCATGTAGGCATAGAGCTTGTTGCGGCGCTCGGTGTCGATCGGTCGATTCGGCGTGAGCGCGGCGTTGTTGACGAGAATGTGCAGCGTGCCGAAGCGCGCGACGATCTGCGCGAAGAGGTGGCTTACCTCCTCGCTCGACGATACATCACATCGCACTGCCAGGCACTGTGCGCCGCGTGACGTGACCGCCTTGTGGGCCGCGTCAATCGCGTTCTCGTCGATATCGCATACGATGACATGTGCGCCTTCGTCCGCGAGTGCCACCGCACACGCAAGACCGAGACCAGGGCCAACACCCGTCACCAGTGCTACCTTGTTCCGTAATTTCATGACCATGCTTTCAACTCGCGAAGGATCAATACGCACGCGCTCAGGCATGGCCTGGCACGGTGAAGCCGCGCTGCGCCGGCTTTCGGTTGGGCGCCATGCCGAGCGCCGCAATGGTTTCGTCGGCGCTGTCGTACCATTCGCCGATGCGGTAGATGCGCTTCGCGTCCGCGCCGGTCGCGATGTCACGGCCCAGTTCGCGCGCGAGCCGCACCGTCTGCTCGATCTGCTGCACCGACGTCATGCGCTCGCCCTTGCGGCCCCAGAGGTTGTCTTCGATGCCTACGCGAACATGCAGCCCCATCGCGATGGCAATGGCGTTCATCGGCAGCACGGCACGCATGGCGCTCTCGATGGTGAGTACCGCACCATCGGGCGTGCGGCGCGCGAACTCGATCAGGTCGGCCGGATGCAGCCCTGCAGCGCCACCGCCAATTGCGACGTAGTTGAGGATCAGAGGACCGGTGTACAGGCCGCGGCGAATCAGACGCTCGACGCTTTCAAGCTGATGCACGTGACCGAGCATGAAATGCGGCTGGATGCGGGAACGATGAAGGCGGCGAAGATGCTCGATGAAAAACGACGGTTTTGCGTCGACCACCATTTCTGAGTAGGCGTTGAAATATTCCGGCTTCTCCAGGATCGTACCGGCGACGTCATCTGCGGTTAGCAGCTCGCAGATGTTCATCTGGCTGGAGTTGATCGTGATGGTGACCTGGTCGGGTTTCGGATCGAGCTCCGCGAGCATATGGCGCGTATCGTAGTCGAGCCATTGCGCCTCCTGTCCCTCGCCTTCCGGCGCGAACGAGATCGACCCGCCAACCTGCAGCACCATATCGGGCACAGCTTCGCGCAGCAGACCCAGCATTTCGTTGAATTTCGACAGCCGCTTCGAACCCTTGCCGTCTTCCTCACGCACGTGGACGTGAAGCACTGTGGCGCCAGCGTTGTAGCAGTCCACGGCCTTCTGGATCTGAGCGTCCATGCTGACGGGAATATCGTCCGAGTCGCTCGGAAGCCATTGTGGGCCGTAGGGGGCCACCTGGATCACGAGCTTTTCCTGGTTTTCCGGGAAAAGGTTGTCGTCAAGAAAATTCATTGTGTGTCTCCAACGTGAGTGATCGTCCTTCGCACAGTGGCGAATCCGTTGGAAACACTTTAAGGACTATGCCTTTTTCAGATTTATCATTTTGTCACCATTATTTATCATTCTGTCACTCACGGGATCCGGCTTTACCCTTGACGAACGTGCCGACACGTCCGCGCAAAGGGAAACGATGCCACGTGAAGAACTAGCCAGCGCGATAGACGAATGGCCGTTGGTGCTTCCAGAACGGTCGCATCTGTCGAGACGAGATAAATGACGGCAACGGGTCGACTGCGGCCGGATGCAGTCAGGAGGAGGTGCGTGGAAGCGGCTGAGAGGCCCACTGGCGGAAGGCAGCCAACTCCAACGATCGCCCGGAACGCCGCGCCAGGTTTGGATTCCACACATTCAGGCCACGACGTACCCATTATCCTACCCACACAGCGAAATCAGTAGCGGCGACACACCCATAATTAGCCCGCGTGGCGCTTCCAGGCCGGAGTTAGTGGCTATTCTTGCGCGTCGCGATTCCCAGATGCTGCATGATAAGTACGATCCTCCCAAGTTGGGGCGCATGCCCGTTAGTCTCCCCTCACAGGGCATGCGCGATCGCTCTCAACCGTTCGGCAAGTCGAGCTCAATGAGCAAATCCTTCGCCGCTACGCGATCGCCGGATCGCACGTGCACCGCCCCGATCACGCCGTCGCGTTCGGCGGCAATGTGCGTCTCCATTTTCATGGCCTCAATTGCAAGCAGCGTGCTGCCTGCGCTCACGCGCTGCCCGGGCTGTACCGCAACGCTCACGATCGAACCCGGCATCGGTGCAGAAACGTGCAACGGATTTGCAGGGTCGGCGACTGGGCGCCCCTTCCGCACCGTCGATGCCTGGACAGTACTGCGCTGCTCCACGACGGCCGTGCGCGACTGACCGTTCAGCTCGAACTGCACTTTCACCATGCCTTCATTGACGTCCGCATGTTGGCCCTGCAGCGAGACGAGCAGGGTTTTGCCCGCATCGATATCGACTGCAACCTCTTCCTGCGGTTGCAGGCCATAGAAGTAAGCCGGCGTGGGCAAGACCGACGTGTCGCTGTACGCACGCAAGTGCGCATAGTAATCGGCCGTCTGCTTCGGATACATCAGATACGAAGCGAGTTGCTGGTCGTCCAATGGATGCTCGCACGCCGCTTCTCCCTTCGCGCGCGCGGCATCCAGATCGACCCGCGCAATCTCGTCGCCCGGCCGGAACGGCGCCGGCGGCTCGCCACGCAACACCTTGCGCGACAGCGCCTTGGGAAAGCCATCAGGCGGGAAACCCAGTTCGCCCTTGAACAGCGACACGACCGACTCTGGGAACGCGACCTCCTTCGCCGGATCGCACACCTCGGCTGCGCTCAAATCGTTCGCCACCATCATGAGCGCCATGTCGCCCACCACCTTCGAAGTGGGCGTGACCTTGACGATATCGCCGAACATCCGGTTGACGTCCGCATACGCGCGCGATACCTCGGTCCAGCGATGCTCGATGCCGAGCGAGCGCGCTTGCTCACGCAGATTCGTGTATTGGCCGCCCGGCATTTCATGACGATAGACATCTGCCGTGCCGGCGCGGATGTCCGATTCGAACGGCGCGTAGTTGCGGCGCACGCCTTCCCAGTACGTGGAGGCTTCATGCAGACGCTCGAGGCTCAAGCCCGGATCACGTTCGGTGCCGGCCAGCGCCGCCACAATGCTCGAGAGATTCGGCTGCGACGTGAGACCGCTCATCGCATCGAGCGCGCCGTCGACGGCGTCGCACCCCGCCTCGATGGCAGCGAGCGCCGCAGCCGCCGAGATGCCGCTCGTGTCGTGCGTATGGAAGTGAACCGGCAGACCGGTTTCCTCCTTGAGCGCCTTCACGAGCGCCGCTGCGGCACGCGGGCGGCAAATGCCCGCCATGTCCTTAATGCCCAGGATGTGCACGCCAGCCTGCTGGAGTTCGCGCGCAATTCCGACGTAATACTTGAGGTCGTACTTCGAACGGGCGACGTCGAAGAGATCGCCGGTGTAGCAGATCGCGCCCTCGCACAGCACGCCGCTTTCACGTACCGCGTCGATCGCCACGCGCATATTGCGCACCCAGTTCAGCGAATCGAACACGCGGAACACGTCGACGCCCGCACTGGCGGCCTGCTGCACGAAGAAGCGCACGACGTTGTCCGCGTAGTTCGTGTAGCCGACCGCATTGGAGCCGCGCAGCAGCATCTGGAAAAGAACATTCGGCACGCGCTCGCGCAGTTGCGCGAGACGTTGCCACGGATCCTCATTCAGAAAGCGCAACGCCACGTCGAAGGTCGCGCCGCCCCAGCACTCCATCGAAAAGAGCTGCGAGAGTTCGCGCGCGTAGAACGGTGCGATCGGCAACATGTCGGCTGTGCGCATGCGCGTTGCGAACAAAGACTGATGCGCGTCTCGCATCGTTGTGTCTGTCAGGAGCACACGCTTCTGGTCCAGCATCCATTGCGCGAATCCGTCTGCGCCGAGATCGCGTAGACGATCGCGCGTGCCCACGAGCAACGGTTTCGACGTATCGACCACGGGCAGCAAGGGCTTTGGCAGTGGCAGGGCCGGCAGCGAGCGGCCCATCATCTCCGGATGACCGTTCACGCATGTTTCGCCGAGATAGCGCAGCAGCTTGGTGGCGCGGTCGCGCCGCTTTGTCACGGCGAGCAGTTCAGGCGTGAGGTCGATGAAGCGGGTCGTCACCTCCCCCTTGCCGAATGCTGGATGGTTAATGACGTTCTCGAGAAACTGCAGATTCGACGCGACACCGCGAATACGGAATTCACGCAGCGCGCGGTCCATTCGGCGAATCGTTTCGCCCGACGTCGGCGCCCATGTCGTTACCTTGACCAGAAGGGAATCGTAGTACGGCGTGATGACCGCGCCGCCGTATGCCGTCCCGGCGTCGAGCCGGACACCGAAACCCGATGCGCTGCGGTATGCCGTCAGCTGCCCATAATCGGGCAGAAACCCGTTGTCGGGATCCTCGGTCGTGATCCGGCATTGCAGCGCGTGGCCATTCAAGGGAATCGAGGCCTGCGCGGGCACACCCGCTGCGCGCCCGACGATGTCGCCGCTCTCGTGCACGACGTCTTCGGCAAGGCCGATGCGGCCGCCCTCGGTGATCCTGATCTGTGCCTTCACGATGTCGACGCCCGTGATCATTTCGGTCACCGTGTGCTCGACCTGAATACGTGGGTTGACTTCGATGAAGTAGAACCGCCCGGTGTCCGCATCCATCAGGAACTCCACCGTGCCCGCATGCGTGTAGCCCACCGCGCGCATGAGGCGCAGCGCCGCCTCACAGAGTTCGGCGCGGCCCGCGTGATCCAGGTACGGCGCGGGCGCGCGCTCAACGACCTTCTGGTTGCGACGCTGCACCGTGCAATCGCGTTCGTACAGATGCACGATGTTGCCGTGCGAATCGCCTAGCACCTGCACCTCAACGTGACGCGCCTTGCGCACGAGCTTCTCGAGGTAGACCTCGTCGTTGCCGAATGCGGCGAGTGCTTCGCGGCGAGCTGCCGAAATCGAAGCATCGAGATCCTCCTCGCTCTCCAGCACGCGCATGCCCCGGCCACCACCGCCCCAGCTCGCCTTGAGCATCAACGGGTAGCCGATGCCGGCCGCGAGGCGCTTGCACACGTCGAGATCTGCCGGCAGCGGATCTGTTGCCGGCATCACCGGCACGCCCGCGGCGATTGCCGCGTTGCGCGCCGCCACCTTGTTGCCAAGCATGCGCATCACTTCGGGCGTCGGTCCGATCCAGCGCATGCCCGCATCGATCACGGCCTGCGCGAAATCCGGATTCTCAGAGAGGAAGCCGTAGCCAGGATGGACGGCATCGACGTCGGCTTCTCTGGCGATGCGCAGAACATCCTCGATGTCGAGGTAGGCAGCAAGAGGCTTCTTGCCCTCGCCTACCACGTAGCTCGCGTCGGCTTTAAACCGATGAAGCGCGAGACGGTCTTCCTTCGAATAAATGGCCACTGTCCTAATGTCCATCTCGGCGGCGGCGCGCATCACACGGATTGCGATTTCCGACCGGTTAGCAATTAGCAGTGACTTGATTGGTTTATGGTTCATGGTGTGTGTGCTCGAACTGAGCCGGGTATGACGGCAAATCAAACGGAGTCGTCTGATCTGGAATAGATTGGGTCCGCCGCAAATGCGATACCGGAGGATTTGACAGGAGTCCATGACGTGTAAGGTCACGGTCGAAAAAAGCAACATGGGCTGGTGCTCGGACGGCTTTGAATTTCGCTGCGACGGGCTGGCCCCAATTGCCGGTTTCCGCCTGTAGATGAGCAATCTCCAGCCTTCGCGCTCGCGTCATGGCAATAGGGGAAATCAGCTACCTGTCCCCGAACTTTCACTCGCGGAGACTGTGACAGCCCTTGTAGCAAGACATAACCCCCCGCTACGGGGTGGGGTGTGAGTTGGTCTGCCCGGAGACCATCGTGATATTCGAACGTCGCGACCTCACGAAATAAAGCGTCCGACGCACTGACCAGAACGACGCATCGCATCTGACGAGGGAACGAGTATGTCGACGAACGACCACGCAAATGGACCGGCGCGCAAGCCGCTGCATACGCGGCAAATTACATGCGATGTCTATGAAAGCAGCAACGGCAGCTACGAGATTGAGGCGCGCATGGTCGACTGCAAATCGGCTGTGGCCGTGCTGCCGTTTCGAACTGTCGAGGCAGGAGAAATTTTCCACGACATGCGTATCACCATGCGTGTCAGCGCTGACTTCGTGATCGAGCACGTCGAGGCGCGCTCGGAGGCCGCGCCCACACCATATTGCCGCGACATCAATCCGGCCTATGCCGCGCTCGCCGGCTTGCGCATCGCTCCAAGATTCAAGGAACGCGCCAGATCTCTCATTGGCGGCGTGAATGGCTGCACACATCTCTCCGATCTGCTCGGCCCGCTGGCCACCACTGTGATGCAGGCAAGCTTCGGCCGCATGCAAACCGCGGAGCGCCTGCGCGAAGTCGCCGAAATGACCACGATACCGAAGCCGCGGGTCATCGATACCTGCTACGCCTACCGCGCGGATGGCGAGGCTGCACGCGTTGTCTGGCCGCCGGAGAAGCGCACGGCGTCCGATCCGGGCACTGGCCAGCGGGGTACCAAATAAAAAAGGAGAAAAATGATGGGTAAATGGTCGATTCGCAAGTCGCTCACAGCGATGGTCGTCATCCTGGCTGCACTGAGCGTGGCGGTCGGTACGCTTGCTCTCACCGCGTTGAATGGCGCGAGTCGCTCGCTCGAGGCGATCGTGGGTGGGGACATGGTTGCGATCAAATCGCTTGACGATTCCACCTCCGGCTTGCTGCTGGCGCACCTGGGCATCAACCATTACGTCACGCTGACCGCGCAAGGCAAAACGGACGAGGCGAAGCAGATATACACCCGCGCACTAAGCATATTCGCCTTGTCCGAACAGCAATGGCAGCGCTTTGCGGGCGCACCCAAACCCGGCGTTGACGCGGCCACGATCGATGACCTTCTCGCGCGTCACGATGCGCTCATTCGCGAAGGCGTCGAGCCAGAACTCGCGGCGCTCGGCGCGAACGACCTGTCGGCGTTCGGTGCGCTTGCCGACACCAAGGTCGCACCGATGTTCGCTGCGTACTCCGGCGCTTCCGCCAAAATCGCCAAAGCCATGCAGCAAGGCGCCGTTGCCGCAAACGGCAAGGCACTGTCGAACCTCAGCCTGATGACCGCCCTGATCGTCGCCGTTACGTTGCTGGCCGTGCTGATCGTTGTGCTCGCACGCTTCGCCATCAGCCGCCTCTTCGTTCGGCCGCTTGAGGAGGCAGCCCGGTGCTTCGAGCGCATTGCGGGAGGCGACCTCACGCAGTCGATGGTGATTACGGGCGACAACGAGGTCGGCCACCTGTTCGCATGGATCAAGCGAATGCAGGGCAGCCTTGTGACGATGGTCGAGTCGGTCCGCGCGAGCACGGAATCTATCGACACTGGCGCGCGGGAAATCGCGATCGGCAACACCGATCTCTCGCAACGCACCGAGCAGCAGGCGGCCTCGCTGCAAAACACCGCTTCGAGCATGAATGAGCTCACCGGCACGGTGCAGTTGAACGCTGAAAATGCGCGCCAGGCCGCCCAGTTAGCGCTCAACGCATCGGATATCGCGTCACGCGGCGGCGAGGTGGTGGACAAGGTCGTCTCGACAATGAAGGAGATCGCCACGAGTTCGAGCAAAGTCGTCGACATCATCGGTGTCATCGAAAGCATTGCGTTCCAGACCAACATTCTCGCGCTGAACGCAGCGGTCGAAGCCGCCCGGGCCGGAGAGCAGGGTCGAGGCTTCGCGGTGGTGGCGGCCGAAGTGCGCGTTCTCGCGCAACGCAGTGCAAACGCGGCCCGGGAGATCAAGACGCTCATCGACGATTCCGCGGCCAAGGTCCAAAGCGGCTCGGCGCTTGTCGGGTGCGCCGGTACGACGATGGGCGAAATTGTTCATGCCGTGCGTCGGGTAACTAACATCATCGGTGAGATCAGTGCAGCCTCCGAAGAACAGTCGGGCGGGATTGCGCAAATCAACCGCGCTGTCGTGCAGATGGATGAGGTTACGCAGCAGAACGCCGCGCTTGTCGAAGAGGCTGCTGCCGCCGCCGCATCGCTCGAGGAGCAGACTCGTCATCTGCGCACGGCCATCGGTGCCTGGCGCGTGAGCGCCGGGCAGTGACCGAACGCGCGCCATCGCCGGACCTTCCAGGCCGCTGGTCTGCGCCTCCCACAGTTGGGTCCACCGGTTCCTGATCAATCGTCATCCGCACCGGCATTGGCGCTGCCAGAACGATGTCCATGCCCCTGGTTCGGGCTTGTCGTCAGCGAGTTCATTCGCCCCTCGAACTCCGTGAACTGACCACGTTGAATAGCGAGTGTCGATCGCCCGCGAGGCTCATGCGTTTGCTCGCCGCTGCAGACCGATCGAGGCGCTAAATGCACGCCCCGCGACGGTTCTACCTCGCCTTGCTACTGGAAATGCAGGCGCGGCAGCGGCATAGCATCAAATTCACGCGATCCAGCGCGCGCAGTCCAGAGATACGCCAAGTGTGCGCCCCAGGGAGACACCGGGTCGCCCGGTGGGCGGCCGTGCGCTGGCAGCAGTGCCAGCAAGAACTCGGCGGCATGCGCTATCTCAATCTGATGTGTGCGCATCACACTCTCCTTCGTTCACGAACCGACCTGCTGGTTCCAGGTATCGGCGTGCGGTGTTCTCTGCTACGTACGATCCAGCCATGCGAGACATTCGAGTCGAGCGCATTCAAGCGGTCGTGCCAAGTCACAGTCCTCACAGCGAACTCGAACGTTTCGACGATGAAGAACCATCAGCTGAACTCAAGTGCATTTCACCCGCTCCCCTCCCCATCACAGGGAGGGGGGGCAACTTTTCTGTGCGCCTAGTATCGACGTACCACATCGTGTATCGCCCGCGCCATAAGCGCAAACGGGAAACGAAGCGATGCTCGCTGGTAATGGCTTACCCCGCCTGAACGATCCGCGCCACTTCTCGCCTGGGATGATACGAACGTGCCCAACATGAAGAGGCGGGGTCGGAAAGCTGAAAGCCGAAAGGTGAAGCCCGGGCACTGCCAATGAACCTGAGAGAACAAAGAACTGGCACATCGGCTTCCTGAAAAAAGACTACCAGGAAAGGAGGTTTCAACTAAAGGCTATGTAGATCAGTAATGCTTATCAAACCAAATACCGATAGAGACAATCGGCTCAGTTTCATTCGAAAAATAGCGAGAAGCCGAATCAGGCCGGATATCGCCAATACAGAGGAGACAGAATGAGAATGAAGTTGAAGGTAAGCAGTGCGTTGGCATGTTTCGTTTTCGCCAGTGCAGCGAATGCGCAATCGTCGGTGGCGCTGTATGGGTCGATCGACATGGGTCTTGCCTATCAAAGCACCTCGGCGAAGGGCTTCCCGCCGAGTTTGCCGCTAGCGGCTCTGCACAACATGGGCTCGACGTTTGGCCTCACGAACGGCGGTCTGTACGGCAGCTTCCTGGGCTTCAAGGGGACCGAGGATATTGGTGGCGGCTACTACGTCAACTTCAAGCTACAGGGGAATTTCAACGCCACCACCGGCAGTCTTCAGTTGGCCGATTCGGCGGGCGCCAGCGCGCTCTTTGCCCAACAGGCTTCGGTTGGTGTCTCCGGCCCGTTCGGCAGCCTGGATTTTGGGCGGCAGATCATACCGATGGCCTATGCGATGGCGGAGACCGACGCCCGCGGATCGCAGTACTTCGGCAGTATCCTCACGGCCTGGCTCTCCCTGAATACGGCCGCGGGCTGGCAAGGCGCGAGCACTAACGCGCCGATCGGGGCGCTGTATGACAGCAATGCCATCGTTTATCACTCGCCGAAATTTTATGGCGCTTCGCTCGCGCTCGAATTCGCGCCGGGTGGCGTCGCGGGCCAGCCCCAAGGCAATACGCGCGAATCGGCCGTGCTGCAGTACTCGAACTATGGGTTGCAGCTTGCCGCTGTGTATTACAACGGACATGACACCAATCCGTATTCGATCAATCTGCCTGCCGGAACGTTGTCCACTGCGCCAATTACCGGGCAGGACAACAATCGCTTCTACTACCTGGGTGCGATGTACACGTACCGGAGCTTGTCTGTGTCGACCTCGTACGCCATCGCCAAAAATCCCGCACACCCGAACCTGGCCAATCTCGAACTCTTTTCCGGCGCCCTCGCGTATCAATTCAGCCCGTTTTTTCGGGTAAGCATGGGTGATTATTACGTGAAGGACCGGAACAACTCGTCCAATCATTCGAACGAAATTGCCATCGGTGCCAACTACAGCCTGTCCAAACGAACGACACTCTATGCCGATGTCGGCTATGTGAATAACAAGGGAAACATGGTCCAGATGATCGCGTATGGCCTGCCGGTGGCCCCTGGTCAGTCGACTACGGCTGCCATTCTCGGCATTCGTCACAGCTTCTGATGTCTCGACACACACAAGGTGGGAGAAAATGATGAAGGCGAAGAAAACGTTCAACGCGGGGTTGAACGCATTGATGGTCCTGGCCGCGACAACTGCCGCTTCCACGGCGTGGTCGCAACCCAGTGACGCAACGGGAACATCGGGCGCCTCCGCGACCATGGCGGTCAATGGCACGACGACAAAAGCTGACCGGCGCGCGAACCGTGCGCTTCAGAAGCAAATCTACGCAGCCATCGCGAAACACAAGGAGATCGACGCCGGCAGTATCAGCGTCAAGGCGAATGGCGGCGCCGTGTCGATTAGCGGCACCGTGCTGGAGGCAGACCAGATCGGCAAGCTGGCCGAAATCGCGAAGGGTGTTCCCGGCGTGACATCGGTCTCCACCAAGCTGTCCGTCCAGAGGCCGCTGGGCCAGTAAGGAGGTGCGAGCAGTCCGGCATGGCAGCGTGCATGGACCGCCGTACTGCAGGAATGTGCCGACCGCGGGGGGCCGGCACATTCCTGGCACGGCGGCAACACTGCCGATGCCGCGTTGAACGGCTGCCGCAGCCGCGACCTCAACATCCCCGACCTGCAACTACATTTCGCGCCCGCGCTGATCCCTCGCTCGGAACTCAAACTACGCGACGACGGCTATTCCGCCACGTTTGCGTACTGCGCCAGCATAGCCGCGGCGAGATCCGTCTAGCTTCGCCGGACATGCGCGAGGCAGACGCGTCCATCATGCCTACGCTGATCGGCGGCAATACCAACGCCCCCAAGCATGATGATCGGCGAGAAGGCGGCCGACCTGGTCCGCGGTCGCAGCCAGCCTTTTACACTTGTGGAGTCACGCAGAGCGTCGAAGGCGAATCATAGCGAGCTCGTCGCGACGAAGCCGCACGAGGTAGCGAAGGAATCCGCCACGCGTTGCAAACGACTCAAACGAGCGTGGCGGATACTAACGGTACAAGCATAGAGCATGTATGACGTGCTTTGCCCGGCGTCGGTTGTGCCGCATCGGCGCGAGACGGCAGCAGACGACTTTGCTCAGTCACGCGCAGGCATGCTGTCGGTGATCAGGCGCCCCGATCGAGTTCGGCGGCCAGTTCGGGAGCGACGGTGAAGAGGTCGCCTACGAGGCCGTAGTCGGCCACGCTGAAGATCGGGGCTTCTTCGTCCTTGTTGATCGCGACGATGACCTTCGAGTCTTTCATGCCGGCGAGATGCTGGATCGCACCGGAGATGCCGATTGCCACGTACAGCTGCGGCGCGACGATCTTGCCGGTCTGACCGACCTGATAGTCGTTCGGCACGTAGCCAGCGTCCACTGCTGCGCGCGAGGCGCCGAGTGCGGCGTTGAGTTTGTCGGCGAGCGGCTCCAGAACCTTCGTGTAGTTCTCGCCGCTGCCCAGACCGCGACCACCCGAAACGATGATCTTTGCGCTCGTGAGTTCCGGACGGTCGAGCTTCGTGACTTCACGGCCGACGAACTGCGTGAGGCCGCTGTCCGCTGCTGCGTCGAGCTTTTCAACCGCTGCGCTGCCGCCTTCGGCCGCGACTGCGTCGAATGCCGTCGTGCGGACCGTGATGACCTTGACCGGATCGACCGATTGCACCGTCGCGATCGCATTGCCCGCGTAGATCGGACGCTCGAACGTGTCCGGCGAATCCACGGCGGTGATGTCGCTGATCTGCGCGACGTCGAGCTTCGCGGCGATACGCGGGGTAACGTTCTTGCCCGCTGCCGTTGCCGGCGCGAGGATGTGCGTGTAGTTCTTCGCCGCATTTTGCACAAGTGTCAGGACCGTCGCTTCGACGTTCTCGGCGAGGCCCTGTTCGAGTTGCGGCGCGTCGGCGAGCAGCACCTTCGCAACGCCTGCGATCTTCGCGGCTGCGTCCGCTGCGGCCTGGGCGTTGTGGCCTGCGACCAGCACGTGCACATCGCCACCAATCTTCTGTGCTGCTGCGACGGTGTTCAGCGTCGCAGCCTTGATCGAGTGATTGTCGTGTTCAGCGATTACCAGATTCACCAGATTCGTCATTTTCGTCTCGCTCCTTACAGCACCTTGGCTTCGGTCTTCAGCTTCTCGACCAGCGTCTTCACGTCCGGCACCTTCACGCCTGCGCTACGCTTGGGCGGTTCGGCAACCTTCAGCGTCTTCAGACGCGGCGTGACGTCGACGCCCAGGTCTTCCGGCTTGACCGTTTCCAGGGGCTTCTTCTTCGCCTTCATGATGTTCGGCAGCGTGACGTAGCGCGGCTCGTTCAGGCGCAGGTCGGTGGTGACGACTGCGGGCAGCGTCAGCGACAGCGTTTCCGCACCACCGTCCACTTCGCGCGACACGGTCGCCTTGCCGTCGGCAACCACGACCTTCGAGGCGAACGTCGCTTGCGGCAGGTTCGCGAGGGCTGCGAGCATCTGGCCGGTCTGGTTCGAATCGTCGTCGATAGCCTGCTTGCCGAGGATCACGAGTTGCGGCTGTTCCTTGTCGACAAGCGCCTTCAGGAGCTTCGCCACGGCGAGCGGCTGCAGGTCTTCATTCGACTCGATGAGGATTGCGCGATCCGCGCGGATGGCCAGCGCCGTGCGCAGCGTTTCCTGCGCCTGCGCCACACCAGCGGAAACGGCGATGACTTCAGTCACCACGCCCGCTTCTTTCAGACGCACCGCTTCTTCCACGGCGATCTCGTCGAACGGGTTCATCGACATCTTCACGTTCGCGAGATCCACTCCCGAGCCGTCCGACTTCACGCCAACTTTCACGTTTGCGTCTACGACTCTCTTGACTGCCACCAATACCTTCACTTTCGCTCACTCCGTATCGTTCAAATACACCAGCCGATGATATGCACTCGCCCTCACGCCGCATGCCCCCTGAAACAGGGAGGTAGCGCGCGTGGCCCGGGACGACCATCCCCGTGCGAGTTCTGCGCTCGCGGCTGAATCTTCCCGAATGGCGGAGCGGGGTACGCACCTCCTGACACCTCGACCTGGCAGGCCGAGGAGAGAGCGCTCGAGCCCCTCAGGCAGGAATTGTCGATACTCGGCGCCGCAATTCCGGTGCGATCGAGGTCATGCATACTGCGCGCTCGGGTATTCCAGCGTTGAGCCGCAGCCGTCTGAAACACCACTTCTTTGATGCAGACAACAATAAATATAGGATGACTACACGTTCCCGGCACTCCTCGAGGTCGAGCGCCAGGCGTGAAGCGCATCGCGCACGTCGTACTCGCCGAGGTGTGGCTCAGGACGACCGGAAGGCGTAGTTCGGCTGAAGCGCGGCGCAGGTGCTGGCTGCAGAATGCCGCCCGCTTCGACGAATGTTTCCCGCGCAACGTTGTGCGGATGTCGAGGGGCCTCGTCCATATCGAGCACCGGCGCGAAGCAGACATCCGTGCCTTCCATGCGTGAGGTCCACTGCGCGCGCGTGCGAGTGAGAAAAATACTCGCAAACCGACGCTTCATCTCGGGCCACGCACGCTGGTCGTGCTGGTGCGAGCATTCGGCTGCATCGATATCGAGACATTCGAGCAGTTGCGAATAGAACTGCGGCTCGATCGAGCCAATCGCGATGTACTTGCCATCCGCACATTCGTAGCAGTCGTAGAACGGTGCCGCGCCGTCCAGCAGATTCGATGCGCGCTCCTCGCTCCATGTCCCCTGAGCCTTCATCCCATAGAGCATCGCGCCAAGGAGCGCAGCGCCGTCGGTCATTGCGGCATCGACGACTTGCCCCTCGCCGCTGCGGGCTGCTTCGACGAACGCGCAGGCCAGACCGAACGCGAGCATCATTGCGCCGCCACCGTAGTCGCCGACGAGGTTCAGCGGCGGTGCAGGCGGCTCGCCGGCGCGACCCATTGCGCCGAGCATGCCGGTAAGCGCGATGTAATTGAGGTCGTGCCCGGCTGCGTGCGCAAGCGGGCCGCTCTGCCCCCAACCGGTCATGCGGCCGTAGACGAGCTTGGGATTGCGTTTAAGGCACACATCGGGACCGATCCCGAGCCGCTCCATCACGCCGGGACGAAATCCTTCGATCAGAACGTCGGCCTGGTCGACGAGCGCGAGCACGGCCTCGACGCCCGCGACGGTTTTCAGATCGACCGCCACAGTGCGCTTGCCGCGCGCCAGGACGTCGTGCCGTAACGCGTCCTCGCTGGCCGGCTTGCCGTCGAGATCGACGCGCTTCGATAGCGGCCGGTCCACTCGAAGAACTTCCGCTCCCATATCCGCGAGCATCATTGCGCAAAACGGCGCGGGCCCGATGCCTGCCATTTCGATCACCCGGATGCCTTGCAATGGTCCACTCATCTGAACGCCACCGTATCTATCTACATGGGGTTTGTGCCTGACGTGCGATTGCCGGGCGCCGGGTGAATTGACTCCGACGCAGACGACTTGCGTCCACACGCCTTCGCACGCCGTGAAAGCAACGATCTCCGGCCTGTACCGCATCCTGATCCGGTTGGCACTGCATCGGAGCGCATAGTCCGATGTTGTCCCAACCGGTCCTCACCTATGGCTCCCCACGGCGGGGGGGAGGCTACACCCTCGCTGCATCAGATACTGAAATGCAGGAGTCACTGCCCCGCTCGGACCAAGATCCCGGCCCAGAGCGCCCCATTCCAATCCGACGTCATGAGAAAGCCATGCGACTGACCCTCCTTTCCTCGCCCCGTGCATGCGTGCACAGCGCAACCAGCAGGAGCCCAGCATGAGCGCCGGGCCGCTGCGCGGCGTGCGCATCATCGACCTCACAACCGTGCTGATGGGACCGTTCGCGACACAGATCCTCGGCGATTACGGCGCGGACGTCATCAAGATTGAAGCTCCCGCAGGCGACAACACACGCGGCATCGGCCCCGCACGCCATCGCGGCATGGCCGCCGGCTTCCTGCACATCAATCGCAACAAGCGCAGCCTCGTGCTCGACCTGAAGCAGCCGGACGGCCGCGAGGCGCTGCTCAAGCTGGTTGTCGACGCGGACGTGCTCGTGTACAACGTGCGCCCGCAGGCAATGGCGCGCCTCGGCCTCGACTATGAGGCCGTGCGCGCGGCCAACCCGAACATCATCTATACCGGCGTCTACGGATATGGACAGCGCGGTCCCTACGCACCGCGCCCGGCCTATGACGACCTGATCCAGGGCGCAATCGCGCTGCCCACGCTGGGCATACTCGCGGGCGCGGATGCGCCCCGCTACGTGCCCAGCGCCATGGCGGACCGCGTCGTCGGCATTGCCGCAGCGGGCGCCATCACGGCCGCGCTGTTTCACCGGGAACGCACGGGAGAAGGCCAGTCGATCGAGGTGCCGATGTTCGAGACGATGGCGCAGTTCATGCTGGGCGATCACATGAGCGGCCACACGTTCGAGCCGCCCGCCGGCCCCACCGGGTACGCGCGGCTTCTCAACGAGTACCGCCGTCCGTACAAGACACTCGATGGCTACTTGTGCGTGCTCGTCTACAACGACAAGCAATGGCAGAACTTCTTCGAGATGATTGGTCGTCCTGAAGTCATGCAGACCGACCCGCGTTTCAATTCCATCACGGCGCGCACGGAGAACATCCGCGATCTCTACAAAATGCTGGCCGAAATCTTCGCCACCCGAACCACGGCCGAGTGGCAGGCCGCGCTGGAAGCCGCCGACATCCCGGTCATGCCGATGCACACGATCGAATCGCTGATGGACGATCCGCATCTGCGCGCGGTCGACTTCCTGCAAACGGTGGAGCATCCCACCGAAGGCACGATGCGCTCGATCTCGGTACCGTCGAACTGGTCAGCCACGCAACCGTGCCTCTCGCGCCATGCACCGCAGCTTGGCGAGCACAGCGCAGAAGTGCTGCGCGAGGCGGGCTACAGCGACGCGCAGATCGAGACCATGCTCGCGGCGGGCGTCACCCGCACCGCCACGTGAGTAACCAACACCAAACCATTACCTGAAACCTCATCATGCAAGAAAATCACACGGGCCCGCTCGCAGGCCTCAAGGTCATCGAACTGGCCGGCATCGGCCCCGGTCCGATGGCGGCCATGCTGCTGGCCGACCTCGGCGCGGAAGTCTTGCGCATTGACCGCCTGGAACCCGCCGACCTCGGCGTCAAGAAGCCGCTCAAATACAATCTGCTGGCGCGCAACCGCAAGAGCATCGCACTCGACCTGAAAGACCCCGAGTCGATCGAGTTGGTGCTTAAGCTCGTCGAGGGCGCCGACGTGCTGCTCGAAGGCTTCCGGCCCGGCGTCACCGAGCGCCTCGGCCTCGGGCCCGAGGCCTGCCAGGCACGCAATCCGAAGCTGGTCTACGGCCGCATCACGGGCTGGGGCCAAACCGGTCCGCTCGCGCCAGTGGCCGGCCACGACATCAACTACATCTCGCTCACCGGCGCACTGCACGCTATCGGCGCCAAGGGACAGGCGCCCGCGATTCCGCTCGCGCTTCTGGGCGACATGAGCGGCGGCGTATACATGGCGCTCGGCATCCTGGCCGCCATCTACGAGACGCGCGCATCGGGCAAGGGACAGGTGGTCGATGCTGCCATCTCCGACAGCACCGCTCACATGGCCACTGCCTTTTACGGCATGGTCGCGGCCGGACAATGGGACCTCGAGCGGGGCAACAACGTGCTGGACTCGGGAGCGCACTACTACAACTGCTATCAGTGCGCGGACGACCGCTGGATCTCCATCGGCCCCATCGAAGCCCGGTTCTACGCGCAGTTGCTGGAAAAGCTCGACCTCGACCCGTCGGCGCTTGGCGCGCAGAACGACAAGGCGACATGGGATCAATCACGCGAAGTGCTCGCAAAGATCTTTCGCAGCAAGCCGCGCGACGCATGGTGTGCGCTGCTGGAAGGCACCGACGTCTGCTTCGCGCCGGTACTGACTTTCGCCGAGGCGCCGGAGCACGCGCACCTGAAGGCCCGCGGCACCTTCGTGGAAATCGGCGGCGTCGTGCAGCCCGCACCGGCGCCGCGCTTCAACCGGACGCCGGCTGGCACGCCCACTGCACCGCAAGCGCCCGTCACCGAAGAGCTTTCCCGCGTTCTGGCCGGGTGGTTGCCGCAGGAAACGCTGAATACCCTGCATTAAGCATTACGTCTGGAAATGCTCATCGCCCTCACGCGCAAGCGGAGGGTGATATCTTCAGGATGCCGAAGTAGCGGTTGATTCTTCGTCCGCGAAGGGATGTGCGGACGATCACAGCGGATTTTCCGATCGGGCCTTCAGAGCGGTTCCAGCGCCTCGTCCGCCCGTTCTAGCCGCGCGGCGAGCCGTAATAGCGCGGGCCCGTGGCGGGCGGCCAGTTCCTCCGCGGATTGGGTTGCCAGAGGAATGGCGAAGCTGACTACACAACCCGGCACTTGGCGGCTCCGTACCGGCGCGGAGAGGCCAACCGGTCCGTCCGGCCTTTGCACGATACAGAATCCTTGCGTCGCAACAGCATGAAATGCCGTCCCCATCTCCGCGTGTAAGGCGTCCCACGCCGTGCCGTGACGCCCCGCGAGCCATGCCAACTGCTCCTCGCGCTCACGCTCAGGCAGGCCGCCCAGCCAGGCCCAACCGGCCGAGCTGCCCGTGAGCGGCACCCTCGCGCCCGGCACCACCACGCGCCTGGCACTGCCCGCGCTGCCACGCACGAACTCCACGATGACCATTTCGTCCACGTCCGCGACGGAGAGGCCAACGTTCACCCGCTCCTCACGCGCCGCTTGCGCCAGCAATCCGGCTGCCACGTCCAGCAGCGGCACCTGCAAGCGAAACGCCAGCCCGAGGCTCAGCGCCACGGCGCTCAGGCGGTAGGCCTGCTGGCCTGTGTCGTACTGGAGGAAGCCGTTATCGACAAGCGTGCGCGTCAGCCGGCTGACCGTCGGACGTGCCAGCCCGGTACGGTCGGCCAGTTCGGCGTTGGTCAGCGCGGAGGTGCCAATGCGGAACGTACGCAGCAATTGAAGGCCCCGCGCCAGCGAGCGGCTGCCGGGCGTGCTGCGCACGAAGCGGCCCGACTCGCGGGAGAGCCGCCGTGTCGACGGCACATCGTCGCCGCTACGCATGGCTCTTTCTGCTTTCCCGTCAGGCCGTCACCGACTTGTGCTCAAGATACTCGGCGAGACCGTAGGTGCCGAGTTCGCGTCCGTTGCCAGAGCGTTTGTAGCCACCGAACGGCGCTGCGTAATCGGCAGACGCGCCGTTGATGCGCACCGTTCCGGCACGCAACTTGCCGGCCACGCGGCGCGCGCGCGCCGCGTCCTTCGACCAGACGTAGGCCGCGAGGCCATACTCTGTATCGTTGGCGATGTCGATGGCCTGCGCCTCTCCGTCGTAGGGAATCATGGTCAGCACCGGGCCGAAAACCTCCTCGCGCGCGATGACTGCTTCGTTACTGACGTTCGCGAAAATAGTCGGGCGTACGAAATAACCTTTATCGATGCCAACCGGGCGGCCAATGCCCCCGGCCACCACCTGCGCACCTTCCTCGATGCCGATGCCGATCATGCGCTGCACCTTCTCGAACTGTGCGCGGTTGGCGACCGAGCCGACCTTGCTGTCGTCCTGCATCGGGTCGCCCACCTTGAGCGAGTCCGCCACCGCCGCCGCGATAGCCGCCGCCTCGTCGTGAAGGTGGCGCGGCACCAGCATCCGTGTGGGCGCCACGCAGGTCTGGCCCGAGTTGATCATGCAACTGATTACGCCATCGGTCACCGCTGCCTTGAGGTCGGCGTCGTCCAGAATCACGTTGGGCGACTTGCCGCCCAACTCCAGCAGCACGCGCTTCACGCTATTGGCCGCCGCCGCCGCGACGGCAGTGCCCGCGCGGGTTGAACCGGTCAGCGAAATAACGTCGACGTCATGGTGTGCCGAGAGCGCAGCGCCGACATCCGGGCCGAGACCATAGATCATGTTGAAAACGCCGGCGGGGACGCCGGCGTCATGCATGACCTCCGCAATGATGCGTGCGTCCAGCGGCGCCAGCTCCGACGGCTTGAGCACCACCGTGCAGCCGGCCGCCAGCGCGTAAGCGACCTTGCCCATGATCGCGCCGGCCGGCCAGTTCCATGGCGTGATGAGCGCCGCGACGCCGATGGGCTCGCTCACCACCTCCGCGCGGCCGATCTTGCGCTCGAACTCCATCTCCTTGAGCGCCGCGATGGCCGACTCGAGCATCATCAGCCCGAGCGGAGCCTGACGCGTCTTGCAAAGCCACATCGGCGCGCCAATTTCCTCGTGGATCGCGGTCGCGATGTCGTCGATGCGTGCCTCGTAGCATCTGACAATGCGCGCCAGCAAAGCGAGGCGCTCCTCGCGGCTGGTCGACGACCACGACGGGAACGCCGCGCGCGCCGCACTAACGGCGCGATTAACGTCTACTACGGTGCCGAGCGCGAGCGTGCCGATCACAGCCTCGGTGGCCGGATTGACGATCTCGGTCGTTGCCGCACCTGGGGCGGGCGCCTGCCAGGCGCCATCGATATAGAACTCGCTGAGCTTGTACATGTTCTGAGCCTTGTCTCTGTCTTCCTGGACCGGCATCACGCTGGAAAAGGCGGGCCGGACAAATCGAATCACGGCATGGCAATGGCATGCCGCTGCCGTTACAGCATGCACCCTGTCGCCCTGATACTCCCCACCCCGTCAAAGGGGGGTAAGCCACCCCACTATCCGGCCCAGCGTGTGCGGACCGCGAGAATTTCAACGAGCGAAATTCGCGCCTTGTCCCCGGGGCGGCCCACAGCGACCATGTTCATGCAACCGCAATGAACACCGACAGGAGACAAAAACATGCAGCCCACCGTAACGCTCACGCCAGTTCCGCTGTCCGCCCCCGATGCGCAATCGTGGCCGTTCTCGGTCGAGCCGGTCACGCCGGTGATCGGCGCCGAAATCGGCGGCATCGACCTGAGCCAGGTCGATGAGACGACGGTGCAGGCCATCCGCCGCGCACTGCTCAAGTACAAGGTTCTGTTCTTCCGCGACCAGAACATCACGGCCGAGCAGCACGTTGCGCTCGCGCGCCGCTTCGGCGAACTGGAAATTCACCCGACGATTCCGCACCATCCCGAGCACCCGGAACTGGTCGTCTTCGGCCGAGACGGCACCACACGCGGCCGGGAGAACGTCTGGCACTCCGACGTCTCGTGGCGCGAAATTCCGTCGATGGGGTCGATCCTGCGTTGCATTGAATGCCCGAAGGTCGGCGGCGACACGTTGTGGGTCAACATGGTCGCGGCTTACGAGAACCTGCCCGAGGCCGTGAAGGCCCGCATCGCGAACCTCCAGGCCGTGCACGATGGCCTGCCTGGTTTCACGTTGACGCCCGAGCGTCGCAAGACCTTCCACAACGACTTTCCGCCACAAACCCACCCGGTCGTGCGCACCCATCCGGAAACCGGCGAGAAGATTCTGTTCGTCAACGAAGGCTGGACCACGCACCTCGCGAACTTCCTCCAGCTCGAACCGTATCGCGTGGGCTCCGATGCCCGCTTCGGCGAACTCGACTTGCTGGCCTACCTGTATCGCCAGGCCAGCCAGCCCGAATACCAGGTGCGCCTGAAGTGGCGTCCGAACACGATCGCATTCTGGGACAACCGCGCGACGCAGCACTATGCCGTGTCGGACTACTTCCCGGCTGTGCGGCATATGAACCGGGCGACGATCATCGGCGACAGGCCGCGCTGATCCGTACCGCCGTCGGTGCGTGCGGGCGATCATGGCAGCAGCGGAGAGAACCTACGCTGCCGCGAAATCGGCCCACGCCGCGCGCATGGCGTCGGCCAGGCCGAGCAGCACCGGCACGAAGTGCGCGATGAGCGTCGTGTAATCGTTGTCCGCGGCCGAAAAGCTGATGCCCGGCGTGTAGATGACGCCATACGGCCCCGCCACCGCCGTGGCAATCCCCTCCGCGCCCAGCATCGCGCCCGAACGGCAATAGCCGCGTGATGCGTAAAGGGCGATCGATTCGTCGATCGCCGCCGAGTACCTGGGCCACTCCGCACCGCATTCGTCGGCGAGCGCCGCCAGCACCGTCTTGCGCCGTGGCGCCTGCAATGCGGCAAGCCAGGCATGGCCGATCGAACTGGTTTCCATGGCAAAGCGTGTGCCTGGCGCAGCTGTCCGCCGCAGGGGCCCGCGGCCCTCGCGGATCGTTGCCAGGTAAACCATCGACAGGCCGTCTGCCGCCGACAGCGACACGTTCACACGCTGCGACACCGCCACTTCACGCAACAGCGGCAGGACAGTCGCCAGTTCGGTGCGCCCAACCTCGAACGAGCGCCCGAGGCTCAGGCAAACCGGCGCGAGGCGGTAGCCCCGTGAGGCGGGGTCGTACTCGAGATATCCCTCATTCACCAGCGAATGCGTCAGCCGGCTCACCGTGGCCTTGGGCACCCCCGTACGCTCGGCAATTTGCGCGTTGCTCAGCATCGGGGCGCCCCCGAGAAACACGCGCAACAGGCCGAGGCCGCGCGCGAGCGTCTGGCTGCCCGGCGTCATGCGGCTGAAGGCATCTCCGTCTGTTTCATTCTCCGATTTCATGGCTGTTTCGGCCGTCCGGCACGGAAGCGGTCAGTCTCCGATGTTTCGATTATTGAAACGCGATTATTGCGACCGCCAAGTGCGGCGGTCAATACTGGAATCGCGCCGTTTGGCAAGCCCCGACCCGCTTCGGGCGCCGCCTGCGTGCACCCGATCAGCCTGTCACGGCATTCAGAGGAACAACAGAGGAGCATCAGCATGACCCAGCTTTGCAAGGATCGCATCGTCATCATCACGGGCGCCGGCCGCGGCATCGGCCGCGAGTACGCGCTGGAATTCGCGCGCCAGGGCGCAAAGGTCGTCGTCAACGACCTCGGCGTAGCGGGAGACGGCAGCGGCAACGATGTCGGTCCCGCCCAGGCGGTGGTGGAGGAAATCCGCGCGCTCGGTGGCGAGGCGCTCGCCAATACCGACGACATCTCTGACTGGGACGGCGCACAGCGCCTCATCCAGTCAGCCATCGACACGTTCGGCGGCCTCGACGTGCTGGTCAACAATGCCGGCATCCTGCGCGACAAGACCCTCGTCAACATGAGCATCGAAGAATGGGACTCGGTGATCCGCGTGCATCTGCGCGGCACGTTCTGCCCGATGCGCCATGCCGCCGCCTACTGGCGCGACGAGGCCAAGGCTGGCCGCCAGCGTGCGGCACGCGTGATCAACACGAGTTCGTCGTCGGGCCTCTACGGCATCGTAGGCCAGACGAACTATGGCGCGGCCAAGGCCGGCATCGCCAACATGTCGATCGTGGCTGCCCAGGAAATGGGCCGCTTCGGCGTGACGGTGAACGCGATCTATCCGACCGCGACGAGCCGCCTGACGGAGGAAGTGTTCAAGAAGGCCGGCATGGTTGCCGAAGTGGGCAAGTTCGACGCGTTCGATGCGGCCAACGTGGCGCCGCTGATCGTCTGGCTCGGCAGCGCGGAATCGTCGGAAGTGACCGGCCGTGTGTTCGGCGTGCGTGGCGGCTCCATCACCGTAGCGGAGGGCTGGTCGGCGGGCCCGTCGATCGACAAGGGCAGCCGCTGGGAGCCGTCGGAACTCGGCGCCGTGGTTCCGGGCCTCGTCGCCCGAGCCGCCGCAAACGCCAATACGTCTGGCAAGCGCCCGTCCGCAAAGCAGGAGGCCTGAACGATGACGGCCCCGAAGTCCGCGCCGGCCAAGCCGGCGCCCGTGCCCATTCCCGGCACCCTGCCGTTCTGGGCGGGCACACAGGCGGGCGAATTGCGCCTGCAACACTGCGCCAGCTGTGCGAAGCATGTCTTTTATCCGCGCACGCATTGCCCGTCGTGCGGTGCAGAAGCGCTGTCGTGGGTGAGCGTGAGCGGCCGCGCCACGCTGTACTCGTATGTCATCAGCCACATGGCGATGCCCGGCTGGCAAGGCGAGACGCCCTACGTAATCGCCGTGGTCCAGCTCGAGGAAGGGCCGCGCATGATGTCGAACCTGGTCGGCGTGCCCGTCGATCCGCGGCACCTGGAACTCGACATGCCGCTGGAGGTGGTGTTCGAGGCCCGCGGCGAAATGATGCTGCCAATGTTCCGCCCGGCCGGCGGCGGCAAGGAGAACGTTCAATGAGCCGCTCGACCCAGACCATCGCGATCGTCGGCGCAGCCGAAACCGAACTGGGCGTGCTGCCGCAACTTTCCGAGATGGAGTTGCGAGCCATCGCCGCGCACCGCGCCGTGGCCGAGGCCGGCCTGACGCTGGCCGACGTAGATGGCGTGACGAGCGCCGTCGACAACCCAATCGACGTGGCCCACTACCTCGGCATCGAGGCGCGCTGGTTCGACGGCACGAACGTCGGCGGCTGTTCGTTCATGATGAGCGTGCGCCATGCCGTGGCGGCGATCCGCGCGGGCCACGCATCGGTCGTGCTCGTCACGCATGGCCAGTCGGGCCGATCGCGCGTGGGCTGGCCGCCGCGCTCGGTGGCGCCGTTCTCCATGCAAGGCCAGTTCGAGCTGCCATACGGCTCGGGTGGTCCGCCCAACACGTTCACACTGCCGTTCCTTCGCTATGCGAAGGAAACCAGCACGACGCTCGAGCAGCTCGCCGAAGTGGTGGTGGCACAGAGCCACTGGGCCGAGGGCAATCCGCTTGCCGCGCGCGGCAAGCGCCTGACGGTCGACGAGGTGATGTCCGCACCGATGATCGCCTGGCCGTTCACCAAGCTCGAATGCTGCGTGGTGACCGACGGCGGCGGCGCGCTCGTGATCACCTCGGCCGAGCGTGCGCGCGACCTGAACACGGCGGGCAAGCCCGTCTACATCCTCGGTACCGGCGAGGCTGGCGAGTCGTCGCTGATCTCGCAGATGGAGGACTTCAGCCACTCACGCGCATTCCGCGACTCGAGCCGGCATGCGTTCGCCGAAGCCGGGCTGACGCCGAAGGACATTGACCACCTGATGGTCTACGACGCGTTCGCGCACCTGCCGCTGTACGGCCTCGCCGACTGCGGCTTCGTCGAGCACGGCGAGGCCGGCCGCTTCGTCCAGGAAGGACATACGCGTCCGGGCGGCAAGCTGCCGATGAACACAAACGGCGGCGGCATCCTCTACACGCACACTGGCATGTACGGCATGTTCGCCATCCTTGAAGCGGTGCGCCAGTTGCGCGGCGAAGCGTTCCGCCAGGTGGACAATGTCCGCACGAGCTTCGTGCAGGGTGTGGGCGGCATGTTCACGGCGGCATCATCGCTGGTGCTGTCGAACCAGCTCAACTAGCACACGAAGAGAAGATCGCGCGTTGCGGCCCCATGTCCGTGAGCACGGATAGGGGCCGCCGGCGCACAATGGAGACACTTTCCATGACCGACCAGAACTGGTCTTATCTGGGCGACCGTGCCCGCCTGCACCCCGAGCGTCTCGCCGTCATCAATGGCGGCACCGGCGCCAGCCTGAGCTACGCGGAACTCGACCAGCGCTCCAATCGGCTCGCCCACTACCTGTGGGGTATCGGCCTGCGCCCCGGCGACCACATCGCGATGGTGCTGGAAAATAACATGCGTTGCTTCGAGATCGGTTGGGCGGCATTGCGCTCGGGTCTGAAACTGACGCCCGTCAATCGTTTCGTGACTCCAGACGAGGCCGCATACATCATCGCGGACAGCGAGTCGAAGCTCGTCATCAGCTCGTACGGCATGCGCGAACTGGCCGAGGGGCTTAGCAGCCGCATGCCCGATTGCCTGGGATGCCTGATGGTCGACGGCACCATCGACGGCTGGGCCAGCTACGAGGATGCCGTGGCGCCCTGCTCCGCCGAACCGCTGGCCAACGAAGTGCTGGGCGCACTGATGCTCTACAGTTCCGGCACCACCGGCCGCCCCAAGGGCATCCTGCGCGACCAGCCGTCGTATGACGTGCGCGAGTTCGTCGACCCCTTCCGCCGCAAGCAGTTCACCGAATATGGATTCTTCGACGGCATGGTGTACCTGTCCACCGCGCCGCTGTATCACTCCGCACCGCTCGGCTGGGCGCTGCAGATCGGGGCAGTCGGCGGCACCGTGGTGTACATGGAGAAGTTCGACGCCGAACAGGCGCTCGCGCTGATCGAACGCTACCACGTCACGCACAGCCAGTGGGTGGCCACGATGTTCGTGCGCCTGCTCAAGCTGCCCGACGCAACGCGCAACGCGTACGACCTGTCGAGCCTGCGCTTTGCCACGCATTCGGCGGCGCCGTGCCCGAAGGACGTCAAGCTCGCCATGATCGACTGGTGGGGGCACATCGTCCACGAATACTTCGGAGCGACCGAAGGCAACGGCATGACCATGATCGACAGTGCCGAGTACCTGGCGCATCCTGGCTCGGTCGGCCGAGCGAGGGTGGGCAAGCTGCACATCTGCGACGACGACGGCAACGAACTGCCGCCGGGCCAGAGCGGCTTGATCTATTTCGAGCGGGACCGGCAGCCTTTCATCTACCACAACGATCCGAAAAAAACGAAGGGCGCCCAGCATCCCCGGCATCCCAGCTGGACCGCCGTGGGCGACATGGGCTACGTGGACGACGAGGGCTACCTGTACCTGACCGACCGCAAGACTTTTATGATCATCTCGGGCGGCGTGAACATCTATCCACAGGCCATCGAGGACGCGCTCATCACGCACGAGAAGGTAGAGGACGCGGCGGTCATCGGCGTGCCCGACGCGGAGATGGGCGAGTCGGTCAAGGCCGTCATCGAGCCGGCCGCCGGCGTGGTTCCGTCGCCGGAACTGGCCGAGGAACTGATCCGCTACCTGCGCGGCAAGGTTGCGCGCTACATGGTTCCGAAGTCCGTGGACTTCATCGAGAAGCTACCGCGCCTGCAAACCGGCAAGCTCTACAAGCAGGAGCTGCGCAAGCGCTACTGGGAAGCGGCAGGCAAGTCCGTCTAAGGCCCACGCGCCGCGAAGCGCTCGCCATCATTGAATCAATTGGAGACAACGTGTTTGACAAAAACCTGATCGGCCATTGCTTTGGCCAGCGCAGCATCACCGTGGAAACCGGTGCTGTGCAGGACTACGCCCGAGCCATCGGCGAGTCCAACCCCGTCCACTTCGACGTGGCCGCCGCCCGCAATGCCGGCTATCCGTCGGTGCGCGTGGCGCCGGCCTACTTCTTCTGCCTCGAAAGCAAGCTCGGCATTGCAGTCAAGGTCAAGGAACTGCTCAATTTCGACGTGCGCCGCATCCTGCACGCCGAGCAGTCGTTCGAGTATCACGCCCCCGCCTTCGCCGGCGACACGCTGACCTTCGAAACGAAGCTCGTCGACATCTACGACAAGAAGGGCGGCGCGCTCGAATTCTTCGTCACGGAGTCACGCATCACCAACCAGAACGGCGTGCATGTCGCCAACGTGCGCAAATCGCTCGTGCAACGCCCGCTTTAAGGAGACCTCGCATGCAATCGAACCTGGACTCGCTCAACGCCGGCGACGCCATCCCTGCCCTGCAACTCGCACCGATCTCGCGCACCACGTTGGCGCTGTATGCCGGGGCATCCGGCGACCATAACCCCATGCACATCGACATCGACTTCGCGCGCAACGCCGGGCTCGACGACGTGTTCGCGCACGGCATGCTGTCGTGCGGCTACGTCGGGCGCCTCGTCACCGACTGGGCCGGCCCGGAGCGCGTGCGCTCGCTTTCCGTGCGCTTTTCAGGCATCACCCATGTGCATGACCAGCCGCATCTGTCAGGCAAGGTCGTCGAACGCTTCGAGCAGGACGGCGAAACGCGCCTGCGCATCGAAGTGAATTGCGCCAACCAGAATGGCGAAGTCAAGATCAGCGGCGAAGCTGTCGTCAGCGTGGCCTGAGGCAAGCATGAACTTCGACTTCAACGAAGACCTGCACATGCTGCGTGAACAGGCGCGCAGGATGTTACAGCAGCAGTGCCCGGCGACCGCCGTGCGGCAGGTGCTCGAAGGCAAGGATGCTTTCGACCGCAAACTCTGGCAGGAAATCGCGCAGCTCGGCTGGACCGGCGCGGCGATCCCCGAGCAGTTCGGTGGCGCCGGTCTCGGCTATGAGGGACTGTGCGTCCTGGCCGAGGAACTCGGCCGCGTGCTGGCGCCGGTGCCTTTCGCATCGTCGGTCTATCAGGCCACCGAAGCGATCCTGACCCATGGGAGCGACGCGCAGAAAGCCGCATGGCTGCCGCGCCTCGCCAGCGGCGAGGTCATTGGCACGTTCGCGCTCGCTGAAGGGCTGGGCAATCCCTCCGCCTCTGCTGTGCGTGCGCATGTCGAAGGCGGACGCCTCTACGCAACGAAATGGCCCGTGGTGGACGGCGGCATCGCCGACTTCGCCGTCGTGGTCGCCAACGACGAAGCTGGCGCTCCGGGACTCTACCTCGTGGATCTCGCGGGCGAAGGCGTCGCGCGCTCACCCCTCGAGAGCGTCGATCCGACCCGCCCGCAGGCAAAGATCGTCTTCGACGCCGCGCCGGCCGAGAAGCTCGCGGGCGGCAAGTCCGGCTGGGCGGCAGTCGAGCGCCTGCTGTGCAAGGCGGCCGTGCTGCTCGCCTTCGAGCAGATCGGCGGCGCCAGTGCCTGCGTCGAGATGGGTACTGCGTACGCGAAGGAGCGCATCGCCTTCGGCCGTCCGATCGGCTCGTTCCAGGCCATCAAGCACAAGCTCGCGGACATGTACACGGCGGCCGAGCTGGCGCGCTCGAACGCCTACTATGGCGCCTGGGCGCTGGAGGCCGATGCGCCCGAACTGCCGCTGGCCGCCGCGGCCGCGCGCGTCTGCGCCACCGACGCGTACCGCTTCGCATCGCGCGAGAACATCCAGACCCACGGCGGCATGGGCTTCACCTGGGAACTGGACTGCCACCTGTACTTGCGCCGCGCCGGCATGCTCGCCACGCAACTGGGCAGCGTGACGTACTGGAAGGACCTGCTGGTCACGCAGTGGGCCGCGCACGACGTGGCCGCCACCGCCAACTGAGGACTGCCATGGATTTCAACGATACCCCCGCGGAAGCCGCATTCCGGGCCGAGGCCCGCCGCTTCCTCGAAGCCGGCGCGCCGCGACGCCGCAACGACGTGGTGCAGTCACGCCAGCGTTACGTGGCGGACACCGAGGGCCTCGCCCGCGCGAAAGACTGGCAGCGCCGCAAGGCCGAAGCAGGCTTTGCCGCCATCACCTGGGACAAGCGTTGGGGCGGCCGCGGCGGCACGGCAATAGAACAGGTGATCTACAACGAAGAGGAAGCCGCTTACGACGTCAACGCGACGCCGTTCGGCATCGGCCTCGGCATGTGCATCCCGACCATGATTGCCTATGCGACGCCGGCCCAGCTCGATCGGCACGTCGCTCCGGCGCTGCGCGGCGATGAAATCTGGTGCCAGCTCTTCTCGGAGCCGTCCGCCGGTTCCGATCTGGCCGGACTGCGCATGCGCGCCGAGCGCGACGGCGACGAGTGGATCGTCAACGGGCAGAAGATCTGGACCTCCGGCGCTCACCACGCCGACTACGGGTTGCTGCTCACGCGCACCAATCCGGACGCGCCCAAGCACGCAGGCATCACCGCGTTCTTCGTCGACATGAAGTCACCGGGCATCGAGGTGCGCCGCATCCGCCAGATCTCGGGCCCTTCGCACTTCTGCGAAGTGTTCTTCACCGACGTGCGCATTCCGGACGCCCAGCGTCTCGGCGAGATCAACGGCGGCTGGAAAGTCGCGCTGACCACGCTGATGAACGAGCGTCTCGCCGTCGGCGAGGCGCCGCGTCCGAACATCGACGACATGCTCGCACTGGCGCGCCAGTGCGACGTCGACGGCATGCCCGCGCTCGAGCACGCCGCGGTGCGCGGGCGACTCGCCGACTGGTACGTCCGTTCGCAGGGCGTCAAGTACACGCGCTTTCGCACCATGACGCGCCTTTCGCGCGGACAGACGCCGGGGCCCGAGGCGTCGGTGTGCAAGGTGGTCAGCGTCGGGCTGCTGCAGGAGATGGCCGATTTCGGCATGGACCTCGCCGGTCAGGCCGGCGCCGTAATGGACGCCGAACTCGCGCCGATGCAGGCCTGGTACCAGACGGCCATGCTGTACGCGCCGGGCTCGCGCGTGGCGGGTGGCACCGACGAGATCCTGCGCAATATCATCGCCGAGCGCGTGCTCGGGCTGCCGGGAGACGTGCGCGTGGACAAGGATGTGCCGTTCAACGCGGCAAGCGCACGTTGATACGCCCCGTGCCCACGCGGCGCGGTCCGCTGCCGTCGACGGAAGCGGACCGCACAACCGTGGGCCGGCTCACCTCACGCGACGCGGCGCCACCAAACGAAAACGCCACACCGCGAAGGTGTGGCGTTCTCTTTGCGCTTGAGCTACGGCCGCGCTGGAAGGTGGGCGCGTCAGAAGCCGCCGCGGCCGCCTCCGCAGATCAGCGTCTGGCCCGTCACATAATTCGACTCGGGGATGCAAAACATATACACCGAGCCGGCTGCCTCCTCGCAGGTCCCCATGCGACCGAACGGAATCGTTGCCTGCCCGGCGGCGTGCTTGTCCGCGGGAACACCCACCTTGATCTGACGACCATCGACATCCACGTAGGTGTCTTGCGTCACAGCCTGCGTGAGACGCGTCTCGATGGCGGCGTAGGCTACCACGTTGACGTTGACCTTCAGGCGGCCCCACTCCTTCGCGAGTGTCTTCGTCATGCCGATGATGCCCGCTTTGGCAGCCGAGTAGTTCACCTGGCCCGGGTTGCCCTGCGTGCCACCGATCGACGAAATGTTCACCACCTTGCGGAACACTTCGCGACCGGCCTCGGCGTCCGCTTTGGCGGCCTCCTTGAAGTAGGGCTGCACCGCGCGCAACAGGTTGAACGGCGCCTTCAGGTGGCAGTCGATGATCGCGTCCCACTGCTCGTCGGTCATCTTCTGGATTACGTTGTCCCAGGTAAAGCCGGCGTTGTTGACGATGATGTCGATGGCGCCGAACTTGTCGAGCGTGGCGTTGACGAGGCGCGTGCCGAAGTCCGGGGCCGTCACGTTGCACGCAAACGCCAGCGCCTGGCCTCCCGCGTTTTCGATCTCGGCCACGACTTCGTTCGCGGGCGCGGCGTCGAGGTCGTTGACGACCACGCGCGCGCCCTTCGATGCGAAAAGCAGTGCGATGCTGCGGCCGATGCCGCGGCCAGCGCCAGTGACGATGGCAACCTTGCCTTCGAGGGTTCTGTTCATGATTGCGTATCTCCTTTCATGCGTATATATCGGGCCGCCGCTGGGAGCCCGTGACCAGCAATGGTCGGCGTCCCCGCCTCCGAGCCCTGGACAGGCGACGCGCGGGGGCCGCGGGGAAAATCAGTTCTTGCCGTACAGCGTCACCACGCAGGCGCCGCCGAGGCCAAGGTTGTGCTGCAGCGCGAGCTTCGCGCCGTCCACCTGACGCCGGTCGGCCGTGCCTCGCAGTTGATGGGTCAGCTCGTAGCACTGCGCGAGGCCCGTGGCGCCGAGCGGGTGGCCCTTCGACAGCAGGCCGCCGGACGGGTTGGTCACGACCTTGCCGCCATAGGTATTGCCGCCGTCCATGACGAACTTCTCGGCCTCGCCAGTCGGGCAGAAACCGAGACCTTCGTAGGTCAGCAGTTCGTTGTGCGCGAAGCAGTCGTGCAGTTCGCACACCTTGATATCTTCGGGGCCGACGCCGGCCTTCTCGTACACTTCCTTCGCGGCTGCACGCGTCATGTAGCCGCCCACGTAGGAGATCAGCGAGGGTGGATCGAACGACTCGGCCGGATCGGTCGTCATCGACTGGGCGAGGATCTGCACGTCGGTGCGGATGCCGTGCTTCTTCGCGAAACGCTCCGACACGATCAGCGCGGCGGCCGCGCCGCAGGTCGGCGGACAAGCCATCAGGCGCGTCATCACGCCCGGCCACACCACCTTGTCGTTCATCACGTCATCGGCCGTCACCACGTTCTTGAACAGCGCCAGCGGATTATTGGCGGCGTGGCGGCTAGCCTTGGCGCGGATCTCGGCGAAGGTACGCATGCTGGTGCCGTACTTGCGCATATGCTCGCGGCCCGCGCCGCCGAAGCCGCGCAAGGCCTGCGGCACGCCTTCCGCGTCGGCCGTCAGGTTCCACAGGACCGGCAGAAAGCGCTCGCGGGTGGGCGGGCGGTCGTCCCAGTGGCTCTTCAGCGCGCCGGCCTGCATCTGCTCGAAGCCAAGCGCCAGCGCACAGTCGGTCGCGCCGCTCTCGACGGCCTTGCGGGCGAGCCACAGGGCCGTGGAGCCCGTCGAGCAGTTGTTGTTGACGTTGACCACCGGAATGCCCGTCATGCCGACCTCGTACAGCGCGGTCTGGCCCGACGTGGAGTCGCCGTACACATAGCCGACGTAGGCTTCCTGGATCAACTCATAGCCAATGCCGGCATCCTTCAGCGCAAGGCGAACGGCCTCGGCACCCATCTGGGTGTAGCTCGGGCTCGCGCCCGGCTTGCTGAAGGGAATCATGCCGACGCCGCCAACAATGACTTTGTCGCTCATCTTGATGTCTCTCGGGTAGGGCAGCCTGCGGGCCGGGAGTGGACACCGCATCGGCTGCCGGATCAGAAGCGTCCGCCGGCCTCTTGCGAAGGCGCGGCGACCGTGATGGCATCTTCAATGACGACCGGGACATTGGGAGCAACCCACCGTGGGGGGGAAGCCGGGGGGCTTGGGGGGTGTTGCCGCCATAGGGCATCGAGGGGGTGGCCAGGATCGGCCAATGGAGAATCGCGCAGCCGGGATGGACGGATGGCCGTCCATGCAGCAGGTCGTTGGCTGTCCCGACTTCAGACGGCGACCGTCAGCCGTCGCCGCAGGTTCGCGCTCCGTCCGGTCGGCGGCCGACCCGGACGGGATTCATGGCGGGCATCCCGGAGCACTGCGGGAGTTCGGCGCCAATCGTCGGGAATGGCGAACGGGAAGCGGGGCCTATCCCTGGGATTCAGCCTTCAGCGCCCGCAGCCGGGCGGCCGCGTCGTTGCGGCTACCCACTTCCAGCTTGTTGAAGATGTTCTTCAAGTGCCACTTGACCGTTTCGGGCGTGATGTTGAGCATGGCCGCGATCTTCTTGTTGGGCATGGCCTGCGCCACCAGTTCGAGGATCTCGCTTTCGCGCTCGGACAGCGCTTCGCGCAAAACCCGAGGCGCTGCCGCGGGTGCCGCCTTGCGCGCCTGCGGTACACCGGTGGCATCCATCAATCTCTGAAGATAGAAGCAGAGGACGGGGTCGAGGTTCTCGCGCTGCCTCAATGCCGACAGCAGTGCCGGAGCCTGCGGCGAAGCGTCGATCAGCGTGCGCACGAGGCCGAGCCGATGACCGAGCCTCACCGCTTCGAGCAGATGCTCGTCGGACGACAGCGCATTACCGCAGTGCTGTTCGGCGATCGCCAGCAGGACGTGCAGGGTCGCGACGAACCGCCATCTCCCAGCCTTCTCAGCGACGGCGAGCAACGACAGCGCTCGGGCGCGCATCTGGAAATGGTCGTTGCGATGCATGCAGAGATCGAGATGCGCGCGGCCGGCGCAAAGCCACAGATCCAGCGTGAAGTTGTGCGAAGCATCGGTGTATTGCGCGGCGAGCAAATCGAGGCGATCGAGCGAGCCCTCCGCAAAGTCCGGCTCCCCTTCCTGAAGGTAGATGCGCACGCGCAAGGCGAGCACGTAGGCCTGCAAGCGGTCCAGCCGGTTGCGCAGCGCGTAGTCTTCCAGACGCTCCAGCGTGGCGTGCGCGTCTAGCGGACGGCCCGCGATCCAGTGCCCGAGGGCCAGCGGGGCCAGTGCGCGAAGCACCGTGTCGGGCATCGAGACGCGCTCGAGCACGTCGATGCGTGTGCCGAGCAGGCTGCACAGCGCGTCGATATCGCTGAGTTCGTACAGGATCTCGGCCAGCAGTCCCGCTGCGAGGCTCGCGACGCCGATATAGCCGGGGCCGAACTTCTCAGCGCTGTCGAGGACCGTGCGCAAGATGGTACCGGCCCGCGCGATCTGGCCTTCAAGCACGAAGCTCATGGCGGTCACGCAATCGGCAATCAGCCCGGCGCGGATCGACTTTTCGGCCCACGATTCATCCTGCAACACGCGCCGGCCGTGGGCAAAATCGCCGCAGAAGATGTATATCATTCCGAGCAGATTGGCCCGCGTGGCGGCCTCCACTTGATCGAGGCCATCAGGCGTGTCCTGAACCTGCGGGAGCAGCGTGGCGAGCGCGCTCACATCGTCCGAATACAGCGCGAAGGCTGCGCGCAACAGGGTGACGGCGTAGCGCTGGCGCTCGTCGAGTTGGCCGCGCGCCGCCTCGCGCTCCAGTTCATCGAGCGTCTCCGTGACCAACTCGAAATCGTGAGCGAACAGCCGCAAATACGATCGCAAGATGCGCAATCTGAACCGCCGCCGCACCTGTTCGGGCGGCAAGCGGCGCATGAGCGCGGCCATCTGCGACAAGTGGCCGTGTTCCATCAGTTCGGGGATCCGCTGCTCGACCAGATCGGCCGCCGCTTCGCACTCGCCCGCTTCCACCGCGTGGCGCACCGCCTCGTCGAGGTAGCCGCGCGCTTCGAACCAGCGCCACGCGGTCGCATGCATGGCCCGCAGATCGGCTTCGGGCCATTCGAGGCAACGCGCCTGCAGCACCTCGCGTATCAGAGGATGAAGCCGATACCACACCTCGTGGTCGCGCGTGTCATGCCGCGTCAGGAAGAGGCCGCCCCCCTCGAGATGCATCAGGTGCCGCATCATCCTCGCAACGGCGTGCGGCATCCCCATCAGTGTCGCGCAGAGCGCCGGGCTGACGCTCTCGCAGACCGAGATGCGTACGAGTATCTGCAGATCCTCTTCAGGCAGGCTGCCAAGCACCTCATGCTCGAAGTACCTCGCAAATGTCTGCGTATCGCGCACCGGCACCCGCTCGCCGCGCTGCCGGCGCTGCGTCTTGAGATCGACCGCGAACAACTGCAGGCCGGCCACCCAGCCTTCCGTGAGATCGTGCAGCCGCCGTGCTTCGCGCTTGTCGATGTCGCTCACGTAGTTTTGCAGGTACCGCTCCGACTCGTCCGGGCTGAAGGCCAGGTCGCGAGCGCCGATCTCCAGCATCTGGCCACGCGCATTCAGGGCGGCCAACGGCAGCGGCAACGCCGCGCGCGTGCCGAAAGCCAGACGGAGGTTGGGCGGTGCATATTCGACCGCGCAGCGCAGGGCCTCCACGATAGACGGGTTGTGCAGGTAATGCACATCGTCCAGCATCAGCACCACGTCGCGGCAATGCCGTCCGACACCCGCCAGCAGCGCGAGCATCAGCCGCTCGCTCGCCGCCTCGTCGCTGTCGCGTCCCACCAGCAGTGCGGCGTCACGCACGAGGCCAGGGTCGACCTCGGCGATGCTCGTTAGCAAATCATCGAAGAATCGGCTGGAGTCATTGTCCGCGGGGGTCAATGTCAGCCACGCGACGTCCGTATCGAGTCCCAGAAGGCGCTTGCGCCAAGCGAGGAGCGTGCTGGTCTTGCCGCTTCCGGCAGGCCCTTGCACGACGATGCCACGCCGTTCGCGCGCCTCCATCAGGCGATTCATCAGCGTGTCGCGCGGCATCAGCCGGCGCTCTCCGCGCGGGGGAAGCAGCCGCGAGCCGGCGAAGGAAGAGGCATCGCAGGCACCGGTATTACCGGCCTCCGGCGAGATGCCGGTCACGGTATCGGATGCGGACATGGCAGGTTCAGAACAGTGATGCGAAAACGATGGCGCCGCAGAAACGCCCCCGCAATTATAGCTTGGCGGCTGCGTCCGGCTCTGCGCGGGACGCACTGTGGCGCAATACGACCGGCGCGGGGTCGGCAAGCCCTCTGCGCCGGTCAGCAGCGGCCTCGAATGAACTCACGCGGCCGCTGCGCCGGCGGTGAGCCTCGTGCGAACGAAGTCCACCACCGGCAGGCCCTCTTCCGCCAGCACGGTGCGCCCGAGTTGCTCCGCGCAACGCACGCCGGCGCCGCTGCTCCGGGATTCATGCAGGCGTCGCGTGAACAAGCCCAGTTCGTGCTCCTCGGTCATGCCGATCGCACCGTGCACCGCATGTGAGATCGCCGCCACGCGGGCCGCTGCCTCCGACGCACGCAGCATGGCCGTGGCCGCCAGCAACGGATCGGGCAGAAAGCTCGCGCTCGAGCAACCGATGCGCGAAGCCATCTCGGCGGTGGCGGCCTGCGATGCCAGCACGGCCACATCTTGCTGCACTGCCTGGAACTTGCCGATGGGGCGCCCAAACTGCTTGCGGTCGTTGGCATAGCGCACCGTCAGGTCGGTCACATGGGCCATTGCGCCGGCCATCGCCGTAGCTTGCAGCACGTTGCGGATGGCCTCGCCGTCGGCACATTGCACCGGGAAGCGCACGAGTGCTTCTCGCCCCGTGCTCCAGCGCAGCGTGTCCGCCGACATCGTCGGACGGTACGCGCCCGGCGTGAAATGCGCCGCGTCGCGCACGAGCAGCAGCCATTCGCCGGCGCGGCTGACCAGCACGAACTCGGCCAGCGCGGCATCCTGCACGTCATGGCAGACCACGGCCTCGCCATCGGCTTCGGCCGCCGGCGCAACGACGATGCAGCCGCCGCCCGGCTGATGCCCGGCCGACGCCAGCAGCGCGCGCGCCACGGCCGTCTCTGCGAACGGCAGACTCAGTCCGGCGCGGCCGGCGGCGAAGAACAGCGCGTGCATGTCGGCGAGCGACAGACCCGCGCCGCCGGATTCAGCCGGCACCAGCGCATCGGTGTAGCCGAGCGCGTCGATGCTCTGCCACAGCGCCTCGGCCCCTTCGCCTGCCTCGACACGGCGCAGCGCCTCGACGGTGCACAGTTCGCGTAGCGGGCGCTCGAAGCCGCCCAGGATGGAATCAGTCATGGTGTCACTCAATCAACGAAGTCCAAGGCCGCGGGAGATGATGCCGCGCATGATGTGGCGAGAGCCGCCGCGGATCGAAAAGACCGGCGCGTACTGCGTCACGTAGGCAAGCGCCAGAGCCAGTTCGCGCGACGGGCGGAAGCTCTGAATGCTTGCGTTGGCCTCGGCGATCCAGCTGGGCACCTCCTGCTCGAACTCGGTGCCGAGATCCTTGACCAGCGATGCTTCGAGCTCGGGGTTCTTGCCGGCGTCGAGGCATGCGCAAACACCCAGCGACATGGCGCGCAACACGGCCAGGCGACCCGCGATACGACCCGCGACATCGACCACGATGGACGGCGGGTTCTCGATCGCGCGCATCTCGTCCAGCCAGATGTCGGCAAGCACCACACTCGAATAGATACGCTCGCAGCCACTGCGCTCGAAGGCCAGCTCGGCGGTCACCTGGCTCCAGCCGTCGCCTTCCTCGCCGATCAGCGCGTCAACCGGTACGTCCACGTCCTCGAACAGCACTTCGCTGAACTCATCCTCGCCGACGATGTTGAGGATCGGGCGCACGCTGATGCCTGGCGTCTTCATGTCGAAGATCAGTTGCGACAGGCCCTTGTGGCGGTCCTCGGTTGTGCCCGACGTGCGCACCAGCGCGCACATGTGGCTCGCGCGGTGGCCGTTGGTCGTCCAGATCTTGCGGCCGTTGATGCGCCAGCCGGTTTCGGTGCGCACTGCGCGTGTGCGCACGCTGGCGAGGTCGGAACCGGTATCGGGCTCGCTCAGACCGATGCCGAACACGATCTCGCCGGCGCGAATGCCGGGGATGTAGCGTGCCTGCTGCTCCCTCGTGCCGTAGCGCGCGATCAGCTGCGCCGTCTGGCGGTCGGCGGTCCAGTGCGCGACGACGGGTGCGCCGAACGCCAGCACTTCCTCGGTGAACACGAAGCGCGCGAAGTGGCTACGCCCGTCGCCACCGACTTCGGGCGGCAGGTTCATGCCGATCCAGCCCTTCGCGCCGAGCGCACGGGTGAGGTCGGCATCGTAGGCGCCAATGCTGCGAGCCCGCAAATGCGGGGGATAGTCGCGCAGCTCGCTGTGCAGGAATGCCCGCACGGGTGCGCGCAACGCTTCGTCTTCCGGCGGAATGCTCGCCAGCGACAGCGTCGAAAGTAGAGAAGTCAAAGTAGCTCCTGGAATGATTGATCAGGAATGCTGCGCATCACGCAACGCTGCGCGCGCGGTCGCTCCAGAAAGGCTTGCGCAACTCGCCCTTGAGCACCTTGCCGACGCTCGACAACGGCAACGTGTCGCGAAACTCCACGCTGCGCGGGCACTTGTAGCCCGCAATGCGCTCGCGGCAATGCGCAATGATTTCCTCGGCGCTCACGTTCATGCCGGGCTTGCTCACGACGACCGCGTGCACCGACTCGCCCCACTTCTGGTTGGGCACGCCGATCACCGCGCACATGGCGACCGACGGGTGGCTGGAGACCGCGTTCTCGACCTCAGCCGAATACACGTTCTCCGCGCCGGTGACGATCATGTCCTTGAGCCGGTCGACCACGTAGATGAGGCCCTCTTCGTCCATGTAGCCGCTGTCGCCGGTATGCATCCAGCCATTGCGGATCGCTTCGACCGTGGCTTCGGGCTTGTTCCAGTAGCCGAGCATCACCGTGCCGCCGCGCGCGACGATCTCGCCGACTCCGCCGCGCGGCAGCTCCGCGCCGTCCGGCCCGACGATACGCACCTCCACCGACATCAGCGGCTTGCCAGCGGCGCGCGCTTTGCCGCTCGCGAAAGCCTCTTCGGTGTGAAACTCGGGTCCGAGAATCGTGCACGTGGCGGACAGCTCGGTCATGCCATAGCCCTGCATGAACGCGACGCCTGGAAATGCGGCCCCAACGCGCCGCAAGAGCGTCTGCGAGATGGGCGAGGCGCCATAGGCAATGAGCCGAAGCGAGCTTAGGTCCAGTTCCGCCGCTTCGGCCGGGTTCCCGGCCATCCAGTCGACCAGCATCTGGATCATGGTCGGCGCGAGCCCGATCTGGTTGACGCGCTCGCGGGCGATGGCGTTGAGCGTGGCCTGCGGATTGAAGCCCGGCATCACGATTTGCTGCGCGCCCGAGGCGAACAGTGCGTTGGCCGCGGCAAAGGCGGCCAGGTGGAACATCGGCATTACGTGCAGGAACACGGCTTCCGCACCGCAACGTCCCGCGAGGATGGCGGCCATCGCCGTCGTCGTCAGGTTCGCATGCGACAGCATCACGCCCTTGGGGAAGCCGGTCGTGCCGCCGGTGTAGAAGATGCCGGCAAGGTCGTCGCCGTGGCGCCAGGCGTCCTCCACCGGCTCGCTGGCGTCGATCAGCGTTTCGTATCCGTGCATGTCATCGGGGACGGGGCCGTCCCCCGCGTAGATCACGTGGCGCACGCTCGGCGCGCCGGCCTGCAGCGCGGCGGCGAGGCCCTTGAAGGTCTCGTCGACGATAAGGATGCTGGTGCCCGAATCGTTGAGCGCGTAGAGCATTTCCGCCTGGCTCCAGCGGATGTTGACCGGATTCAGCACGCCTCCCGCCCAAGGCACGGCCAGGTTGTACTCGAGATAGCGGGCCGAATTGAGCGAGAGCATCGCAACGCGCTCGCCGTCCATCACGCCGAACTGGCGCAACGCGCCGGCCAGACGCGCCACGCGCGCGCCGAGCTGCCGGAAGGTGACGCTGTGGTCGCCAAAGCGGATCGCAACGGCGCCAGGACGTTGCTGGAGGGACCGGTGCAGTCCCTGGGTCATGTACATGTTGATCTCCGCGGGCCGCGGCATGAGGCAGTTCGACTGTCTCGCCACCGGCTCCTGATTCCGAATGCTCCCCGCCACGGCTCCCTCACGCGCAGCCGACCGCGGGGTCCTTCCCGTCAGTCCAGCGCCAAGGTGGCTTCGCCCACCAGCTTGTCTTCGCCGTACTGGTTCGTACACCTGATCGCGACCTTGACGCGGTTCTCGCCATTGGCCTCGAGCTTCTCGACGACTTCACCGGTGCAGGTCGGCTGGTTGCCCAGGTGCGTGATGCCGGTGAAGCGGACCGAGACATTGCGCAGCGCGGTCTGCGGCGCCCAGCTGGTCAGCAGCCGCCCGAGCCAGGCCGCCGAAAGCATGCCGTGCGCAAATACGTCCGGCATGCGCGACTTGCGCGCAAAGTCGATATCGATGTGGATCGGATTGTGGTCGCCCGAAGCGCCGCAGTAGAGCGCGAGCATCGTACGGTTGATCGCCGGCAGGGCCAACGGGGGCAGTTTGTCGCCGACGTTGACATCGCTGAAACGGGGGGCTTGCATGTTCTCTTTCTCCTTGCTTTCTGTTAGCCGCGGCGCTCGACCAGAGTGCCGCGAAGGTCCGCAACATGTTCGCCGTTCTGATTGGTAACCCGCGTCTCCATGACCGCGAAATGCAGCGCACCGCCCTTCTTGTCGTACACATCGGACAGCTTCGTCTCGAGGTGCAGTGTGTCCCCCGCGTAGGCCATACGATGGTAGTCAAAGGCCTGCTCCGCGTGCAGGATGCGGCCGAGATCCATCTGAAGCACCTTCATGCGCTCGATGACATTCGACGTCTCGCTGACCATGCAGGCGAGGAAGGTCGGCGGCACGGGCAATGCGGGATGTCCCGCCGCGTGGGCTGCGGCGTCGTCGGTATAGATGGGGTCGTTTTCACCGATCGCCTTGGCGAAGAATCGCAAGCGCCCCTTTTCGATTTCAACTGAACCCGTGCCGAGCACAGTGCCGATCATGTTCTTTTCTGCCATGTTTTTCTCCTCGAATTGCTCCGCAACGCTCACAGCTTGCGGGAAATGACCTCGCGCATGACCTCGTTGCTCCCGCCATAGACTCGGGACACACGAAAATCGACGAAGATGCGCGCGATCGGATACTCCAGCATGTACCCGTATCCGCCGTGCAACTGAACCATGTCGTCCACGTGCTTCCACATCGTTTCGGTGGCGTAGAGCTTGGCGATGGCGGCCTCCTCGCCGGTCAGTTCGCCGCGCATATGCTTGCCGAGGTAGTGGTCGACCATCGTGCGCACAGCCACGGCACCCGCCTTGGCGTCCGCGAGCTTGAACCGGGTGTTCTGGAAGTCCCACACTGTCTGGCCGAAGGCTTTACGGTCCTTCACGTACTGCAGCGTGAGATCGAGCGCGCGCTCCAGTTGCGCCGCAGCATTCAGCGCAATGCCCATGCGCTCCTGGGTCAGGTCGTGCATCAGGTAGCTGAAGCCTTTGTTCTCCTCGCCCAGCAGATTGCTCGCGGGCACGCGCACATTGTCGAAGAACAGCTCGGCGGTATCCTGGGCATGCATGCCGACCTTCTGCAGCTTGCGGCCGCGGCGGAAGCCTTCGCGGTCGGTCTCGACCATGATGAGGCTCACGCCCTTGGCACCGGCGGACGGGTCGGTCTTGCATACGACCATGACGAGGTCCGCAATGACGCCGTTCGAAATGAAGGTCTTGCTGCCGTTGATGACCCATTCGTCGCCATCGCGAACGGCCGTGGTGCGGCAGGCCTTCACGTCGGAGCCGCCGCCGGGCTCGGTGATGGCGACGGCCATGATGGTTTCGCCCGAGCACGCCTTCGGCAGCCAACGCTGCTTCTGCTCTTCCGTGCCGAGACGGTTGATGTAGGGCGCGACCACGAACGAGTGCACGCCGAAGCTAAAGCCGCTGACGCCCGCACGAGCGTTCTCCTCGACGAGCACCGCGGCATGGCCGAAGTCGCCGCCGCCGCCGCCATACTCCACCGGAATGGTGACGCACAGCAGGCCTTCGCGTCCGGCCTTCAGCCAGGTCTCGCGATCCACCTGGCCGGCGGCGTTCCACGCCTCCTGGCGCGGAACGCATTCACGTTCAAAGAACCGGCTCACGGTGTTGCGATATTGCTCGTGATCTTCACGAAATACGTTTCGGCTGATGTTCAATCGGATCTCCGCTTCGAATATTGACCGGCGCGGTGCCGGCTGGGCTGTGACCCCATGATCGCGTCGCGCGGGAGGCGGAGTCACCCCCAACGCGGGGGGGCGCGGCCAGGCGGTGCGCCCCCTCCTGGCGAGGGGGCGGCGCCACATCAGGGCGTCGCAATGCAATCCACCCGGACGATCCATGTTGCGTTCCTTCGCAGAGCGAAATGCCCCCCCGCCGTGGGGTGGGATGCCCCAGGCGGCACCGGCGCACGATGGCACCCGTGCAGTGCGCGCAACGGCGTACGTTGCTCGCCGACGATGCCGCCTGCAACGAGAAATTCTTTCGTGAGCCGCCCCAGGAGACAACTTCAGCATGAATACCATTGAAGGACCACGCACAATCGCCACCGTATCGGGAGACTGGCCCTTCTCCTTGACGCGATGCCAGCCAGGCATCGGCGCCGAAATCGGTGACATCGACCTGCGCGAGAGCCTGGACGAAACCACCATCAAGGCGCTCCGCCGTGCGCTCGTGGAGTTCAAGGTCATCTTCTTCCGGGATCAGGACATTACGCCGGCGCAGCATGTGGCTTTCGCGCGGCGCTTCGGCGAACTGGAAGTGCATCCCGTTTTCCCGCATCACCCCGATCATCCCGAACTGGTGCTGCTCGGCGGCAGCAGGGACAGGAAGGCCCGCGAGAACATCTTCCATACCGATGTCTCATGGCGCGAAATTCCCTCGCTCGGTTCGATGCTGCGCTGCGTCGAATGCCCAGAGATCGGCGGCGACACGCTCTTCATCAACATGGTCGCCGCGTACGAAAACCTGCCCGACGACATCAAGGCGCGCCTGGATGGCCTGATCGCTGTGCACGACATCCTGCCCACCTTCGGCAACGACGTGACGCCCGAGCGCCGCGAGGAATTGCGCAGGCAGTTCCCGGCACAGCACCATCCGGTCGTGCGCACTCACCCGGAAAGCGGCGAGAAGATCCTCTACGTCAACCAGGCCTTCACGACGCATATCCTCAACTTCGAAAGCTTCCGCAGATACCGCTTCGGCTTCGACTATCAGTTCGAGGAGATGAACCTGCTGCAGTATCTCTATACGCAGGCGGCTGCGCCGGAGTATCAGGTCCGCCTGAAATGGCGCCCTCACACCATCGCCTTCTGGGACAACCGCGCGACCCAGCACTACGCGATCCAGGACTATTTCCCCGCGACGCGCCGCATGATGCGCGCCACCGTCGTCGGCGACAAACCGTTCTGACTCCGGGCGGACTTTCGTCATCACTCGCCGAAGCCGCCGCGTCTCGCCGGCCATACCGCGAGACGCCTCGGCGTCCTCCTACCGCAGCAATCCGCCCTCACATCTCCATGACTGATTCCCAGATTTTCCGACGCGGACCTGCGTGGACCATCGTGGTCCTCTTGCAGCTCTACATGCTGGTCAACTTCCTCGACAAGATCGCCCTGAGCATGACGGCGGTACCGTTGATGAGCGAGTTGAACCTGTCCGCCGCCCAGTTCGGCATGATTTCCGGCAGCTTCTACTGGCTCTTCTCCCTATCCGGCATTCTCGTCGGATTATCGTGCCGACGACTCGCCGCGCGCTGGCTGCTCCTCGTCATGGGAATAGCGTGGGCGGCCCTGCAAATTCCGGTGTTATTCGCCACCAATGCGCACGAGTTGCTGTGGGCGCGCATGCTGCTCGGTGCCGCTGAAGGGCCGGCATTCCCGTTCACCGTGGTCGCCCTGTTCCAATGGTTCCCCGACGAGAAGCGCAACCTGCCGGTCGCGGTCGTCAGCACCGGAGCATCGATCGGGCTGGTACTCGCGGGGCTGCTGATCCCGTCGATCACGGCGGCGTGGGGCTGGCGCAGCAACTTCGCAATTCTCGCCGCGATCGGCGCGCTCTGGTCTTTGCTCTGGCTCGGCATCGGCTGCAATCCGCGCCTGATTCGCGGCAGCAGCGAAGGCCGCTCCGCCGACGCACGCGGCAACGCAGGATACCGCCTGCCGGATGCACTGCCCTATCGCACGCTCTTCGCCGACCGTTCGGTGCTCGCCATCTACGGCGGGGCGATTGCCGGCTACACCGTGCTGGGCATCACCATGACCTGGCTGCCGCTTTACCTGCAGCGGGGGCTGGGTTACAGCGCCGCATCGGCCGGGCGCTGGTTCACCGTCGTCGTGCTGATCCTCATGCCGGTGCAGGTTTTCCTGAGCGGCCTGTCACAGCGCCTGATGCGACGCGGCACATCGAGCCGCAACGCACGCGCGAAGCTGCTGGGCGCGGCAATGATCATCTCGGCGCTGCTGCTGGTCGCGCTGGGCAAGCTTCCGCTCGCGCCGATACAAAAGACCGTCGTGATCGCGCTGTCGTCCGGACTCGGCGCCCTGGCCACCGCGTTCGGCCCGGTGTTGCTCGCCGAGGTCACACCGCTCGGCCAGCAACCCGTCATGCTCGCAATATTCACCGCCATCGGCAACATTGCGGCCGCGGTGGCGGCGGTCGCGACGGGGCATCTGGTCCAGGCGGCGGGAGCAGCGAACCCGCACGGCTACGAACTGGGCTACATGGGCGCGGCCGGCGTGATCTTCTGTGCCGCCATCGGCTGCCTGCGCTGGCTGCACACAGAGCGCTCGCGCCGTAAGCTCTGCGCGCCTACCTCACATGACGATTCTGACGAATCGAAGACGGCCCGCGCGCTAAACCAGGTGCGCTAGGCTTGACGGTCCCCGTGCGGGTCGGAGGTCGACATCTGCGCACCGGCTTCCGCTTCGCCCGGGACCCGGGGCGTTCGCTTTGCGTCGAGGCATTGGCGAAGACGGCTTGCGCGCGTCCCGCAACCGATCGACGCCGATAAAGCCATTCACCGTCCCGCTCTCCCATCCGCATACAGCCGGGCCTTCCCCGCAGTGTTGTCCTGGCAACGATTGTTCGCCAGACGCTGCCTCGAAACACAGCCCCGAAAAACAAAACACCCCAAAGGCGGATCGGCGTCCAGCCTTTGGGGTGCGGCTCGCGTAACGGTCGGCTTGTCACGCGCCCGCGCGCGTGGCGCGGGCGGCGCGCCGGTCAGACGTTGCCGAAGCCCCCGCCGCAGATCACGACCTGGCCGGATACATAATCCGACTCCGGCTGGCAGAACAGGTACACGGCGTTGGCCGCTTCTTCCGGCGTGCCAGGGCGGCCAGCGGGGATCATCTTCTTCGAGGCTTCGACCAGCGCCTCGCCGATGCCCACCTTGATCTCGCGGCCCTCGATATTCACGGTCTTGCTCTCGGTGCCCTGGAGCGGCACGGTCAGGCGCGTTTCGATATGGCCGAAGGCAACAGCGTTGACATTGACCTTCAGGCGCCCCCACTCCTTCGACAGCGTCTTGGTCATGCCGAGGATGCCCGACTTGGCCGACGAATAGTTGGTCTGCCCCGCGTTACCGCCGGCAGCGATCGACGAAATGTTCACCACCTTGCGCCACACTTCACGCCCTTCGGCGGCTTCGGCCTTGGCGGCGGCCGAGATCACCGGATAAGCGGCGCGCAGGATGCGGAACGGTGCGGTCAGGTGGCAATCGATGATTGCGTACCATTGCTCGTCGGTCATCTTCTGGAGCACGTTGTCCCAGGTGAAGCCGGCGTTGTTGACGATGATGTCGATTCCCTTGTAGTGATCGACCGCCGTCTTGATGAACCGATCAGCGAAGTCCGGTGCGCTTACGCTACCGGCGCACGCCACGGCCTCGCCACCCTGCGACTTGATCAGTTCGACGACTTCGTTCGCCGGATCGGCATCGAGATCGTTGACGACCACGCGCGCACCTTCCGAAGCGAGCTTGAGGGCCAGCGAGCGGCCGATGCCACGGCCCGAGCCGGTGACGAGTGCTACCTTGCCTGCGAGTTTGGTCATGATTGGACTCCTTACTTTTCTGTCGTGTAATGCAATAAATGGAACTGCCTCAGCCTCGCCGCTCGACGATGGTGAGGCGCAAATCGGCTACGTGCTCGCCCCTCTGGTTTTCAACCCGGGTGATCTGCTCGACGAAATGCAGCGCACCACCCTTCTTGTCGTAGACGCCGCAGACGCGGGTCTCGAACGAAAGCGTGTCGCCAGCGAACGCCATGCGGTGGTAGTCGAACGCCTGCTCCGCGTGCAAGACGCGGCCGAGATCCAGTTGGAGCGTCGTTAACTCCTCCTCGAAGCTTCCCACTTCGCTGTTCATGCAGAACAGGAAGGTCGGCGGCGCCGGCAGGTCGGGGTATCCCGCGTCGCGCGCGGCGGCCACCTTGGTGTAGACAGGCCGGGTTTCGCCCGTCGCCTTGGCGAAGAAGCGCAAACGCCCTCTCTCCACGTCGGCCGAGCCGCGCGACAATACGCGGCCGATATCGCTTTTGTTTGCCATATGGGTAGTCGAAGAAGCGCTTCGCCCGGCGGCGCCGGGCGAAGCCGATCAGGCACGGCCGGTTAGGCACGACCGGTTAGGCGCGGCCGTACAGCGTCACCACGCAGGCGCCACCAAGGCCGAGGTTGTGCTGTAACGCCAGCTTCGCGCCGTCCACCTGGGTGCTGCCGGCGGTGCCGCGCAACTGGCGCGTCAACTCGTAGCACTGCGCAAGGCCCGTCGCGCCGAGCGGGTGTCCCTTCGAAAGCAGGCCGCCCGACGGGTTGGTGACGAACTTGCCGCCGTAGGTGTTGTCGCCGTCTTCGACGAACTTCTCCGCGCCGCCGACCGGGCACAGGCCCAGCGACTCGTAGGTCAGGAGTTCGTTGTGCGCGAAACAGTCGTGCAACTCCAATACCTGGATATCCGAAGGGCTCACGCCAGCACGCTCGTATACCTGGCGCGCGGCCTCCTTCGCCATGTCGAAGCCAACCACCTGGATCATCGAGCGATCTTCGTAAAGGGCCGGGCTGTCGGTTGTCATCGATTGCGCGAGGATACGCACGTCTTGCTTCAGGCCGTGCTTCTTCGCGAAGTCTTCCGAGCAGATGATGGCGGCAGCCGCGCCACAAGTCGGCGGGCAAGCCATCAGACGCGTCATCACGCCGGGCCACATCACCGGAGCAGCCATCACGTCGTCCGGCGTCACCACGTTGCGGAATACGGCCAGCGGATTGTTGGCGGCATGACGGCTCGCCTTCGCGCGGATCTTCGCGAAGGTTTCGAGCTTCGTGCCGTACTTGTCCATGTGCTCCTTGCCGGCACCGCCAAATTGCAGCAGCGCCATCGGCACGCCCGCCTCGACGGCTTCGGGGTTCAGCTCGGCCGTGAGGACCAGCGCGCGGTCCATCGGGCCCGGACGGTCGGTGAACACCGAGGCGAGCGCGCCCGGCTGCATCTGCTCGAAGCCGAGTGCGATGGCGCAGTCCACCGCGCCGCTTTCGACGGCCTGGCGGGCGAGAAACAGCGCAGTCGACCCGGTCGAGCAGTTGTTGTTGACGTTGACGATCGGAATCTGCGTCATGCCGACCGGATACAGCGCGGCCTGACCGCTGGTGGAATCGCCAAAGACGTAGCCTGCATAAGCCTGCTGAACCTTGCCGTAGCCGATGCCTGCATCGGCGAGCGCAAGGCGCGCCGCTTCGGCGCCCATTTCGATGTAGGTACCGCTCGCGCCGGGCTTCTTGAACGGCACCATGCCGACGCCGGCCACTACTACCTTGGACATGTCGTATCTCCTTGCTGGGGGTTTAAATTTGGATCAAAGCGACCGGCCGACCAGTTCGCGCTGGATCTCATTGGTGCCGCCGTAGATGCGCTGCACGCGCGCGTCGGCGTACATGCGGGCAATCGGGTATTCCTTCATGTAGCCGTAGCCGCCGAACAATTGCAGGCACTTGTCCATGACCTCGCCCTGGCGCTCGGTGATCCAGAATTTGCCCATCGAGGCCGTGACGGGGTCGAGCTTGCCATCCACCCATTGCTGCACGATCTGATCGGCAAAGGCGCACGAAGCCGTCAGCGTGGCCTTGACGTCGGCCAGCACGAAGCGCGTGTTCTGGAAGTCGCCGATCGCCTTGCCGAACGCCTTGCGCTCTTTCACGTAGTCCACGGTCAGGTCGAAGGCGCGGCGCATCGCGCCAACGGCGTTCAGTGCGAGTTGAGCGCGCTCATAGGGAAGCTGCTGCATGAGCTGGTAGAAGCCCTGCCCCTCCACGCCGCCAAGCAGGCAGTCGGCTGAAACCGTGCAGTCGTCGAAGAACATCTCGGACGTGTCCTGGCTCTCCAGGCCGATCTTGTCGAGCGCCTTGCCGCGGCGGAAACCGCGCGTGTTCGCATCGACCAGAACCAGCGAGATGCCCTTCGATCCGAGCGTGGGGTCGGTCTTGGTGACGACGAGCACCACGTCGCACTGCTGGCCATTCGAAATGAACGTCTTGGCCCCGTTGATGACATAGCTCTCGCCGCGGCGTTCGGCGCGTGTTCGCACGCCCTGCAGATCGGAACCCGTGCCGGGCTCCGTCATCGCGATAGCGGCGATCAGCTCGCCACTCGCCATGCCGGGCAGCCAGCACTGCTTCTGGGCCTCGGTACCATAGCGCAGCACATAATGGGCGACGATATGGTTCATGCCGATGCCAAGCCCCAACCCCGTGTTGCCGCTGTAGCCGAATTCGTCGAACACGATCGCTGCATGGGCCGGCGTGCCGCCGGAGCCACCGTACTCCTCAGGCACGTCCGGCAAGATCATGCCCAGTGCGCCGATGGCGCGCCACGCCTCGCGTGAAGTCCGCTTGACCTCGCGGCATTGCAGGTCGGTCGTTTCGAGTTGCTCTCGCGCGAAACGCCGTGCGGCATCGCGGAACTGCAACAGATCGTCGGTCATCCAGGCCGGCTGATAGTTTTCAAACATCGTGTCTCCTGATCGCAAATCTAGGGATGTACCCGAAGGTAACGGCTGGCGGCATCTGCGCGCACCGTGCGTCGCGGGGGGGATTCGGGTGCGCGCCCAGCCCCCCGCGACGGGGTGGGTCTGTTGTGGGCGGCGTCGTCAACATGCAGTCTCAATGGCACGCTTCGACGTGCTGCTCCTGCTCACGCATGCATGGCGCCGCCGTGCATTCAACCCATCGACATCCATGCACAGCTACCCGACTACCGGCGACGTCCGCGTCCAGATCGAGCAATACGTGGCAACCGTAGAGTTCTCCCGACCGCCTAATAACCACTTCGATGAGCACCTCATCAGCGCAATCGCCGACGTAATGGAGGCGCTCGACAAAGACGACGCGTGCCGCGCCGTCGTCCTCGCCTCCGAAGGCAAGGTGTTCTGCGCGGGCGCCGACTTCGCCGCGCCCGAACTCAACGACGGCCGCGCGCTCAACGCCGGCATGCTCTACAAACGCGGCATACGCCTGTTCCGCACGCGCAAGCCGGTCGTGGCCGCGATCCAGGGTGCAGCCGTTGGCGGCGGCTTCGGCCTCGCGCTCGTCGCCGATTTCCGCGTGACCTGTAACGAAGCCCGCTTTTGCGCAAACTTCTCCCGCCTCGGCACGCATCCCGGGTTCGGGACCACCGCTACGCTGCCGCGTCTGGTCGGTGCCCAGCAAGCCGCACTGCTGTTCTACACGGGCCGCCGCATTGACGGCACCGAGGCCGTGCGCATCGGACTCGCCGACATGCTCGTGCCACAAGACGAGGTGCGTCGCGCCGCCCAGCAACTCGCGGCCGAGATCGCCGCGTCGGCGCCCGCCTCGGTAATGTCGGTGCGGGAGACGCTGCGCCGTGGGCTCGCCGACGCCGTCGAAGCCGCGACCGAACGCGAATTCGTTGAGCAGAGCTGGCAATTCCAGCTGGAAGACTTTCAGGAAGGCAAGGCCGCGATGATGCAGCGCCGCGTGCCAGTATTCCGCGGCAAGTGAGGAGAACTTGGGGTGAACGCCGGGCCAACCCCGGCGGTGATGACGACGGCAACGATGTCAATTGGCCTCTGCGCCGCAGGCCGTTCCCGGACGTTCGCTGCCGGGATTCTCGACGCCGGGTGATTCAGCAGCAGCACAAAGCACTTCGACACGGCCGCCAGGTTGTGAACTCCTATCCGCCGCCTGAATTTATGCGACGCCTTCGCGGCTCAGGACGAGGCCACCCGCTTTCCGGAGGCCGCCCGATCCAAAGACCGTGGGCTGGCGTGCATCGGCCTCTACGACGTCTGTCTCGCGGCGCGACGACAGGCGAAATCTCTTCCAACGATCGGGCCGCGACCAACTGCTGCACCCCGCTCTTATCGTTACAAATGCGCTTTCCTTGCCGCCGTCTGTATCGCATAGACGGCAGCGGCAGTGGTCACGCCAGTGATCACGATGCCCAACATACCCAGTAGCACCGCGATGAGGCGGCCAAGCGAGGTCGTTGGGATCACATCGCCATAGCCGATCGTCAGCGCAGTCACCGCGCAGAAATAGAGCGTTTCGCCCATGCTTGCCGGCGTGCGCGTCGCGACATCGATGGGACGGCCAACGTAGAACATCAACACGGACATCACGAGAATCTGGCCCGTGAGACCCAGCACAATACTGCGCAAGTGCCAGATAACTTTGAGGAACTCGGAAGTCGCAAGGCTTGCCCGGATCGATACGTCGGAACGTTGTTCTCCATTGCTGTTCATGGTAAAGGCCCTCTCGTTGGCTTCATCCGGCAATTGCACGGTGCCGGGCGCACGTAAAGCATCGCACACCCGCCCCAAGTCTCGCCACTGCCACTCACGATCGTTCCAATCCCGATACCGATAACGAGCGGAGTCGCCGCGAGCTTTGAATTTTCCGATGGGAGAGAGAACAACGCAAAAGGTGCGGATGGTCTTGGCCGCCAGAGCCACACTGTCGGCAAGCTCCAGGACTCCTGCCTCCATGCCCCCCCCGTTGGGGAGGGGCAGGATGTGGGCCTCATGTTAAAAAATCTCACGCCATCGTCATTGCCTTTAGCAAGCTTGGTTTTCTGCAGCTTCTACGCCAGACATGAAGTCGCGCGAGTTTCATCTGATTGACGTAACGGGGGATTGAGAGTCATGAAAGCTGTTTATGTTGCTGGGGCCGAGATGCGTTTAAAAACCAGGCTCATTTCCTCATTTGGATCGCTGATCTTGCTGGCGTTCGTGCTCGGGACGTTAGGCGTCGTCGAAATGGGGCGCATCAACACCAATACCGAGGACATCGCAACGAACTGGATGCCTTCGATCGAAACGCTCGCTTCGATACGCGGTTCCCTGAATGAGATACGTCGTGCGGAGGCCGATCATCTGATCTCCGGCGACAACGCAGAGGACATGACAGCAGCCGAAGCACGTATCGAGAAAGCGCGCGATGTCCTGTCCGACCTGTTGACGGCCTATGCGGCCATGGTCACGCCGGGCGATGAGCAGCGGACTTTCGAGCACATGAAGGTTGATCTCGCCGCGTTCGACGGAACGAGGGAAAGCTTTTTGGAGCTGTCGCGCCAGGGCATCGCGAGGCAGCACGACGCGGTGGCCTCCTATCGCACTTCGGATCGAAAGGCATTTGCAGGGGTGCTCGGGGACGTCGAGCAACTGATCGCAATCAACAGGACAGGCGGCATTGCGGCCCACGCCGATGCACAGGAAACCTACCAACGTGCACGCGCTCTGGTTATCTGCCTCGTACTGGCAGGTGCAGCCGCAGCCGCAATCCTCGCTGCGCGCATCGTGCGCGGCATCATGCGGGAGCTCGGCGGCGAGCCCGCAATCGCGATGGCGGTGGCGCGTCACGTGGCGGCCGGAGACCTGAGTCAGAGCATTCCGTTGCAGTCCGGCGACGAAGCCAGCCTGCTGGCATCGCTCGATCACATGCAGCGCAGCCTGCGGGAAGTGGTGCGCAGCGTGCGGCAAGGCTCGGAAACGGTGGCCTCCGCCAGCGCGCAGATCGCCTCGGGCAATTCAGATCTCTCCGGGCGTACCGAGAGCCAGGCCAGCGCACTGGAGGAGACTGCCGCCTCCATGGAGGAACTGGGCGCCACGGTGCGCCAGAACGCGCACAATGCGAGCGAAGCCAACCAGCTCGCACAGGACGCGTCCACCGTCGCGGTGCAGGGCGGTCAGGTTGTAAGTCAGGTAGTGGACACAATGAAGGGCATCTCGGAGGCAAGCCGCAAAATCGCCGACATCATCAACATGATTGACGGCATCGCGTTCCAGACGAATATTCTCGCTCTCAACGCAGCGGTGGAAGCAGCACGTGCCGGCGAGCAAGGACGCGGCTTCGCAGTGGTCGCGGGTGAGGTTCGCAGTCTCGCAGGCAGGACGGCCGAAGCCGCGAAGGAAATCAAGGTGCTGATCTCCGACAGTGTCGAGCGTGTGGAGCAAGGTAGCGCGCAGGTCGATGAGGCCGGCGCGACGATGGCAGCGGTGGTAGCCAGCATCCAGCGCGTCACCACGATCATGAGCGAGATCAGTGCGGCGAGCAGCGAGCAGAGCGTCGGCGTAGTCCAGGTCGGCGAGGCTGTTTCGCAGATGGATCTCGCGACCCAGCAGAATGCCGCGCTCGTCGAGGAGATGTCGGCAGCGGCCACGGCTTTGCGTGGTCAGGCCGCCGATCTAGTCGCCGCGGTTTCGCTCTTCAGGCTCAACGCCAGGGACGCGTTGCAAACCGCCTGATCCGTGGCATCCCGCCCGGTGCTCGACGGCAATGGCAACGCCGCTCGCCATGACGATGATGGCCGCAGCAACGGCGGCGGCCAACTCGGCCTCTAAACTCGGCGACAGGTTGATCGCCAGTTCCACCACCGCGTTCTTTCTGCGGACAATCGGCCAGAACAGCTGCGCCGCGCCCGACTCTACTTCCATTCCCAATGGGTACGCCGGAGGATAGATTAAAAACGGGCGCTGCACACAAAGCGGGAACGAGAAGTAGTAGATGGTCTTCTCGCGCGACGCCATCAGATCATTCACGTACGCGGGTGACTGGTGGGGGGTGTGGATGGTGTGACGCAAGGGCGCAGGTCGAGTTCGCCATGAAACTCGCCGTACTGGTAACTCGGTGTCATGCCAGCCCGATGGGCGATGTGAAGCATCGCCGCGTTTTCGACGCTGAAATGCATCGAAAACGTGCGTGCGCCTCGAGCGCGTGCAATTTCAAGTGCGCTGCGAAAAATCGCGGTGCCGATGCCGCGCCCTCGCGACTCGCATCGGACCGACAAACCGAGTTCGGCCACAGGCGGCGGCTGGCCAGCTTCACCACTGAAGACGAGGTGCCCTACCGCAAGCAGATTCAGGTGTGTGTTGTGGGCGCCGAGCACGATGTCGCGTGCGAAATCCATCGCGTCGACATAGGCTTTGATCGTGTAGTCGCGCACGGCATCGCCGAAGCGCAGCGTGCGAGAGCTTGCGTCGAGTGAGAGCAGGTGGGCCAGCACGTCCTCGCGGAACCACTCGCCAAGCGGCGTGACGATGTAGGACTGGCGCGCAACACCGCGCACACTCGAGCGTTGAAGTTCAGTGCGCGAGCGCTCCGAGGGATTCACCGTGCCCACGCTTGAAGCGGTGTCAGTAATGACGGCAAGCTCGCTGTGAATCGGAGTCATCGCTTTTCCTGCGCAGTGTTGCCTTGACCGTTTCGCCAGGATTTGCGCAGCTCGCTCTTGAGGACCTTGCCGACACTGGACAGCGGGAGCGATCTGACGAATTCAACGCTGCGCGGACATTTGTATCCGGCAATCAGCTCGCGGCAATGAGTCTGAATGGACTCCAGCGTCGTATTCGTGCCCGGCTTGAGCACGATGACGGCATGGACGGACTCACCCCACTTCTCGTGCGGCACGCCGATCACTGCCACCTGGGCGACCGCAGGATGGCTTCCCAAGGCATTCTCGACCTCGACCGAGTAGACATTTTCACCGCCGCTGATGATCATGTCCTTGAGACGGTCCACGAGATAGACGAACCCGTCCTCGTCCATGTAACCGCCGTCGCCGGTATGCATCCAGCCATTGCGTATCGCACTTGCCGTGGCTTCCGGGCGATTCCAGTACCCGAGCATCACGTTCGGACCGCGCACCGTGACCTCGCCAACGACGCCACGCGTCACTTCGCGATCGTCGACGTCGACGATCCTGAGTTCCACCGTCGGCACGGGCGTGCCCACCGACCGGATCTTGCCGCTCGCGACTCCCGCCTCCGAGTGATGCTCCGGCATCAGCACCGTCGCGAGCGGCGCAAGCTCGGTCATGCCATAGCCCTGCATCAGCTGGACACTGGTAAAGGCCTTGCGCGTGCGCGCGAGCAGTGTCTGCGACATGGGAGACGCTCCATAGATCAGCCCTACCAGCGACGAAAGGTCGAGTTGCGCCCCAAGCTCCGAATGGCGCTCGAGCCAGTCGAGGCACATCTGGATCATGGTGGGTGCAAGCATCGCGTTCGTCACGCGCGCCTGCGAGATGGTTTCCAGCGTGCGACCTGGATCGAACGACGGCGCGACGACATGTGTGCCACCCGTCATGAATAGCGCCACGGTTACGGCAAAGTCCGCCAGATGGAACATCGGCATCACGTGGAGATAACTTGCGTCCTTCCCGAATGCGCCGTTGATCAGCGTATTGACAGCTCCGGAAACGAGATTCGCGTGACTAAGCATGACCCCTTTGGGAAAACCAGTCGTGCCGCCTGTATAAAAAATCCCGGCAAGGTCGTCACCGTGCCGGTATGCATCCTCAACCGCCTCAGCCTGTTCGATCAGCACCTCGTAGGACATCATGCCCTCAGGCAGAGCCCCGTCACCGGCGTAGACCAGACGGAATTCCACCTTCGACGCCGCTGCCACCTTGAACGCAATGTCCTTGAATGTGTCATCAACGATCAGGACAGCGGTGCCCGAGTCATCCAGCGAGTACGCGATCTCGGCCACACTCCAGCGGGTATTCACTGGATTGAGGACGGCACCGCACCAGGGCACCGCCATGGAATACTCCAGGTAGCGCTGAGAGTTGAGCGAAAGGAGCGCCACCCGATCACCCATCTTCACGCCAAGCTGAAGTAGCGCGCCTGCGAGCCTCGCGACACGCTCGCCGAACTCGGCGAAAGTCAGGCTGCGGCCGAGATAGCGCACGGCGATTTCATTCGGCCGCTGTTGGAGGGAACGCTGCAAGCCTTGTGTCAAATACATTGAATTGTCTCCTCGCGCGCGTCTTTTCCGCGACTCTTATGGATAATCGGGTCATCCTTAGCCGCGACCCACTTCGAATTTCAGCTTCCCCAGTCGGGGCACTTGCAAAACCTCACAAGTCGCCGGCGAGTCGCTGCACCCAGGCTTGCAGCAACGACCACAGAATCTCCCGCGTGCTTGCGAAATTGTGCATGTGTGCCATGCAGGAGATCACATTGAGAGAGACATCGCGGCTCGTCGTATAAGAAGCAGGATCCGCATGCGGATTCAAACTAACGTCTCGTTCGCCAAACGCCAGGAAGACCGGTTGCGCTATCCGCGCAGCGTCTTCTCCAAGAACGTTTGGAATACGAAATCGTATCGCCTCACCCGGGCGTGTCTTGCTCCCAAACGCCGGTGTCACCTGCCGGATCGGATAGCCGCCCGCGAAATCGACGCGGACGACTTCTTCAGGCTCGTCGTCCCAGTGGAATCCAAAGCGATACTGATCCTGCGTGGGCATTTGCTCGGCGAAGACAAATCCGTCTTTTGCTGGAATCGCGATTCGCGGCACGCTGTATCCGAGCACTGCGATGGCATCGAAGGTCCGGCACCGCCCTTGCATAGCGATCACGAATGCGCCTCCCATTGACTGACCGGCCCCGACGCAAAGCGGTTTCACGACGCGCGGAAAGCCGGGTGCCACGTCTGCGCTCGCAAGCCGCTTCAACACGGCTTGCACAGTCTCGTGGTTGGCCTGCACGACCTGTTCGATCCGCAACGCCTCAGGGTTGGTCACAACGCTCTCCCCGACCCCGAGATGATCCACCGCGACGAAAATGCAGCCCTTCTGGCAGTGGTACTCGGCCTGACTATAGTGGCTGTGCCCTGGCATATGCAGGTCGAAATATCCACGCGAGTAACCGCTGCCTGGAAAGGCAAACATCACGACCGGCCGCGCCGGCAACAGGCTTACGTCAGGCAGGAAAATCGTGACCGCGATACTCGCGATACCTTCTTGCCCCACAACGGCCCCAATCTCCAGTCTCTCTTCTATCTTTTTCATATCGAGACGTCCGTTTCAATGTGAGAGTCGTCAGTTCGGCTATCGACTCGAGAATACGATGATCTGCCAGGCTCAATCGACCCATGCGCCGCAGGCGCCGGGTGCACGGGTGCCTTGCAACGCGGCTTGTGCACGCTGGACGCAACGCCTGGTACCGTCGCCAAAGTGCTCTGGAAAGCGGGCCCGGATCGACGCAGTGCGTCGGAGCATCGTATTGCCCTCCACGCGCGCCCCCTCCCCCCCATAGCAGGGAGGCAAGAGCGGTTCGTCTTGCCTGTGTCCTGCCCCCCGTGGCGAGTAGGTTCTACAGAAGAGGCGATTTGATAACGTGAACGCGGAACATGTGCTGAACAAGCATGCCGCGGGGTGCCTCCAACCCACGCTTACGACGGATGCCGGCGACTTCATCCGTCTCCGCATTGCTCCGACCAATAATATTCAGGAGACTTCAATGAAGGCAGCAGTCTTTCACAGTCCGGGAGAGCCGTTGACGATCGAAGACGTGTCGATCAGCAAGCCGGGGCCGCACGAAGTGCTGATCCGTACGCGCGCCGTCGGCGTCTGCCATTCCGATCTGCACTTTGTCGACGGTATCTATCCCTTCGCCGTGCCGGCCGTGCTCGGGCACGAAGCTGCCGGCGTCGTCGAGCAGGTCGGTTCGGAAGTCCGAACCGTCAAACCCGGCGATCACGTCGTGACCTGCCTCTCCGCGTATTGTGGCCATTGCGAGCATTGTGTGACCGGCGTCCTTTCGCTGTGCGTATCACCCGACACGAGGCGCAAGGACGGCGATGAGTCGCGTCTGTCCTACCGCCAGAAGCCGATCCCGCAATTCGCGAACCTCTCAGCATTTGCCGAGCAGATGCTCGTTCACGAGCATGCGTGCGTAGCGATCCGCCGCGATATGCCGTTCGATCGCGCGGCGCTGATCGGCTGCGGCGTCACCACCGGCACCGGCGCTGTATTCAACACAGCGCGCGTTTCGCCCGGAGAAACGGTGGCTGTCATCGGTTGCGGCGGTATCGGGCTGGCAGCGGTCAACGGGGCCGCGCTAGCCGGCGCCGGCCGGATCATCGCCATCGACATGCTCAATAGCAAGCTCGCACTGGCGCGCGAATTCGGCGCCACGGACACCATCAACGCGAAAGACGCCGATGCGGTCAAGGCTGTTTGCGAGATGACCCACGGTGGCGTGCATCACGCCTTCGAGTGCATTGGCCTCAAGACGACCGTCGAGCAGGCCTACGCGATGCTGCGCCGCGGGGGTTCGGCGACCGTAATCGGCATGGTCAAGCCCGGCGAGAAAATTGAAATCGACCCGTATCAGTTGCTGCAAGGCCGCCGCGTCCAGGGCTCGCCGATGGGTCACAATCGCTTCCCTGTGGACATGCCGCGACTCGTGGACTTCTACCTGTCGGGCAAGCTGCATCTCGACCAGATGATCTCGCGCCGCCTCAGGCTCGACCAGATCAACGAGGCGTTCGACGAACTCCGCCGCGGCGAACTGGCACGCTCGGTCATCGTCTTCGACGAATAACACCAATAGTCCGCAACGTTCCGTCGCAACACGCGGCGCGCGGACATCCCCGGAGAACAATCTCTCATGCATCAACTCGATCAGTTTTACATCGGCGGCCAGTGGGTCGCACCCGCCGTGGGCGGCTCGACGATCGACATCGTCAACCCCGCGACCGAGTCGGTCATCGGCAAGCTCACAATGGGTAGCACGGCAGACGTCGACCGCGCGGTAGCCGCGGCACGGGCCGCGTTCCCCGCGTGGTCGGCCACCACCCGCAAAGAGCGAGAGGCGCTACTCACGCGCATCATCGAACACTATTCGACCCGGCTCGACGATATCGCCAACGCCATCCACGAGAGCATCGGCGCACCACTGTGGCTATGCAAGGCCCGTCAGGCGCCGCTCGGACTGCAGATTCTGCAGTCCGCGCTCGCGGCCCTCCAAAAGATGGAATTCGTCGAGCAGCTCGGTTCGGCCGAAGTGACTCGCGAGCCGATCGGCGTGGCCGCCCTCATCACCCCCTGGAACTGGCCGGCAGGAACGATCGCGGGCAAGGTCGGCTACGCTCTCGCGGCCGGCTGCACTGTCGTGCTGAAACCATCGGAAGTCACGCCGCTCGACGCGCGCATCTTCGCCGAAATCATTCATGAAGCCGGCACACCGGCTGGCGCGTTCAACATGATCTTCGGCGAGGGGCCCGTCGTGGGCGCCGCGCTGTCCCGGCACGACGACGTGGATGTGATTTCGATTACCGGTTCCACACGCGCAGGCGTACAGGTCGCTACCGATGCCGCGCCGACAGTCAAGCGCGTACTCCAGGAGCTCGGGGGCAAGTCGCCGAACGTGATTCTCGAAGACGCCGACCTGAAAGCCGCCGTATCCGATGGCGTGATCAATGTGATGATCAATTCCGGACAGACGTGCGTCGCGCCGACCCGCATGCTGGTGCCGCGCACGTTGATGGACCAGGCGGTGGCCATCGCGGCAGCGACGGCGGCAGCGCTACCGATCGGCGATCCCGCGTCGCCCGACAGCAAGGTGGGTGCGATGGCCAGCCGGGCTCAGTTCGAGAAAGTGCAGCGCATGATCGAAATCGGCATTGAGGATGGGACACAACTGGTGGCCGGCGGCCCTGGTCTGCCCGAGGGTGTCAACAAGGGCTACTTCGTTCGCCCGACCATCTTCGCCAACGTGAGCAACGATGCGACCATCGCACGCGAAGAGATCTTCGGCCCGGTGCTGGTCATGATCCCATACGACTCCGAGGAAGAAGCCATCGCTATCGCCAACGATACCGAATATGGCTTGGCCGCGTACGTCTGGTCAGGCGACACGGACCGGGCGCGCCGCGTGGCGCAACGCCTGCGTGCGGGTTCGGTGCGCATCAACGGCGCCGCGGCGAATCCAGCCGCACCGTTCGGCGGCTACAGGCGGTCGGGCAACGGCCGCGAGTTGGGCGTCCATGGCCTCGCCGAATATCTCGAGTACAAGAGCATCACGATCTAGCCGCGCTGCGAGAGGAGCGTAGCCGACGCACGCTCCATTGCCCCCGGATATCGATTGTTTATTGCGTGGCTCGTAGATCAATGTCCGCGTGCCGGCAGACAAGCGTGCGACACGGGCGGCCACGCTCCCGTTCGGCCCCGTGAGCAACAGCACGAGAAACCGAACACTGTCAGATTGAGTCCAGGCTATCACACTGTACGGGACGGGTGAGTCATTCGAACGTCGCCGACAGCCCGAGAGCGAGTGGCCCTTCGTGGCCGAATGTACTCGTTCACAGAAGTCACCCGAAAGCTGCCTTCGAAGATTGCAATGTCCGGTCAGTGGAGACTCGTCGAACTGGTACTCTCGGCCAGTAAGAGCCGTTCATGCGGCTCGAAACCCAGACGCTCAGGCGGCTGCTCTTCCGGAAAAAGCGGCCGTTCGGCGTGCGGAGCGCACACGTGCCTCGTCAGCACTCCGTGCGCCGTTCGCCAGTCGAAGTGGATATCCACAAGATGGCGGCCCACTCACGCACAATAACGCACATGCTCTCTCGCGAACGCGGACCCCACATGCATCGGGTCCGCGTCCATCCAACCACCTGCGATCAGAAGCGGTGCCGCAAACCCGCCATGACCGCCGTCGTGCCGATACCCGGTGCGACGGGCGCACCATACTCCAGCCCCTGGTTCATCGTGCCGCGGTTGTCGACGTAGCCGACGTTCGCATAGACCAGCGTGGACTTCGAGAGGCTATAGCTCGCGTTCATCGCGTACGCGATCGAGCGGTTCGACGAGTGGTTCATGTCCTTGAGGTAATACACACCGGACGACACCGAGAACGCCGGAGTGAACTGATACCCGAGGCCGCCCGAATAGAGATTGAGATTTCCAGCCGCCGTATTCGAAGGATTGCGCCCATTCGCCAGCGCGCCGCTGATCGTAAAGCCCTTGATCGTATAGAGCGCGCTCAGCGACATGAACCGGTTGTTGGCGAGCCCGGAAAGTACCGTGGTCGCGCCCGGATTCGTGTCATGGCCCTCGTAGTAGATTGCCGCAACCTTGAGTCCGTAGTTGCTGTACTGAAGCACCGCCGATTCGCGTGTGTTGCCCTGAATGCTGCCTGCCACGCCGCCGGGCGCATATTCGAGCGTCGCCTTGAACCCTGCGAACGTCGGCGAAGCATAGACAATCGCGTTGCTTTCGTACACGGAGCCGATCGAGCCGTTGCTGCTCGCACCCACCCAGCCCGTGGCCGAGTTCAGGCCGAGGAGCGCCGTGAGGATGCTGCCGAAGTATTGGGCATGTTGTGCATCGGTATCGGCCAGCGCAAGGATCATCGGGGCGTACTGCCGACCGATTTTCACCGAGCCGAAGCCGCCCGAAATGCCCAAGTTCGCGGCCATATTGAAGATCGACGTCGTTGGTGCGCTGGTATCGCCGATGCCGAACTTGCCGGTGCCGCTGTCGAAACTCCCCTGCAACTGGAACGTCGCCTGGTAGCCGCCGCCCAGATCCTCCACGCCGCGCATACCCCAAAGGCTCGTATAGATGCCGCCGTCCTTGTAGCGCACGACACCCCCCTGATTCTTTGCCAGCGTGCTATAGGAAGCGGCCGACGAGGTCTGCCACAACACGCCGGCATCCACGGTGCCGTACAGTGTGACGGACGACTGTGCCTGAACCGCGCCCGCAATCGCGGCCAGCGTGATGCCCAAGGCGATCTTCTGCCTCATAACGTCTCCTCTTTTGATGAATAGTCTTTCTCGTTTTCAATCTGATTCGAGCTGCAATTTCATACAGGCCCGATCATTTGATTTGTTATCCTTACTACTAAACAAGAACACCCAGCTAACTCTGCGCTCCTTAACCGTTCCTGCCCGTGCGGCTCGACTTCCATCGAGACCGTCACACGCGCGATCGGATCAAGGCGACATCGATTTCACCATTTCCATGCGGCGCCCCACGCTTTCGCCGAGCAAGGCGAACCCTCGCTGCTTGCCTGCCCCATCGACGAAACGCCACGCCGAGGCGCTCGATTCACCGAGCGATTGCCATGCGCCTTCGCTGCCCGGTCGCGGAGACACGACCACCGTGGGCACGGAAGGCGTCTTGATCAACACCGGCATGACAGGAAAAGTCACTGCGGTGGACTCACCGGCAAGCGTCGCGCCGAGTGCTCTCGCAGCGTGCATGATCGGCATCACGTACGGCAGCGTGCGATTGCCGGCCGCGCCATACTGTGCGAGGTCGCCGAGCGCATAGACATCGGGCGCAGACGTTCGCAGATGGTCGTCGACCAGCACGCCGCGCTCGCAGCGAATGCCGGCGGCTTGCGGCAGCGCGATGTCTGCCCTCAGGCCCACCGCGCTCAGCACCAGGTCGGCCGTATGCGCCTCGCCCGTAGAGAGGGTGGCGCACAGTGCTCCCCCGGCCTTTTGCTCGACCTTCGCAAGTGTCGCGCCGAGATCCCATCGCACGCCCCGCTGCGCAAGCGCGTTCTGCACGAGTCTCGACGCGGCCTCCGGCAGGATGGAAGCAAGTGGACGCCGTGCGGGGTCGACGATCCGCACTTCATGCCCCGCGGCGAGCAGATCCTCGGCGAACTCGCAACCGATAAGGCCCGCGCCCAGAATCAAGACCCGCTTCGCCGTCGAGCCGAGCAGCGCATGGAACCGGCGGTAGTCGTCGAGGTTGTTGACCGAAACGATCTGGTCTTCGTCGCCGGCGACGGGCACCCGGGTCGGTTGCGCACCCGTGGCGAGCACGAGGCAGCTATAGGGCAGCGTGAGTACGCCCGCTTCATGCGTCTGGACCTGCACCGACCTGCCGGTTGTATCGATCGACGTCACCCGCGACCGCGCGACGAGCCTCACGTTGAGCGTGGCCGCCAGGTCCACGCCCGGCGTCGTCACGAGATCCGCGGGAGCGCGCTTTTGCGCGAGCGCGTTCGAGATTGCCGGTTTCGAATAGAAGTCGGCATCATCGAGGCTAATCAGTGTGACCTCCGTCACAGCGTCGCGCTTTCTGAACTCGCGTATCGTGCCCCAGCCCGCCGCGCCTGCACCGATCACCGTGATCGCGCCTTGCTGCCCACTCATTTCGTCCATTGCCCCACTTACCCCTTCAACTTGATCAGCAGTTTGATCAGCTTCAGTGCCTTGCCGTGATACGGCGGCTGAAGCAGCATCTGAATGCCCGACATCGGTCCCTGGCGGAAGACCGGTCGCAGCTTCGAGAACGTAGTGAAGCCCTCGCGCGAGTGGTAGTGACCCATCCCGCTGGGGCCGACGCCGCCAAACGGCAGGTCGTGCTGCACGATGTGCAGCATCGCTTCGTTCACGGACACGCCGCCCGACATCACGTGCGAGATATAAAAGCGTTGCAGTTGCTTGTCGCGCGTGAACGGATACAGCGCGAGCGGCCGGTCGTGCGCGTTGATGTAGCGCGCAACTTCTGTCTTGTCGCGGTACGTGCGGATCGGCAGGATCGGCCCGAAGATTTCGCGCTGCGACACGATCATGTCAGCGGTCGGGTTGAGCACGAGGTGCGGCGCAAATTTACGTACGCTCCGGTCCGGCCGCTGTCCTTGCGCCAGATTCACGAGCGTCGCGCCCTTGTTGCGGGCGTCTTCAAGCGTGTGCTGAAGGCGCTCGTACGAGCGCTCATCGATAATCGACGTGAAGTCATTCGCATTGATGTCAGGGAAGCGTTCCGCGAAGAGCCGCTTGCAATGCCCGACGAACTCCGTCACGCCTTCTTCGGGCAGGAACACGTAATCGACGTTCGAGCAGATCTGGCCCGCGTTGAACATCTTCGCCCACATGATGCGTTCCGCGGCCGTCTTCACGGGAAAGTCGGGACCGACGATCGCCGGCGCCTTGCCGCCGAGTTCGAGCGTGACCGGCGTGAGATTGCGTGCTGCATTGGCCATCACCGCACGGCCCGTCGCGCCCGACCCGGTGAACAGCAGATGGTCGAACGGAATCGACGAGAACGCGGGTCCACGACCGCCGCCGTCGTCGAAGAACTTCAGCTTCGTCTCGGGAAAATAGCGCGGGCTCACGCGCATGAGCAGGTCCGCGAGATGCTGCGAATTCTCGGACATTTTCACCATCGCGCGATTGCCCGCCGCGAAGATGGCCGTGAGCGGCGAGAACGTCAGGTTGATCGGGAAATTCCACGGCACGATCACGCCGACAACGCCGAGCGGCTGCGGAATCAGCGTGTTCGACGCGCCCGGATACAGCAGCACGTCGACCTGACGTCGTTGCGGTTTCATCCACTTCTTCAGGTGCTTCGAAGTTGACTTGATCCCTTCGAGCACGACGAAGATCTCGCCGAACAATGTCTCGAACTCGGAACGGTTGCCATAGTCACGGCTGATTGCCTCGACGATTGCCTGCTGGTTGTCCTTGATGAGCCGGCCGAGGGACGCGAGGTCGGCGAGCCGCTCGCGATAGTCCGGCTCGGGATTCTGAAGATGGGCCTCGCGCTGCGCATCGTGGCAGGCAGTGAAGTCAGCGGGAATGGCCGGCGCGTCCGCGTGCATCATCGGTGCATTCATTATTTTCCTCTCGCAGGTTGGAGATCACGGTGTTACGCGCGCAGTTCCCTGCGCAGCACCTTGCCGACGGTCGACTTCGGCAGGGCGTCGACGAAAACAATCTGTTTCGGCACCTTGTATGCCGTGAGCTGTTCGCGGCACCACGCAATCAATGCGTCGGCCTCGAGCGTCGAACCCGGCGCGCGCACCACGTAGACGCTGACCGCCTCGCCCGTGCGCTCGTCTTTCACGCCGACGCATGCGCATTCCTGCACGCCTGCGCACGCGCTCACCACGGACTCGATTTCGTTCGGAAACACGTTGAAGCCCGACACGATGATCATGTCTTTCTTGCGGTCCACGATCTTCAGGAAGCCGCGTTCGTCGAGCAGGCCGATATCGCCGGTGCGGAAATAGCCGTCCGCCGTGAAGGCCACCAGGTTGGCCTCAGGCTTGCGCCAGTAGCCGCGCATGACCTGCGGACCCTTCACGCAGATTTCGCCTGTCTCGCCCTTGGCAGCCTCGGCGTAGTCGTCCTTGAGGATCTTGATGCGCGTGCCGGGCAAAGGCCGGCCCGTCGTGCCGTTAAAGCTGTCCACATCGGGCGGATTGAAGCTCACGATAGGGCTCGTTTCCGACAAACCGTAGCCTTCCCGGATGAACACCCCGGTCAACGCCTTCCACTTCGCAGACGTCGCTTCCATGATGGCCGAGCCGCCGCCGCCCGCCATGCGCAGCGAAGAGAAGTCGACTTCACCGATGCGCGGATGCGCAACGAGGCCCGTGAACAGCGTGTTTACCCCTGTAAAAACCGAGCAGCGCGAAGTCTTCAGCACGTCAATGAGCGCATTCACGTCGCGGGGATTCGGCACGAGCCAGTTGTGACCGCCGAGCGAGAAGTAGGTGATGAAATTCACCATCAACGCGAAGATGTGATACAGCGGAATCGCCGTCACGACGCGTTCTTCGCCTTCACGGCGGTTGTCCGGGATGATCGACTTGAATTGCTCGACATTGGCGAGCAGGTTGCGATGCGAGAGCGAGGCGCCCTTCGCCACACCCGTCGTGCCGCCCGTGTACTGAAGGAAGATCAGGTCGTCGCGATCGATCTCGGCTGGCTTGAACGGCAAGCTTTGGCCGATCTCGATGGCGGACTCGAACGCGACCGCGCGCGCCATCGGCGAGCTGGGTTCGACGCCGGGCGTCGCGCCCGGCGCACCGACCGTGATGACGTTGCGCAGCGCGGTGCGGCTCGCGACCTGCACGACCGTTGCCGCCACGCCGCCGAATGCGACAATCGTCGTCGCCAGGGCGTCGTTGAGTTGATGTTCGAGTTCACGCGCCGTGTACAGCGGATTCACGTTGACCTGCACAGCGCCCACGCGCGCGATTGCGATCATGGCGACCGGAAACGCGAGCAGGTTGGGCAACATCATGGCCACGCGGTCGCCCGCTCCGACTTTCAGCTCCGATTGCAGATACGCGGCAAACGCGCGCGACTGCGCATCGACGTCGCGATAGGTCAGTGTTTGCCCGAGACACGTGAACGCGGGCTTGTCCGCGTAACGTTCCATGGCGTGCTCGAACAGCGCCACGAGATTCGGCCAGCGGTCCGGGTCGATGACGTAGGTGGGCTCGGGTTGATTGCTCATGATGCTAAGCCAGTTTCAATTGCGTTCTTCAAATCGCAGGCGACCACGACGACTACGCCGTCGCCCGCATGAGATCCACCGCGCGCTCGGCGATCGCGATGATCGGCGCGTTGGTGTTGCCACCGATCAGCGTCGGCATGATGGAGGCATCCACGACGCGCAGGTTCGCGACGCCGCGCACGCGTAGTTGCGGATCAACCACGGCCATATCGTCGACGCCCATCTTGCAGGTGCCCACCGGGTGATAGACGGTATCGACGCGCTCGCGCAGCACGCGTCGAATGTCGTCGTCGGTGCGCACGTCGGCCGTGAACAGATCCCCGCTGCGCAAACGGGCCAGCGGCTGCGCGTCCATCAAACGGCGCGTCATCTTGAACCCGGCGACGAGCCGTTCGAGATCGTCATCGTGCGAAAGGAACGCCGGGTCGATCCGCGGTGCCGAACGCGGATCGTTGCCGGCGAGCGTCACGGTGCCGCGGCTTTGCGGGCGCAGCAGGCACACGTGGCACGAATAGCCATGCGCAAGATGCAGCTTGCGCGCATGATCCTCGACGAGGCTCACGACAAAGTGAAGCTGAATATCCGGTGCCGCGAGCGACGCATCCGTCTTCAGGAAGGCGCCACCTTCGGCGAAGTTGCTGCTGAGCATGCCCTGACGTGTGCGCAGATAGCGCGCCGTCTCGCGCACCATGCGCAGCGTGCCGCCGGCGGAGAAGCCCACGAGGTCGAGGCTCTTTGCCCGATACCCGAAAATGAAGTCGGGGTGGTCCTGCAGATTCGCGCCCACGCCGGGCAACTCGTGCAGCACCCGTACGCCGTGCTGGCGCAGATGCTCCGCCGGACCCACGCCCGACAGCATGAGCAGTTGCGGCGACTGGAAGGCGCCCGCGCACAACACGACTTCCTTGCGCGCGTTGACGGTGAAGGTCTCGCCGTCGCGCACGTACTCGACGCCGGTCGCCCGCTTGCCCGAAAACACGATTCGGTTGACCTGCGCGCCATCGAGCACGTCCAGATTACTGCGCTTGCCCATGTGCGGATGCAGATAACCGCGCGCTGCACTCCAGCGCTCGCCGTTCTTCTGCGTCACCTGGTAAATGCCGACGCCCTCCTGCTGCTCGCCATTGAAATCGGCGGTCAGCGGAAAACCGGCTTCGCGCGCCGCATCGAGATAGATCTGCTGGAACGGATTGCCGCTTCGCAGGTCGCTCACATGCAGCGGCCCGTCGTTGCCGTGCAGGGCGCCGCGAATGTTCGCGTTGTTCTCGCTGCGAATGAAATACGGCAGCAGGTCCTCGTACGACCAGCCATGATTTCCGAGCGCGGCCCAATGATCGTAGTCCGAACGATGTCCGCGGATGTAGACCATCGCGTTGATGGCCGAGGAGCCGCCGAGACAACGTCCGCGCGGCTGATAGCCCTTTCTGCCATTCAGCCCGACCTGCGGAACGGTCTCGAAGCCATAGTTGTTCACCTTGGTCGGCAGCATCGCGACGACCCCTGCCGGCGTGCGTACAACGGCGCTGTCGCCGCGGCCGCCCGCCTCCAGCACGAGGACGCTCGTGCGCGCGTCCTCGCTCAACCGCCCGGCGATCACGCTGCCCGCCGAGCCCCCGCCAATCACCACATAGTCGAACTCGCGATGCGTCATAGCCGTTCCCCTCGATGTGCCCAGTTCAGGCGCAATTAGTTGGCGGCAAGCATGCCGGTGAGTTTCGACGTATCGACCGGGCACCCGAGCGCTTCGAACTTCGCCTTCTCGCGCATGTTGATGACGCGCGGCAGATAGTCGCCCATGGCTTCGGCTTCGGTGCCCGGCTTCTTGACGGCAAACCAGCTTTGTTTGAACGAAGGATTGATCATCGTGTGGCGGTTGATGAAGATCGCCCACTCCGACGAACCGCTCACGAGGCCGTCGCCGTTGCCGAAGTCCATCCATTCCACGCCGCACTGCTCGGTGGCGTTCGTCGGACGATCTTCTGGACGCGTGACCACGATGAAATAGTGCCCGGCCTTGTCGAGCGTGCGCTGCACCTGTTCGTCGTAGAGGCAATCGGTCGTCGTGGCAGCGGCCAGCGATCCGCCCGTGCAGAACGAGACGTAGCGAACCTGCGCGTCGGCGTCGTTGTTCGTTTCGCCGTTGTACGTCTTCGGCGTGGTCGGCAAACGCCCCGTCACGACGTAGACCTTGCCGAAATTGCGGCTCAGGAACGTGTAACCGTAGCGCGTGGCCTTGTTGCTCCACCAGCCACCCAGCAGTTCCGGATCCTTCGGCGCGAGCGCGGGCACGAAGGCGTCGAGCACGACCTGCTTGCGATTGAAGAAGGCCTGCAGCGGACGCACGGTCGCGTCCGACGCGCCCGGGTTCTCCGAATCGACCCAGGGCAGATGGGTCAGCACCTCCCACGCGATCGGATTGACGTTGTGCGGCAGTTGCTTGCCGCGCATCGGCGTGTCGGTGGCGGCGCAGGCGGCGTCTTCGTTCAGGACCGAACCATCGGCCATCTGAAGCTGGATGCCCGGCAGCGGCACCGCGCCCGCGTAATCGACGCTGTTGTCGGGCACAAAGTTGCGCATCCAGAGGAACACTTCCTCACCGGCATCCGCATTCGTGTAGAGCGTGTTGGCCGCACGTTGCCCGGGCGCCGGACCGCTCACGATATAGACCGTGTAATTGCGCGCAGCGACGTTACGCGGCACGCCGGGGCGGAACGGATTGGACGAGCCCGCATCCGGATTGATGTCGATGTCGCTCAGCGAGTCCTGCGGCTGGCCCTTCGCGTTGTACGTGTTGAAGTTCCAGTGACGCATGTGCGGATACTGGCCTTTGATCACGAGCTTCGCGCCGGGCGGCAGTTTGAACGCGGTAGGCACGTAGGTCGTGGCGGTATCCGGGAACTGGTTTTCGAAATGAAACGAGTTCTGGTCGTTGGTGTACACACCGCTGCGCGCGCGCGGGCCCGGCCAGAAGCAGGTATGCAGGCTCAGGTCGTGCTTCGTGTTGGCCGCCGTATGAATGTCGAGCGCACGCGCATTCGGCATCTCGGGCAGGATCCACTGGCGGCCTGCGCTGTCCACGGCGTAACCCACGGGCGTGGGTTTCGCGCTGCCGTCCGCCACGCCCGAATCGAGTTCGTAACGCGTGAATTCCGGGCGCGGTGTGGCCGGATCGTCGTGCTTGAGCTTCGACGACGCCCAGAAGACGACCAACCCGCCAGCCGCTGCAATCAGGATCAGCAGGCCAATGACTACCTTTGCGATTCTCATTCGATGTCTCCGATTTTTTGGGCCGGATCTCAGTCCGTTCGCCTTATGAACTGCTGACTACGTAGTCTCAGTCTTCAATCAGGAAGTAATCCGACTTTGCGGCGCCGCACTCGGGGCAACTCCAGTCGTCGGGAATATCTTCGAAGCGCGTGCCCGGCGCAATGCCGGAATCCGGATCGCCTTTCGCTTCGTCGTACACATGGGCGCAATAGGAACAGCGGTATTTCTTCACGTGAAGCCTCGAATCAATGCGTGCCGGCCGCGGTCGTGCCGCCGGGGTGGAACGTTGGGATAAGGTCGAAGCCGTGCTGGATGCGCAGATCGCGCGCACGCAGTTCAGGCTCCATCAATTCCCATACGGCGCGGTGGTTGTACGACGGTGTCGTCGGCCACAGATGGTGGATCAGGTGATAGTTGTGCCACTGCATCAGCGGTTCGAGCACGCGCTCGCGGCCAAGGCGCATGGTCGTGCCGGCAGTCAGGTTGTTGCTCGTCGATGCGGCCGTCGTGATGTGCACGAGCTTGCCGTTCTCGTCGCCGTCGAGGTGCGGCAGCCAAAGGAACGTGAATGCGATGAGACCGAGCGTGATGCGCGACGGAATCAGCCACAGCATCAGCACTTCGCGAGCGTGGCCGAAATAGCAGAGCGCGGCCACGATGGCAATGGTCGCGATTACATACGGCATGGTCTGGCGCAGCGTTTTCTTCGCACGCGGATCGCCGCTGCGCAGGTTGTACCAGGCGTAGTACAGGTCGAAGGTCATCCAGCGCAGCCAGATGTTCCACCATGGGCCGTGCACGTAATGATCCGGGTCCTGCGGATCGTTCGTGAAGCGGTGATGGATCATGTGCGAGTAGCGGAACACTTCGAGCGAGACGTGCGGCACGACGAGCACGAGACCGATGCGGCCGATCCATTCGTTCAGCGTGAGATTCGACGACGCGGCGCGATGCAGCGCGTCGTGCGCCACATGGAACACCGGCCACATCGTGGCTACGTTCAGCAGCATGCCGGCCCACATCGGAATCCAGCCTTTGAAGGCCGCCACATCGACGGCAACGGTGCCGACCACGATGTAGAGCATGAGCCACAACGTCGGCCACGCGAGCGCAGGCGGATTCGTCAGGCGGTAGAGTTCGGCCTTTTTTTCCGCGGGAATCTTGATGGGGTTTTTGGACGAGGCATTAGACGACATGGTCTGCCTCCGTCGAAAGCGTGGCGCTCGGGTATTGCATGGTGTCTCCGACTTTGTTTTTGCTTTACCGCGCCGCGAATCGGGCGAGGTCAACTGTCGGCCATTCTCACGGGACACCCCGCACAGGCACAGGGTTGTACGTGCCATAAATTTATCCTAAGATGCCAAAATTAATGGTGGGTGGGGACAAGATGAGCACGGCTGGGAGGGGAAATCGCAGGGTGGCGGCCCGTGACATGCCGGCGGGCTGGTTCGAACCGGCGATACACACGTCCTATTTCCACATCTTCGCGAGGCTGCTCGAAGAGCGCGACCTCCCCAGTCCGCGGCCGCCGGCGGGACTCGCGCGGCTTCTCCCGATCATCGACTTTTTGCCTTCGTTCGACGCGATCCTCGCGGCAACGCGTCCACTCTCCGGTGTTGAAGTCGGTATGGCGATCCCGGGCGGCGCGCACGGTCCGATGGGCATGGCCGCGATCTCGAGCCCGACGATCCGGGACGCGATGGAGGCCGTCGTGCGCTACGTGCCGATGCGCAACGGTCTCTTCAACTATCGTTTCGCCGAAGACGACCGGCTGGTCACGATCCAGATGACCCCGCGCCTCGACCTGCGCGCCTATGAACGCTTTCTGCAGTACGCGACGGCGGTCGCGATCCTGAACATCCTTCGGGCGATTTCCGAACCGCTCACATTGAGCGAGGGGTTCATCGGCTTTCCGTGGCACGCCCCCGCCGATCTGGGAAGCGTCCACAACGTCATGTCGCCGTGCTTCCGCTTTGGCGAGGCAGCGTTCAGCGTCGGCTTTACGGCCAACGCGGCGCGCAAGCCCTCACCGACCGCCGACGTCGATCTGTATCGCCTGATGACAATGGCGGGTGAAGAAGAGCTGACGAGAATATCCGGCAACGTGGGCGCGCGTATCCGCAAACTGCTCAATGCCCAGGCGCCGCAGTGGCCCACGCTCGAGGAAGTCGCCTCGCAACTCGCGGTATCGAAACGCACGCTCGCCCGCCGCCTGAGCGCCGAGAATCTCGCTTACCAGGACCTGATCGACGAAGTGCGCAGCGAACTGGCGTGCTGGTACCTGCGGCAAACGTCTTTACCGATCGGTGAGATCGTGGAACGCACGGGCTTCAGCGAGATGTCGAATTTCAGCCGCGGATTCAAACGGCTGCATGGCATCAGTCCGCGCGAGTATCGCAACCGGTATCGGTCGAACCCGGCGGATTGACGCTTTAGTGCTCGTGACGCGGGCGCACACGCGCGCCCGGCCCCGGCGACGATTGGCTGCACGCGATCAACGACAGCGCGGCCACGCCCGCGCATCTGTCACTTCACGCGTTCGAAGTCGCCTGGCTTCCAGCTGCCGTTGAGCGCGGCTTCGGCCGGTGCATAGAGCCGCAGGATCGCAAAGAAGCCCTTCCCTGGCGCCGTGGCCAGCCAGTTGCCATCCTCACCTTGGGGCGCCTCCGGTCCGACGTAAAGCGTCGTGCTGCCGTCCGCGTTTTCCTTCGGATGATTGAGCTTGCCTAGCGACGGGAATGGCTGACCGTTCTGGAGGCCCGATGCATTCGAGGCGTCGTACAACGTCACCGACCAGAAGAGCTCCGCCGGGATATTCGCGGGCAGCGTGACCCTGTAGCTCTGCGTCCCCACCAGCGGCTGGCCCGATTCATCGTTGAACGCGATCATGTAGAAGGCGCCTTTACCCGCTGTCATCGACACCATGCCGGGACTGATGGAGTAGTAGTCCGTGAAGAACCAGATGCGCGCATCGAGGTCGCGATGGCCGCCGCTGTTCGAAGAGAAACTGAGGTCATTGACGGCGTTAGGCCAGCGCGCGGAAACGTTGTTGACCGGATTCACCCATTGCCGGTCTTCGAAGACACGAAGTTCACTGCCTGCCTGCAACCCGATCACACGACTCGTCTTGTAGCCCGTTTTCGCGGCATCGTCGAGAATCTTCGTCGTGTTGGCGTCGGGCTCGAACGGCTTGTCCTTCACGATGCCAATGCCGGCAAGCATGCCCAACCAGTCCGGATCGGCGAGGCTGCCGCCTTCGGTATCCACCAGATACTTGAGATCACGGAACGCGGTGGCGTCACTGCGCGGCAGCATGTCGTGCGGCACGCCCGAAGCGTCGACGAATTTCATCTTCTCCGCGCTGTCCTTCTTGCCAAGCGGATACAGCACGGATTGCTTGAGGAGATCCGACGCGGGGCCGATGTTGTCGAGCGACTGATAGAACGAGCGCAGGAAAATGAAGATGTTGTTCGTCCCGGAGCGATATACGTAGTAGTCCGAAGGTACGTCGCCCATGTAGCCCGGCGGAAGAATCAGGAATTTGCCGCCCGCGCCACCGTCCGGTCCCGGCAGGCCGAGGTCGCCGGCGTAGGCAATGCCATTGACCGTCGGCCCGGGTACCGGGCGTTGCCACATGTCGAGCAGGATGCCTTGCAGCTTTGGCGGCGCATCGAAAACCAGCGGCCCCGTGTCGGCGAGATTGACGAACAGCATGCCGTAGATCAGGTCGGAATTTGGCGTCGTGATCAGCGTCTTTGCGTCGAGACGCTTTTCCCAGATCGCCATGACGTTGTAGCCGGTGCCGTATGCGTCGGCGAAGCCGTCGCGCATGCCCATCGTGTTGAGCAAGGGCATGGCCCAGAGGTAAGTCTGGGTGGCGCGCTGAAACAGTAACTCGTCCTTGAGCGAGCTCGCCGTCTCGGCGGTTGGCCGTCCTTCGACGAATGCGCTGTTCGCGAGGGCATCGAATCGACTCGTTTGTGCCATGGTGTGGCCTCCGAAAGTTGACGCAACAGACAACGCGAACAGCGTCGCTCGATTTGCGTTGCTATTCGACGTCGTTGTTCCCGACCCGGTCAATTGATGCGTGCGGCCGACGGCCGAATCCTGCTTTCGACACGCAGACGAGTGTCGTCTGGCAGTGTTACCGAGGTTTGAAACGGACGCGATAGGGAGTTGGGGCAATTCAGTTGCCCGATCATGCAGGATCTGCCCCTTTCGTCCATGGCGGCACGATCGATAACGTTGCATTGCCTTCAAGGGCAATCCAGTTGCCCTTAACCCCTATGGATCGTCACTGGCCTCTACGTGCAAAGTAGGCTCGATTTCCTGCCCCTGCCTTCGGCTCCTTCCGGGAACAAAGGTCGAGCGGCGCCGCACGCAATGGAGTGCTCCGCCAAGGACTTAACTGGCAACTTCACCGGCGAAGGAAGTCATCCCTGAACACGCTCGTTGAAAGAGGTTACAGTGAGATCGCTTTCATCCATCTTTACGTTCAGCGCCCTTCCTGGCAGCCCGGCAAGCCGTGTCGCCCAGGAAATTGTCGACACGCGCATCGGCAAACTCGCCTTTGAGAGCGGTTATCCGTCACAGGAGACAGTGCAGAAGCTCTACGATGAAATGGATTTCCAGCGCGCCTGCCAGGCGTATCTCTGGGGCATTCCGGCGGTCGGCATGGAGCAATGGCGATCGGCCCATCGCGACGTGTTCAAGGCGCAAAACGGCCAGATGCTCTCGTATCTCGACTTCAAGGAAAAACTCGGCATTCTCACGCCAAATTACACAACACCCTATATCGCCACGCTGATCGATCTGCAGGAGAGCGGGCCATTGGTCGTGGAACTTCCGCGGGGCCTGATGGCGGGCATGATCATGGACGCGTGGCAGCGTGTTCTCGCGGATCTTGGCGTAGTCGGCCCGGACCAGGGCCAGGGTGGCAAGTATCTGATCCTGCCGCCCGGTCACTCGACGGTAGACCCTGAAGGCTACTATGTCGTCCAGTCTGCGGGCAGGACGGTATTCGCCGGCGTGAGACTTCTGGGCGCTGACAAGGAAAAGGAAATCCGCGAGATCGTTCCCGGCATTAAGACCTACCAGTGGTCACCCAGTGGCGCAGGGCCGGCCATGGCCGTGCGTCCAGCCGGCGACGAAGTGTGGAGTCAAATGCCCCCGCATGGCATGGCCTATTGGGAGAGCCTGAACAACGTGATTCAGAGCGAGCCCGTCATGGAGAGAGATCGCCTGATCCTGCCGCAGCTCCGCTTCCTTGGAATCGAAAAGGGCAAGCCATTCAATCCGGATGCGCGCCAGAAGAAAATCCTCGAAGACGCTGCGGTCGTAGGCGAAGCAATGGCCAAGGCGAACACTTCCGACAAGCGGGTAGAGCCCGACTTCTGGCCTGGTACGCACTGGAAGCACGCGCTTGTCGTCTCTGTGGATCAACGTGCGGCGGACTGCGACCAGTTCGACGAGCGGGCAGCCTGGTTCTACGAAGCAGTGGCCGTTTCAAAAGGAATGCTGACGCAGACACCCGGCGTCGGGCAACGTTACATTGCCTCGTACAGCGATCGCGACGGCAACTGGCTGAGTGGCGGCAATACCTACAAGTTGCACGTTCCGCCTGATCCTCCAGTCGAGCAATTCTGGTCGGTGACCGCATACGACGAGGGCACGCGGCAAATGGTCGTTGCCGCGCAGGGACGGCCCGATCTGTCTTCACGCAAGGAAGACATCGTCAAAAACGCGGATGGCTCCATCGACGTCTATTTTGGCCCGACGGCGCCCCCCGGGAAGGAAGCGAACTGGATACAGACCGTACCGGACAAGGGCTGGTTCGCCTACTTCCGCTTTTACGCGCCGACGCAAGCGTTCTTCGACAAGTCCTGGGGCCTACCGGACTTCGAGAAACTCAAAGGGTGAACGAGGTACGCGAATGTGGTGACTCGCGCGAGCCGGCAGCGCTGTGCTGCCGGTTGCTTCCGTTCGCGTGGAGGACCGTGAGCCACCGCAAGGGGTAGATTTCGTGCGATGCTGTGGGGCAGCGGTCGGCCAAATGCTTCGGGCAACACCTCTTCCGTTCACGAATCATCGGTGTTCGAAGGAATGACCGGAATAGCTTTGAAACGAGTCGTTGGTAGCAAGATGCATCGGAGGACCGCTCTGGGTCGATATGACCCATTCGCTCCTTGTACGCCATGTTCCGCCATGCTCGCTCCCCCACCATCCGAGGTACCCTACATCGGACAACCGAGCAGCAGAAGGCCGAGCACACAAAGGGCTGCGCCAAGAAGGATCGAGGCCAGGATAGCGAAGGGAAGCGGAAGCATATTTGTTGTGGCAATGCATGCATAGCTCAATGATATGCGCATTGGCTTTGCCCCACTGTCAACGATTGTCAGAAGCGCCATGCCAAGGCGTCATGATTGCGCCGAAGATTGCACGGTTGCGCGCACAACAAACGCCGTGATCGTCCGGATAGACTTCCACACCAAACGCTGAGAACCCGCGCAAGTTGACGGCTTCCCTGGCAATCGGACTCGCCGCCCGTTCAGGCTTGCACATGTTCGGAACCCCACGCCGCTCACAAGGCGTGCGCCGCGCCATCATGCGAGATCCGGATCAGGGCCGGGTGATTGATGGGAGCCGCGGCGGCAACAGCGCGCGCTTCCTGAACCATGCATGCACACCGAACTGCGAAGCAATCGAAGCCGGCGATCGGGTTTTTATTCATACAGTCGCCGCCATCCGGGCCGGGGACGAACTCTTCATCGACTGCGGCCTCGTAATCGATGGCGATGTCACCGCGGATATCCGGAATATGTACGCATGTCACTGCGGCGCCGCCGCCTGCCGTCAGTCGATGATCGGGATGACATCGACTTCGTGAACGAGCGGCTGAACGTCTCAGGGCACCCGCGAGTGTTCGCCCTGCACTTTCCCCCCGGCCTGACACGCTATCAGACTGCCGACGAACGCTGATGCCGGCGTTGAACCGGCCTTCATGCATACACGGAAGATGGCGCCCCCTGCGCCCCTTCTCTGGGCGGCCAGGAGGCCTTTCAATGATTACCACTACGCGGCTACGCGGCAGACAAGCGACCCGGGAGTCCGGCGATCGGGAATGCCAGCTCCAAGGACCGCAGCGACAAAGCGGCCTTTCATCAATGTCGTCATCAGACGGCACGGGTCATCGCGAACGCGTCTGCTGCCCTTACCGTATCCAGTGCCTCCCGCAACAGCGCGATCTTGCCGTCACGCGCCGCGAGCCGCCCCGCGTACATCTGCCGATAGATTTTTCCCGTCGACGGCACGAGCGCTTCCACTTAATATTCGGCGAAGACCTGCTCCGGCGTTTCGATCAGAAAACGCACGTTTTTAAATTCGAAATCCGGTACTTTCGCGAGCAGTGAAGCGATAAAACCTTCAATCGCTTCCGGTCCCTGCGCACGGCCGTCGATGCCGAGCGACTTCAGATACGGCAGTTCCAGCACGCCGTCGTCGGCGAATAATGCGGCTGCCGCGTGCGGGTCGCGAATCGACTCAAGGTAAGCGGCAAGCAGTTGTCTGGCGTTGTTCATGATTGGCTCTCGATATCCGTGTTAGTGGATGCGTTATTGCAGGTGCGTCTTCAATGCCGTCGCCATCTGCTGCATGGCGGCGCGTGTCGGGGCGTCGGCGGCGAGCACGTTGAGCAGGCCGAAGTCGTGAATCGTGCCTCTGTACTGGGTCGTCGTCACGTCGTTGCCCGCCTGGTCGAGCCGATGTCCGTAGGCTTCGCCTTCGTCGCGCAGCACGTCGAACTGCGCTGTCTGGATCAGCGCGGGCGGCAAGCCCTTCAACTCGTCGAGCGTGGCGCGCAGCGGCGATGCGTAGCGTTGGTTGCGCTCGCCTGCGTCGGTCGCGTCGGTGATGTAGGCATTCCAGAACCACTTCATCATGTCGCGGCTCAGGAAGTAACCGTTTTCGAAAGCGTCGTAGGAGGCGTTGTCGAATGCGTGGTCCGTCACCGGCCACATGAGGCCCTGGAAGCGGATCGCCGGGCCATTACGGTCCTTCGCCATCTGGCTGACGACCGCGGCCATGTTGCCGCCCACGCTGTTGCCCACCACCGCGAGCCGCGCGCCATCGACGCCGATTTCCTCGCCATGCGCGGCGACCCACTTCGTTGCGGCGTAGGCCTGGTTGATCGCGACCGGATAGCGTGCTTCGGGCGAAGGCGTGTATTCGACGAACACGGCCGCCGCGCCCGACTGCACCACGAGGTCACGCACGAGGCGTTCATGCGTCGGATAGTCGCCGAGAATCCATCCACCGCCGTGGAAGAACATGAACACCGGCAACACGCCGCGCGCATGCTGCGGCCTGACC
>NZ_CAJMYY010000032.1:0-97891 GCF_905220185.1 Paraburkholderia sp. J11-2 | reverse complement strand
GCTGTCCGCTGCGGCCTCGAGCTTCTCAACGGCTGCGCTGCCACCTTCGGCCGCAACGGCGTCGAACGCCGTCGTGCGAACGGTGATGACCTTGATCGGATCGACCGATTGGACCGTTGCGATCGCGTTGCCCGCGTAGATCGGACGCTCGAACGTGTCCGGCGCATCCACGGCAGTGATGTCGCTGATCTGCGCGACGTCGAGCTTCGCGGCAATACGCGGCGTGACGTTCTTGCCCGCTGCCGTTGCCGGCGCGAGGATGTGCGAGTAGTTCTTCGCAATGGCGAGAACCGTCGCTTCGACGTTCTCGGCAAGACCCTGTTCGAGTTGCGGCGCGTCGGCGAGCAGCACCTTTGCAACGCCCGCGATCTTCGCGGCTGCGTCCGCTGCTGCTTGCGCGTTGTGGCCCGCGATCAGCACGTGCACGTCGCCACCAATCTTCTGTGCTGCTGCAACGGTGTTCAGCGTCGCGGCCTTGATCGAGTGATTGTCGTGTTCAGCGATTACCAGATTCACCAGATTCGTCATTTTCGTCTCGCTCCTTACAGCACCTTGGCTTCGGTCTTCAGCTTCTCGACCAGCGTCTTCACGTCCGGCACCTTCACGCCTGCGCTACGCTTGGGCGGCTCGGCAACCTTCAGCGTCTTCAGACGCGGCGTGACGTCAACGCCCAGGTCTTCAGGCTTGACCGTTTCGAGCGGCTTCTTCTTTGCCTTCATGATGTTCGGCAGCGTGACGTAGCGCGGCTCGTTCAGGCGCAGGTCCGTGGTGACCACTGCGGGCAGCGTGAGCGACAGCGTTTCCGCGCCACCGTCCACTTCGCGCGACACGGTAGCCTTACCGTCTGCAACCACGACCTTCGATGCAAACGTCGCTTGCGGCAGGTTCGCCAGCGCGGCGAGCATCTGGCCGGTCTGGTTCGAATCGTCGTCGATGGCCTGCTTGCCGAGGATGACCAGTTGCGGCTGTTCCTTGTCGACCAGCGCCTTCAGGAGCTTGGCGACAGCCAGCGGCTGCAGGTCTTCGTTCGACTCGATGAGGATCGCACGGTCCGCGCCGATGGCCAGTGCCGTGCGCAGCGTTTCCTGCGCTTGCGTCACGCCCGCCGAAACGGCGATGACTTCCGTCGCCACGCCCGCTTCCTTCAGACGCACCGCTTCTTCCACGGCGATTTCATCGAACGGGTTCATCGACATCTTCACGTTGGCGATATCGACGCCCGTGCCGTCCGACTTCACACGAACCTTCACGTTGTAATCGACTACGCGCTTAACAGGTACAAGTATCTTCACTTCATGCCTCCATCCACATGGAACTAGATAACGCCTTTATCCTTCAACCCGGCCACCTGCTGCGCCGAATAACCGAGCAGCGACTGCAGGACCTCCTGTGTGCCTTCGCCCAGTTGCGGCGGCGCGTGCCGCACGGGCAGGCGTTCGCCGTCGAAGCGCCACGGCGGCGCGAGCACGGGCGTCGTGCCGCTTTCGGTATGCGGATGCGGCTGCTGCGTGACGAGCCCGCCCTGCGTCGCGCGCGCCGAAAGCAGCGCCTCGCGCAAGCCGGCCACTTCGCCGCACGGAATGCCCGCACGCGCGAGGCGTTCGAGCAGGAGCTTGCGCCCACGGCTGCCCAGCTCGCGCGTGAGTTCCGGCACGAGCGTGTCGCGGTTCTGACCGCGCAGGATGTTGGTCTTGTAGCGCGCGTCGTCGGCGAGATCGGCGCGCTCGATCACTTCGCGGCAGAAGCGCTCGAACTGCGCGTTGTTGCCCACGGTGATGACGAGCGGACCATCGGCCGCATCGAACACGCCATACGGCACGATCGACGGATGTGCGTTGCCGTAGCGCGGCGGGTCTTCGCCGATCAGCAGCGCTTCGAGGCCGTAGTAGGCGGTAATCATGAGGCCGCAGTCGAACAGCGCCATTTCGATATGGCGTCCGCGTCCCGTGCGCTCGCGCTCGTACAGCGCGGCGAGCATCGCCTGCGCCGAATACATGCCCGTGAAAAGATCCACGGCCGCCACGCCGAATTTGAGCGGCGGCTGGTGGGCCTCGCCGTTCATCGCCATGAGGCCCGTTTCGCCCTGCACGACGAGGTCGTAGCCCGGGCGTTTGGCTTCCGGTCCCGTGCGGTCGTAGCCCGAAATCGAGCAATAGATGAGACGCGGGTTCTCAGCACTCAACTGCTCATAGCCAAGCCCGAGCTTTTCCATGCCGCCGAACTTGAAGTTCTGCACGACGATGTCGCTGGTTTTCGCCAGATCGCGCACGATCTGCTGGCCTTCGGGCGTTTGCAGATCGAGCGTGATCGAACGCTTGTTGCGATTCACGCTGTTGAAATACGCCGTCTCGGTCTTGCCGACTCGCACGCCCCAGTCGCGCGTGTCGTCGCCGCGGTCGGGATGCTCGATCTTGATGACTTCCGCGCCGAGGTCGCCGAGCACCATCGCGCTCCACGGCCCGGCCAGCACGCGCGAAAGATCGAGCACGCGCACGCCCGATAGCGGCAAGCTGCTTTTGTCCGTCTCCATCAACAGGCACTCCTGATTCGTTGTTGGGGCGGCGCTTCGCGCTCGCCCCTTCATGGCTTACGCCGCCTCGTGCCCCAATGCGATGTAGCGCGCGAGATGATGATCCTCGTCGCCGAGCTGATGATCGATCATCACGAGCCGCTTTGCATAGTGCGCGAGCGGCAATTCCCACGTCATGCCAATGCCGCCATGCAGCTGGATCGCTTCTTCGGCCACGCGCGCGCCAATGCGCCCGATCGTGTACTTCGCCGCCGAAAGCGCGCGCTCGCGCTGCGTGCGCGGTGCGTCGATTGCAGCCGCCGCGTTGATGACCGCAGAGCGCGCCTGCTCGATTTCGAGCAGCACGTCCGCCATGCGATGCTGCAACGCCTGGAAGCTGCCGAGGGGCATGCCGAACTGCTTGCGGGTGCGCAGGTATTCGAGCGTGAAGTCGCGTGCGATCTCCATCGCGCCCACCGCTTCCGACGCGAGTGCCACGATGCCGTAGCCGCGTGCGTGTTCGAGCGTCGCGAAGCCGCTGCCTTGCGCGCCGACGAGCGCGTCGGCGTTCACCTTCACGTTGTCGAGCGTTACTTCCGCTGCGCGGCCGCCGTCGATCTTCGCGTAGCTGCGCACGCTCACGCCCGCTGCATCGCGTGGCACGAGAAAGAGGGAGATGCCCGCTTCGTCGAATTCGCTGCCCGAGGTGCGGGCCGAAACGAGCAGCATGTTTGCGTGTTCCGCATGCTGCACGACGCCCTTCGCGCCTTGCAGCACCCAGCCATCGCCGCTTTTCTCGGCACGCGTCGTAACACGCGCGTCCTCGTAATGCGAACCCGGCTCGTCGTGCGCGAGCGCGGCGATTTGCGTACCGTCGATAAACGACGCAATGCGAGCGCGCTGCGCCTCGCTGCCCGCATGCGCGAGCGCACGGCCCACGATCAGCGTATCGAGGAACGGCTCGACCACGAGCGCGCGCCCGAGCGCTTCGAAGACCACCGCGATATCGAAGCCAGCGCCGCCAAAGCCGCCATCGGCCTCGTCGAACAGCGCGCCGATCACGCCGAGTTCGGCGAAGCGCTGCCACATGTCTGCGCTAAAGCCTTCCGTGGAGCGCGCGATTGTATCGCGCGTAGTGAAGCCGTATTGCTCCGTAGTGAAGCGGTTGAGCGTATCCGCAAGCATGCGGCGGTCTTCTGTGTGCTGGAAGTCCATGGCGTGCCTCTCAAAGACCGAGAATCATCTTGGAGATGATGTTCTTCTGAATTTCGTTGGAGCCGCCGAAAATCGACAGCTTGCGGTTGTTGAAGTATTGCGCTGCAGCGCTGGCGGCTTCGTCCGGGCCGATTGCCTCGCCCGCATAGCCTTCCTCGAGCGCTTCCTCGACGAACGGCGCCGCATACGGCCCCATCGCGCGGCGCAGCAGCGACGAAATCTCCTGGCGGATCTCGGTGCCGCGAATCTTGAGCATCGAGCTTTCCGCACCGGGCACGCCGCCGCCCGCAACGGCTGCGATCACGCGCAGGTTCGTCGTCTTCATGTTTTCCAGATCGATCTCGACTTTCGCAAGACGTGCGGCGAACTGCGGATCGTCGGCAAGCGGCCTGCCGTTGCGCGTGACTTTCTGCGCGGCGCGCTTCAGACGCGCGAGCGCCGCCACCGAAAAGCCCACGCCCGCGATGTTCGTGCGTTCGTACGTGAGCAGATATTTCGCGTAGGTCCAGCCCTTGTTTTCTTCGCCGACGAGATTTTCCACGGGCACGCGCACGTCGGTGAAGAACACTTCGTTCACCTCATGTTCACCGTCGAGCGTGACGATGGGGCGGACTTCGACGCCCGGCGTGTTCATGTCGATCAGCAGGAAACTGATGCCTTCCTGCTTGCGCACGTCGGTTGCGGTGCGCACGAGGCAGAAGATCATGTTCGCGTAGTGGCCGAGCGTGGTCCACGTCTTCTGCCCGTTCACCACGTAGTGGTCGCCGTGGCGAACCGCTGTGGTGCGCAGCGAGGCGAGGTCCGAGCCCGCGCCCGGTTCCGAGTAGCCCTGGCACCACCAGTCGGAGCCGTCGAGAATGCGCGGCAGCCAGTAGCGCTTTTGCGCCTCGCTCGCGTACTTGATGAGCACGGGACCGAGCATGTTCACGCCGAACGGCACGATGCGCGGCGCACCGGCAATCGCACATTCGTTCTCGAAGATGAACTTCTGCACGGCGCTCCATCCGGGGCCGCCGTATTCCTTCGGCCAGTGATTCGCGAGCCAGCCTTTTTCGTGCAGGATGGCGTGCCATTGCGCCATGTCGTCGCGGGTGAGGTGGCGGCCGTTGCTCACCTTGTTCGCGACGCGCTGCGGCAGGCGCTCCTTCAGGAACGCGAGCACTTCGCCGCGAAACGCCTCTTCTTCGGCGGTGAATTTGAGGTCCATGTGTGAAAGCTCCTTCAGACCGTTTGATTGAGGCTCGCGAAATTCTCACCGCGCTCCACGAGTTCGACGAGCAGCGGCGAAGGACGCCAGAACAGCGGATCTTCCTTTGCGTACGTGCGGATATCGGCGAGCACGTTGGCGAGGCCCACGGTATCGGCGTACTTCATCGGGCCGCCGCGATAGCGCGGGAAGCCGTAGCCGTAGAGCAGCGTGACGTCCACGTCGAGCGGGCGCAGCGCGATCTTCTCGAACACGACGTTCGCGCCTTCGTTCACCATCGCGGCCATGTAGCGGCGCATGATCTCTTCGTCGGTGAAGCTGCGCGGCTCGATGCCGGCGCGCTCGCGCTCAGTGCGGATGATGGATTCGACTTCGGGGTCGGGCGTGCCCGTGCGTGCGCCTTCGGGGTAGAGGTAGAAGCCGCGGCCCGTCTTCTGGCCGAACCAGCCGCGTTCGCAAATGCGGTCGGCGATCTGCACGTAGCGCGCCTTCGGGTCGCGCGTGGCGGCGCGGCGCTTGCGCGTGGCCCAGCCAATGTCGCCGCCCGCGAGATCGACGACCTGGTACGGGCCCATCGGGAAGCCGAAGTCGCGTACAGCCTTGTCGATCTGATACGGCGAGGCGCCGTCTTCCATCAGATGGTCCGCAGCCGTGCGGAATACCGCGAGAATGCGATTGCCGATGAAGCCGTCGCACACGCCGGCGCGCACCGGCACCTTGCGCAGCTTCTTCGCCAGCTCGAATGCGGTGGCGACCACGTCGGCGCTGACCTGCTTCGGCACCACGATTTCGAGCAGCTTCATGATGTTGGCGGGCGAGAAGAAGTGCAGGCCCACCACGTCCTGCGGGCGCTTGATGCTGGCCGCAATGGCGTCGATGTCGAGATACGACGTGTTGGTCGCGAGCACGGCGCCGGGTTTGCACACGCGGTCGAGTTCGGCGAACACGGCCTGCTTCACGGCCATGTCCTCGAACACGGCTTCGATCACGAGATCGGTGTTCGCGAGCGCATCGTACGAGGTGCTGCCGCTGAAGCGCGCGAGGATCTGTTCTTTCGCTTCGGGCTTCATGCGGCCCTTGGCGATGAGGCCGTCGTAGACCTTTTCCACATGTGCGCGGCCGCGAGCGAGCGAGGCGTCGTCGCGTTCGATCATCGTCACGGGCAGGCCCGCGTCGAGCACGGCCACGGCAATGCCCGCGCCCATCGTGCCGCCGCCGATCACGCCGACGGTTTCGATCGCGCGCGGTTTCGCGCTCTTCGTTTCAGGGGCTTTCTGCACTTCGCGCTCGGCGAAGAAGGCGTGCACGAGGCCCGCGCGCTGCGGGCTTTCGAGGCATTCGAGGAACTGCTTGCGCTCGAAGCGCAGGCCTTCGTCGAACGAAAGATCGAGCGCAGCCTGCACGCAATCGACGATCTTCAGCGGCGAGAAGAGACCACGCGACTTCTTCGCGGTGTCGGCGCGCGCGGCATCGATTGCGGCTTGCGCTTGCGCGCGGTCCGCGAGCGCCTGGGCGTCGCGCGTGCGGCGCACGTGCGCATGGCCAGCCAGCAGTTCCTGTGCGTAGGCGAGGCCTTCGGCGAGAATGTCGTCGCTCGCGCCTACGCGATCGACGAGGCCGAGCTTGTGCGCTTCCTGCGCGCTAGCGTGACGGCCGCTCAACATGAGCGAAAGCGCGGCTTCCGCGCCGATCAGGCGCGGCGTGCGCTGCGTGCCGCCTGCGCCGGGCAGCAGGCCGAGTTGCACTTCGGGCAGGCCGAGTTTCGCGCCGCCAACGGCCAGGCGGTAGTGCGCCGCGAGCGCCACTTCGAGGCCGCCGCCGAGCGCCGCGCCGTGAATGGCGGCGATCACCGGCTTGTGGCAGGCCTCGATGCGGTTGCACACGTCGGGCAGCGCGGGCGGCTGCGGCGGCTTGCCGAACTCGCGAATGTCCGCGCCGGCGATGAAATTGCGCCCCGCGCCGACGATCAGCACAGCCTGCACGGCGTCGTTCGCTTCGGCGTGCTCGATGGCGGCGGCGAGGCCGCGGCGCACGTCCACGCCCAGCGCGTTCACGGGCGGATTGTCCACGGTGACGAGCAGCACCTTGCCGCGCAGTTCGTGAGTAACGGGGGAGGCGTTCACGGGATCGGATGCCATGGGGGTGCTGTCTCCATAATGAGGGCCGGACTGGCGGGCCGTGCTGGTGGCCCGGGCGGCAATGTTTCATGTTCGCGTCGATTCTCAGCGCGTCAGGGGCAATTGACAATCCCATCGCTCGTTGACAGACTGTCAAAATATCTTTGACAGTGAATGTTGCCATGGACGTCAACGCGCTGACCCTGCTCGTCGAGATTCTCGACGCGGGCAATCTGAGCGAGGCGGCGCGCCGGCTCAAGATGAGCCGCGCGAACGTCAGCTACCACCTCAATCACCTCGAGAAGTCGATCGGCCTGCAGCTCGTGCGCCGGACCACGCGCCGTGTCGAGCCGACCGAAATCGGCCTGAAGCTTTACGAGCACGGCCGCTCGATCCAGAACGCACTGCTCGCTGCGCGCGAGTCGGTCTCCACCCTCGGGCAGAGCCTGCAGGGGCGCGTGCGGCTTTCGGTGCCGAGCGGCTACGGGCAGCTCGTCATGTCGGACTGGCTCATTCAGTTCAAGCGCATGTACCCCGGCATCGTGCTCGACGTGATGTTCGAAAATCGCGTGGAAGACCTGCTGCGCGACGAAGTGGATATCGCCGTGCGCGTGATGCACGAGCCGCCGCAGAACCTCGTGGCGCGCGACATGGGGCCGGTGAAGTACATCGCGTGCGCGTGCACGGAGTGGGCCGAAAGGCACGGTATGCCGCAAACGCTGGAAGACCTGGCGCGCGCACCCGTCATCACGGCAACCGTGGTGGGGCGGCAATTGCGGCTGGCAGGCTATTTGAACGAGGACCGGCACGAGGTGTTACTCGAGCCTTCGATCATTTCGGAAAACTTTCTATTTTTGCGGCAGTCGATTCTGGCGGGACTCGGCGTGGGCATCGTGCCCGACTATGTGATGCACGACGACATTCGCCAGGGCGCTGCTGTCACGTCGCTCGATGCCTGGCGCTTGAGCATTTTCGGCACGCACATGTACATGCTCTACATGCCGAACCGGCATCACACGCGGGCGGCGTCCACCTTCATCGATTATGTGCTGGGCGAGGCACGCAAGACGGGGCGCGGTGCGGACGCGTGAGAGGCGCATATTGCATTGAGCATGCCCCACGCGCCGCGTGCGACGTTCGATGGCGGCTTTTACCGGCGTAAAAGTCCACGCCTGTATTCAGGAATCCTGTGCGGCGTTGTTGTCCGGGCTCGCGTCTTGCGCTCGGTTGACGGTGGCGTCCGGCCGCCCGCGGGTGGCGGACGAAACGGCTACGCGTTGCTGAATGCCTGCCTTCGTGAGCATATGCGCGCTAATAGGCGCGGTAAGAAACAGGAACGCAGGTATCAGCACTTCATGCAGGCTCGCGAAATTGTTGTGCACGCTGAAGTAGACCACGGAAGCGAGCACGACGCCGCCCACGCCGAGCGTGGTCGATTTGGTCGGCCCGTGCAGGCGCATGTAGAAGTCAGGCAGGCGCGCGAGACCGATTGCGCCGATCAGCGTGAACGCGCTGCCGAGCAGGAGCACCACACAGACAATGGCTTCGATAACCGTTTGCATGACGAAGTCGCCCTAGTTCAATTCGATGATGTCGCCGCGCTGCAGGTACTTCGTGAACGCAACGGTCGCCACGAACCCCATCACCGCGATGAGCAGCGCGATTTCGAAGAAGACCGTCGAGCGCAGCATGATGCCGTAGACGACGATCAGCGCGATCGCGTTGATATTGAGCGTGTCGAGCGCGACGAGGCGGTCGGGCAGCGAAGGCCCGCGCACGAGGCGCACGAGCGTGAGCAGGAACGCGAGCCCGAGGATCGCGAACGACACCGGAATGACGATGGCTAGCATGCGAAGATCTCCATGAGCGGGGCTTCGTAACGGGACTTGATCAGGGCGACGAGCGCGGCCTCGTCTTCGAGATCGAGCACGTGGACGACGAGGCGCGTGCGGTCGTCGGAGAGTTCGGCGCACAGCGTGCCGGGGCTCAGCGAGACGATGCTGATGAGCGACGCCAGCGCGATTTCGTGGGTGCTGTCGAGCGGCACTTCGATGAAGGCGGGGCGCAGGCGTTTCATCGGGCCGAGCACGAGCAGCGCGACTTCGAGATTCGCCACGAGGATGTCGTAGAGCACGTGTCCGAGGAGCCGCACGAGCAGCCACGGTTTGCCGAAGCGCACGGGCGCGAGCCACAGCCCTTCGCCCACGGCGAAAGCGATCACAGTGCCGAGTACGAAGCCGAGCAGCAGGTTGCCAGGCGTTGCGTCGTTCATCAGCAATACCCAGCACACGAGCAGCACGATCGTGAGCCAGGGGTGCGGAAAGAGCCTCTTGAGCATGTCAGCTTCCTCCGCCCTGTGATGTTTGCGGCGCTTGCGCGGGCAGGATCGCGTGAACGTAGGCTTCGCGATCGAGCAACTGCGCGGCGGTGGCGTCGAGATACCGCTTGAGCGGTCCCGCGAACACCGTAGCGGCCACGACGCCCGCGAGCAACAGCGCGCACGCGGCGAGCTTGGAGCGGCTGCCGCGCGGCGCGGCGGCGGGCGCGCCGTCGTAGGCGCGGGCGGCGGGTATCGCCCACAGCAAACGCGTGCCCGTGCGGCTCAAAGCGACGATCGATAGCAGTCCGGCGATCAGCACGGCGGGCCAGAGCACGACAGCCTGCGAAAGCGGCGTGGCGGCGAGCACCATGGCCTTGCCGAGAAAGCCCGAGAGCGGCGGTAGTCCAACCGCGCCCACGGCTGCCGCGAGATAGAGCACGCCAGCGAGGTTCGAAGGCCAGGGCGCGGGACGCCTTTCAGGGGGCGCGGCCGTGGAAGGCGTTGCAACCGGCTCGCCGTCCGCTTCGGGCGTGATGGCGGGCGCGGTGGCGTCGTCGAGCGATTCGAGCGAGGCGGGCTCGCGCGTTTCGGCTGCAGCGGGCGCGGTCGGGGATTCGGTTGTTTCGGACTCCAGTGTATCGGCGAGCATGAACAGGGCGCCCGTACACAGCGTCGTGCTGATGAGGTAGTAAAGCAGCGCGCTCCACGCGAGCACGGTTTGCAGCGTGACGGCGGCAATCAGCAGACCGACCGAGACCAGCACGAGAAAGCCTGTCGTGGTCTTGAGGCTCGATACCGCAAGCGCGCCGAGCGCGCCATAGATAATCGTCGCAATGGCGAGCCACCACGCCCATTGATGCAGGAACGCGTCGAGCACGCCGCCCGCCGCGCCGAACACGAGCGCGTCGCAGCGAAGCATCGCGTAGATGCCCACCTTGGTCATGATCGCGAACAGCGCGGCCACCGGACCGATCGCGCTGCGATATGCCTGTGGCAACCAGAACGACATTGGGAACACGGCGGCCTTGAGGCCGAATACGAGCATGAGCGTTGCGCCCGCGAACTGCGCGAGCGGCAGCGACGCGGCGTCCAGATGCGCGAGCCGCTCGCCCATGTCGGCCATGTTGAGGGTGCCCGTGAGGCCATAGAGCACGCCCAGCGCAATCAGGAAGAACGACGAGCCCACGAGGTTCAGCAGCATGTAGTGCAGGCCGTTGCGCACGCGGCGGCGCCCGCCGCCGTGCAGCAGCAGCGCGTACGAGGCGATCAGCAGCAGTTCGAAGAACACGAACAGGTTGAAGAGATCGCCGGCGAGAAACGCGCCGTTCAGGCCCATCAGCTCGAACTGCACGAGCGCGCGATAGTAGCGCCCGCGCCGGGCGTCGGCGCTCGTGGTGCCGAGCAGGCAGCAGCACGCGAGCAGCGCGGTCAGCACGAGCATGAGCGCGCCGAGCCGGTCGATCTGCAGCACGATGCCGAACGGCGCGGGCCACGCACCGAGCGCATAGCTCGCAATCTGCCCCTGCGCCGCGAATTCGGCGAGCGCCACCGCGATTGGCAGCAGCGCGAGTGTAGCGATCACGTTGATCGCGCGCTGCAGGCGTTTCGCGCGCAGCGGCAGCGCGACGATCGCACCGGCCGCAAAAAGCGGAATGAGGATAGGGAGAATGAGAGCGTGGTTCATTCGCTGCGCATCTCCAGGCCCTTGCGGTGCGCCTTGTCGCCGTCGACATGGTCGGTGCCGTCTATCGCGAGCGCGCGCAGCGCGAGCACGACCGTGAAGGCCGTCATGGCGAAGCCGATCACAATGGCGGTGAGCACGAGCGCCTGCGGCACGGGGTCCGCATACTGGGCGCCCGGTACGATCACGGGCGGCCTGCCGGCGGAGAGCCGCCCCATGCCGAGCAGGAACAGGTTGATCGCGTACGAGAACAGCGTGATGCCGAGGATCACCGGCAGCACGCGCGCGCACAGCAGCAGGTAGATGCCGCTCGCGCAGAGTACGCCGAGCGTAATGGCGAAGGCGGCTTCCATCAGCTTTTCTCCACGGATTGCATGTCCTTGTCGCGTACGCCCAGGTGCGAGACGATCGTGAGCGTCGTGCCGACCACTGCGCCAAGCACGCCGAGGTCGAACAGCATGGCTGTGCTCAATTCGACTTCTCCGATCAGCGGCACATGCAAATGGCCGAACGCGCTGGTGAGGAAGGGCTGGCCGAACACGATCGCGCCCACGCCCGTTGTGGCCGCAACGAGAATGCCGAAGCCCGCGAGCGCACGATAGTTGATGCGGATGCGCGACTCGGTCCACAGCACGCCGCTCGCCACGTACTGCAGCAGAAGCGCAATGGAGATCACGAGCGAGGCGATGAAGCCACCGCCCGGCAAGTTGTGTCCGCGCAAAAAGATGAATACGGCGACGAGGATGGTGAGCGGCAACATGAGGCGCGCAAGAATGGCCAGCAGCAACGGATGCGATTGCGACGACCACGGCAGGCCGCCCGGCCCCGTGTCGGGCGACTTCAGGCGCAGGCCGCGCAGCAGTGCCTTCACGGCGAGCCCCGCGACCACGAGCACGCTGATCTCGACCATCGTGTCGAAGCCCCGGAAGTCCACGAGGATGACGTTCACGACGTTGTGGCCGCCGCTGCCCGGTAGCGCATTCGCGAGAAAGTACTGGCCGATGCCGTCGATCGGTGCGCGCGTCATCACCGCGTATGCCACGCCAGCGATTAGCGCACCGCCCGCGAGTGCGAGCACCGCATTGCGCGCCCGCGTGAACGGAGGCTGTTCCGCGCGCTGCACGACCGGCAGAAAGTAGATGGCGAGCACGAGCAGCAGCACCGTGACCACTTCCACGGAGATTTGCGTGAGCGCGAGGTCCGGCGCGGAAAAACGCACGAACGCGAGCGTGACGAGCAAGCCGCACGTGCTCAGCATCACGAGTGCATAGAGCGTATTGGCGCGTACGAGCACGACACCCACCGCCATCAGCGCCATCAGCACGAGGCCGACGAGCGTCATCGCGTCGAGTGGCGCCGAGCGGTACGCGCCGTCGAGCGCCGGCAGGGCGAGCAGCGCCGCGCCGGGCACGATCAGCATTGCCGCAACCATCCACGCGAGATACGACGGCAGCGAACGCGTTTCAAAGAGATTCACCACGTAACCCGCGGCCTTTTCGAGCTGCTGCACGAAACGGTCGAAGCCTTCGCTCGCGTTCATTTCGGAGAGCACCGAACGATGGTGGCGGAACGCGTCGCGGCGATAGAAGAACAGCAGGGCGCCGCCCACGAACGACACGCAGCTCATCAGCAGCGGCAGATTGATGCCGTGCCACAAGCTCAGGCTGTAAGTGGGCACGACGCCGCCCAGTGCGAACCAAGCCGCCGATTCGAGCATCTTGCCAATGGTCTGCTCCGGCACGAGCCCCACGAGCAGACAGATCACGACGAGAATCTCGACAGGCAGCTTCATGAAGCGCGGCGGCTCGTGCGGCGGGTAGTGCGGCAGGTCGTGCGGCGTTTCGCCGTCGAAGAACACGCCCCACACGAAGCGCAGCGAGTACGCCACCGAGAGCCCCGCCGCAATGACGGCGAGCGCGGGAATGATCCAGTTGAAGTCGCCGAGCAGTCCTTGCGCGAGCGTTTCGCCAAAGAACATTTCCTTCGAGAGGAAGCCGTTGAGGAGCGGCACGCCCGCCATGGCGAGCGACGCCACGGCGGCTAGCGCGGCGGTATGCGGCATGAAGCGGCGCAGGCCGCGCAGACGGCCGAGATCGCGCGTGCCCGTTTCATGGTCGATGATGCCCGCGGCCATGAAGAGCGAGGCCTTGAAGACCGCGTGGTTGAAGGTGTGAAAGAGCGCGGCGACGGTGGAGAGCTGCGTGTCGAGGCCGAACAGCAGCACGATGAGTCCGAGATGGCTGATGGTGGAATACGCGAGCAGCCCCTTGAGATCGCGCTGCACGAGCGCCATGGCCGCGCCGCCCGTGAGCGTGACGAGGCCGATCAGGCTCGTCACGTAGAAGAACCAGCCAGTGCCTTCGAGCACGGGGTAAAAGCGCGCGATAAGGAAGATGCCGGCCTTCACCATCGTCGCCGAATGCAGGTACGCCGAAACCGGCGTGGGCGCCGACATGGCATGCGGCAGCCAGAAGTGAAACGGGAACTGCGCCGACTTCGTGCAGGCCGCGAAAAGAATGAGCAGGAGAATGGCGGGATACAGCGGATCGCGCTGCACGAAGCCCGCATGCGCGAGCACGACGTCGAGGTCATAGCTGCCGCAAACGTGGCCGAGCAGCAGTACGGCGGCCAGTAGCGCGAGGCCGCCCGCGCCCGTGATGGTGAGCGCCATGCGCGCCCCGCGCCGCGCTTCGGGGCGTGAAGGCCAGAAGCCGATCAGCAGGAACGACACGATGCTCGTGAGTTCCCAGAAGATCACGAGCAGCAGCAGGTTGTCCGATAGCACGACGCCGAGCATCGCGCCCATGAAAAGCAGCAGCAGCGCGTAAAGGCGCGGCAGCGACTCGCTGCCGGCGAGGTAGTAGCGCGCGTAGACGAAAACGAGCAGGCCGATCGCGAGCACCAGCAGCGCGAACATGAACGAGAGGCCGTCCAGACGCAGCGCGAACGAAAGGCCGATCTGCGGGATCCAGTCGGCTTGCCAGTGCAGCACGCCATGGGTGGCCATGCCTACGCGTTCGCTGCCCAGCACCCCGAGACCGAAGAGCGCGGCCGCGAATGCAATCCAGGTGCCGGAGGCGGGCGCGTGACGCCCCGCGAACGCGACGAGCGCCGCGGCGACGAACGGTAAGACGACGAGCCACCCCATTGCCATTCGACACTCCCCCGTGAATCCGGCTGGGCGCCGGGCCGGCGCGCCGCAGTTCACGATCATAGCCGCAAACGGGGACGGAGTTCATTCATGTGGCATGAATGCACCCGCAGGGTGTCATGCGAAAGACATGTGCGTTAGCGCCTCTGACTGGAGGGCTCGTCAATGATCTTCACATCGGCCAGACGAAGGTCTCGTGAGCGCGTGTCGCCTTGCCGATGTCCACCGTACGCCGCTCCGTGTTGCCGCCATGGCTCGCGGTGATCACATAGCGGCCGTCCGGAATCGAAACGAGCATGAACGGGCCGCGCGTGCGCGTGGAAAGGAGCGGTGTGCCGTGCATGTCGGCGATCTTTACGGGGACGTCCGCGAGATATTCATTGCCGTCGGCGGATTGCCGCGCGAATTCGAGCGAGAGCGGATAGCGATGCATCGCGGCTTTGAACGCCGCCGACTGGTCGCTGCCGACGCCGCCGGACAGATACGCAATCTCGCCGCTGTGCTGGGCGGGCGGCAGCATGCCCGCCGTTGCAGTCGTGATGTCCGCATTGTCTGTTGCCGGGGTTGCCGCCCACGCACCCGGCGCGCCGAACACCACAGCGAGCGCGAGCGCCGCGCCGATCCACGGAGTTGAGCGTGCTTTCATTTTCCACCTCCATCGATTCGTTGACCGGATGCCGGCACGCGTGTCGCGTGTGCCGGACGGATCGAGGGTAGGCAGGGCGGCTTAAAAGTCGCTTAAAGCCAGCGCTTTTCACGCCGGATGCAAAGAAGGCCGTTGCCCGCGCGCGGCGGAAAACGGCCTTCGTGATTTCATGACGGCGCTTACATCGTCATTGCGGAATCATGCCCGTCAGCACATAAGCCTGAATCAGCGTCACCACGCCCACCACAGCCGCGAAGAACAGGCTGTGACGCACGGTGAAGCGAAACAGCGACGACTCCTTGCCCACAAGACCCGTTGCCGCGCAAGCCACCGCGATCGACTGCGGCGAGATCATCTTGCCGCTTACGCCGCCCGAGGTGTTGGCCGCGACGAGCAGCGTGTCCGACACGTTGATCTGATGCGCCGTGGTGTGCTGCAGCGAGCAGAACAGCGCGTTCGACGAGGTATCGGAGCCCGTGAGAAACACGCCGAGCCAGCCGAGGAACGGCGAGAAGAACGGGAACGCGGCGCCGGTGCCCGCAAGCGCGAGGGCGAGCGTGGACGACATACCCGAGTAGTTCGCGACGAACGCGAAGGCGAGCACGAGGCCGATGGAAAGCACGGGGCGGCGCAGTTCGCCGAGCGTTTCGAAGAAAGCGGCCACGGCGGCGCGCGGCTTCATGCGCAGCAGGATCACGGAGAGGATCGCCGTGATCATGATCGCGGTGCCCACGGCAGAGAGCCAGTCGAGCTTGAATACGGCTTCATAGGGCTTGGGCGTAGCGACGATCGGCGCCGTGCGCACGACGAGTTGATCGAGACCCGGCACGTGCAGGCTCAGAATCGTGCCCGCGAGCGGACCCTTCGCTGCGAAGAGCGCCTTGAACGGCTTGACGCTCCACACGGTCACGATGGCCGTGAGCAGAATGAACGGCGACCACGCGCGCACGGTTTGCGCGATGCTGTACGGCGAAGCCTGGCGGCCCGAAGCGGCCGCGCGCGAACCGCCTGCGCCGCCGCCAAAACCGCCCAGCGCAGCCGCACCGCCGCTCACCTTCACGCTCGTGCCTTGTGCAGCCCGGCGCGGCTGCCACACGTTGAGAAACGCGGCGAGCGCAACGAGGCTCACGAGCGCCGAGGTGATGTCCGGCAGCTCAGGCCCGATGTGGTTCGACGTGAAGTACTGCGTCACAGCGAAGCTGCCGCCGGCCACGAGCGCGGCGGGCCACGTTTCCTTCACGCCGCGCTTGCCGTCCATGATGAAGACGAGCCAGAACGGCACGAAGAGCGAAAGCAACGGCAGCTGGCGGCCAGCCATTGCGCCGATCAGGAACGGATCGATGCCCGTGACCTGGCCCGCGACGATGATGGGAATGCCCATCGCGCCGAACGCGACCGGCGCGGTATTGGCGATGAGGCACAGACCGGCGGCGTAGAGCGGCTCGAAACCGAGGCCGACGAGCAGCGCCGAGGTGATCGCCACCGGCGCGCCGAAACCCGCCGCGCCTTCCAGGAACGCGCCGAACGAGAAGCCGATCAGCAGCAGTTGCAGGCGCTGGTCGTCGGTGATCGAGAGCACCGAGGCGCGGATGATTTCGAATTGCCCCGTCTTCACGACGATCTTGTAGAGGAACACCGCGGTGACGATGATCCACGCGATCGGCCAGATGCCGTAGGCGAAGCCAAAGCCCGCGGAAATGAGCGCCTGGCGCACGGGCATGCCGTACTCGAAGATTGCCACGGCGAGCGCGAGCAGCAGGGTGATCGCGGCGGCGACATGGCCCTTCATGCGCAGGCCCGCGAGCGCGACGAAGAAAAACAGAATGGGAATGGCGGCGACGAACGCGGATAGCCACAAACTGCCAAGCGGTGTGTAGATCTGATACCAGGGTTGCACTACGGTCTCCTCCGACGATACGGGTAAAAAACATATGTCAGTTCGTCAGGCGCGCATTTACGATTTATTTCGCATGCCTGACGACATGAACGCTATTGCGGCTGATCGCGTTCGCGCAGCAGGTCGTGCAGGCTGCGTGGCGCGGGCTTGAGCGGCGTGCGATGCTGCGTCCAGCCCATCTGCTGTGTGGGGGCGAGGCCCCGCAGGCGCGTCACGGCCCAGCGCAGCGCGCGGTATGCGCGCGGATGCGCGAATGCGCCGCTCCAGAAGCGCCAGATGAATTGCTCGCTTCTGCTGTGATTCGCGCCCTGGCCGCGCAGAGGATGCGCGACGCTTTCCTCGGGGTCGCGGTTCGCTTCGGTGCGCAGGCGCACGAGCAGTTGCGGAATCGGAATGCGCACCGGGCAGACTTCGCCGCACGCGCCGCACAGGCTCGAAGCCGTGGGCAACTCGGCGGTCGCGTCGAGCCCGAGCAGATGCGGCGAAATGATCTTGCCGATCGGCCCCGGGTACGTCGTGCCATACGCATGCCCGCCAATGCGCGTGTACACCGGGCAGTGATTCATGCACGCGCCGCAACGAATGCATTGCAACGTGGCGCGCAATTGCTCGTCGGCGTAAGCCTGGCTGCGGCCATTGTCGAGCAGCACGAGATGCACTTCGCGCGGCCCGTCTTTCTCGCCTTCGCGGCGCGGGCTGCTGATCAGGTTGAAATACGTCGTGATTGGCTGGCCCGTGGCCGAGCGCGTAAGCAGGCTCGAAAGCGGCACGATGTGCTCGAGCTTCGCCACCACCTTCTCCATGCCCATGATCGCGATATGCACGTCGGGCACCGTGGTGGAAAGGCGGCCGTTGCCTTCGTTTTCCACGAGCCAGAGCGTGCCCGTGTCGGCGGCGGCGAAGTTCACGCCGGAGAGGCCGATCTGCGCATCCACGAAGGCACGGCGCAGCGCGCGGCGGCCCGTTTGAATGAGTGTGTCCACGTCTTCCGTAAAGGGCGTATCGGGAATGTGTTCTTCGAACAGGTGCCCGATATCGCCCTTCGTTTTGTGGATCGCGGGCATGACGATGTGCGAGGGCTTTTCGCCCGCGAGCTGCACGATGTACTCGCCCATGTCCGATTCGATGCAGTCGACTCCGCGCGCTGCGAGGTAATGGTTGAGCTCGATTTCCTCGCTCGCCATCGACTTGCCCTTGATCACGCGCGTGGCTGCGTGCCGCTGCGCGATGCCGTGGACGATGCGGTTGGCTTCGTCGGCGGTCTCGGCCCAATGCACCTGAATGCCGTTCGCGCGCAGTGTCGTTTCCAGTTGCTCGAGCAATTCCGGCAGGCGCGCAAGCGCGTGCTGGCGCACGGCTTCGCCGAGGTCGCGCAGGGCTTCGAGTTCGTCCGCTTCAGGAAACTGTGCGGCGCGCTTGCCTTGCAGGAAGTCCATCGCACCGCGAAAGCTCTTGCGCAACTGCGGGTCGTCGAGCGCCGTGCGTGCACGCTGGCGGAATTGCGCGGTCGGGACGAAATGCAGCGTGTTTTCCTGGGGCGTTTGCGTGTTCGTGCTCATTGGGCGGCTCCGTGCTGCGCACACGTTGCGTGATCCTCATCCGTTACGACGACGACCCACAGCGCGCGCGGGCCGTGCGCGCCATAAGCGGTGGTCTGCTGAATGTCCGAGGTCTTCGAAGGCCCCGAAATCATCACGAGATTGGTGGGCATGCCGCCGCTCCAGCGTTCGGCCGCCACAGCGGCGTGCAGGTCCGCATGCAGCGTGCGCGTGTGGATCAGCGCGACGTGCAAAGGCGGCACGAGCGAGACCGTGCGCGGCGCGTTCGCGTCGGGCACGACTACGAGCGTGCCCGTCGCCGCGAGGCCTGAGCGCGCGACCGTGAAGCCCGCGTCGATGGTGTCGAAGAGTTCGCTCTTCCATTGCTCGATCGGCTGCGCATAGCTGCGCGCCTGCACGGCAGGCGGGAGCGCTGCCGTGAGCGCTTGCCCTTCGGCGCATGTGGTGTCGAGCAGCAGGCTGCGCACGCCGGCAGCTGCCAGGCGCCCGGCGAGATCGGTGGCCCAGGTGGCGGCGCTCGCGCAGATCACCTCGGCGTGCGCGGCCTCGAGCATGCGCTGGAACTGCGCGACGCGTTCGTTCAGCGCAAGCGGCGCGTGTGCGCGGCGCTCCGCGAAATGCGCGTCGATGCGTGCACCGAGCGCTTCGACCGACGTGGCGGGCGCGGCGGGTGCATGGGCGCGCAGGCGTTGCAGCATGCGCGCACGCGCGCTCATCGAATCGACGCTCATGCGGCCTCCCCGCCGGTGCGGCGCCAGAGGAAGGAGGCCAGGTGCTCCACGGCGAGCGGCGCGCCCTTGTGCGCCGCCGCGTGGCCGATGTTGAGCAGGCAGCCGCAGTCGGCGGAAACGAGGCGCTCGCAGCCCGTGGCGCAGGCCGAGGCGATCTTGTCGGCGACCATCGCGCCGGAAATGTCGGGGTGCTTGAGCGAGAACGTGCCGCCAAAGCCGCAGCATTCCGATTCGCGCTCGTGGTCGATGCGCGTGACGCACGGCAGCGCATCGATGACTTCAACGCCGTGCACGCGCGTGCCCATCTCGCGCCGCGCGCCGCATGAGGTATGCAGCACGACGCGCTCTTCGGACTGCTGGACGGAGCCCTTCGCGCCATACGCGTTGAAATCGACGTTCAGCACGCGCGCGAGGAATTCCGTGAGTTCGTACACACGCTCCGAGAGTTCGTGAGCGCGCGCGGCGTTCGCGGCGTCGTCGTCGAACAGCGCGGGCCAGTGGTGGCGCATCATGCCCGCGCATGAGCCCGAAGGCACGATCACGGGCCACGGCTTTTCGAAGAGACCCAGCTGCGCGAGCGCGACCTCGCGCGCCTGGCGCGGGTTGCCGCTGCTGTACGCGGGCTGGCCGCAGCAACTCTGGCTGCGCGGGAAATGGACCGTGAGGCCCTCGCGTTCGAGCAGCTTGACCGCGTCGAGACCGGCTTGCGGCACGAACAGGTCGACGAGGCAGGTGGCGAACAGATAGACGTCGGTGGGGCGCTCGGTGGGGTATTGCCGTGGCTTCATGTCTCGCTCGGTGTCTTTGCGCGCTTTCGCGATCTGCCCTCGCGGGCCAGGGGGGCCGTGAAGGTTGAAGACAAGCGCGGGTTTGGGCGCATAATTCCCGCTTCTGGCGAGTGGTTCAAACTGGTTGGACCACCCGCCGCAAGCGACAACGAGACTCGGGATGGCACGGGGGTGGCACGAGGATGGCAATCAGGGACAGGGCGGGTACGCGCGGGCGTGTGGAAACCGTGATGCGCCGCATGGAGACGGCGCTGCTCGACGGCACGTGGCGCGCAGGAGCGAAGCTGCCCTCCGAGCGGGTGCTCGCGCTGGAGTACGACGTGGCGCGCAACACGGTGCGCGAGGCGATCCAGCGCCTGGCCGCGCGCGGCCTCGTGCAAAGCAGGCCGGGAGCGGGCGTGTTCGTGACCGACCAGCTGCGCACGGGCTTTGCGTCGCCCTGGGGGCAACTCGTGGCCGATCATCCGGCCTTGCGCGAAGACATCCTCGAGTTTCGCCGCGTGCTGGAAGGCGCGACCGCGTATTTTGCGGCGCTGCGCGCGAGCGACGAGGACATCGCGCGCATTCGCGCGCTGCTGCAGGAACTGGAGCGCACGCGCGAAGTGGACGACAAGGCCGCCGAGGCCGACACCGACGCGAAGCTGCACGAAGTGATCGCGCAGGCTTCCCACAACGCGATGTTCCTGCATCTGCACACGAGCGTGCTGGGCGTGCTGCGCGAGCACATCACGATCAACGGCACGGGGCTGCGCGTGCAGAACGAGGACGCGCCGGACCAATTGCTGCTGCAGCATCGAACGCTTTGCGATGCGATCGTCGCGCGGCGTCCCGAGGAGGCGCGCACGGCCATGCAGACGCATATCGACTTCGTGCGCACGCGGGTGGGAGAGGAGATCGGCTGGCCGGAAAGTGGTCCAACCAGTGACGGAGCCGTGCGCACCGCGCAGGCCGGCAAGACGCTGCGCAAGACCACTCGCAAGGCGCCGGGCGGCGCAGAGCAAAAGCCAACGGCTCGCGCACGGCGGGCGAACGCTGCTAAAGTCGACTGATTGGGTCGACGGGCCGCAGTGCGGGTCTCACGCGGTGCCTGGCCACCAGAGCAGGAGGAGCCGATGAACGAGAGTGCCGCGCAAATCGTGGCGTTGAGCGCCGTGACGCTGACCGTCAGCGATATCGCGCGGTCGGTGCCGTTTTACGAGGCGCTCGGCTTCGTGCAGAAAGCCGGAGCCGTAATACCGGGCTTCGCGTCGTTCGAGCTGGGCGGCGGTGCGGCGGGCGTTTGCTATCTGAATCTGCTCGAGGGGCCGCACGGCGCGGTGAACGGCTGGGGGCGCGTGATTCTCTACGTCGCCGACGTGGACGCCTTCTACGCCCGCGCGCTGGCGGCCGGCGCGAAGCCCGAATTCGCACCGCGCGACGCGCCGTGGGGCGAGCGCTATTTCCATCTCGTCGATCCGGACGGCCATGAGTTGAGCTTCGCCCGGCCGCTCCCCTGAGCCGGCCCAATGCATTTGAAATATTCGTGACACTCGCTGCGCCGATAGTGGCGCGAGTTGCCAGCATATCGACCAAGGAGAGAGTCGCCATGAATGAATTCGACCGCACGATGGACGCCGAACAACAGGATGCGCAGCAGCAGGAGGCCGAACGGCACCGCCGCCGCCGTCTGGATGAGGAACTCATCGACGCCTACGACGAAGAGCTCGAAATGGAGGTCGACGACCGGTTGCAGGAAAGCGGCCTGCAGATCAGCGACGAGGCGCGCGCGCTGCGACGCGTCTATTTCCGCGAGCTGATCCGGCTGCAGGGCGAGCTCGTCAAGCTGCAGGACTGGATCGTGAGCACGGGGCACCGGCTCGTCGTGATCTTCGAAGGGCGTGACGCAGCGGGCAAGGGGGGCGTCATCAAGCGCATCACGCAGCGCCTGAACCCGCGCATGTGTCGTGTGGCCGCGCTGCCCGCGCCGAACAACCGCGAGCGCACGCAATGGTATTTCCAGCGCTACGTGCAGCATTTGCCGGCGGGCGGCGAGATGGTGCTGTTCGACCGCAGCTGGTACAACCGCGCGGGCGTGGAGCGCGTGATGAACTTCTGCACCGACGACGAATACGAAGAATTCTTCCGCTCGGTGCCGGAATTCGAAAAGATGCTCGTGAGGAGCGGCATCCAGATCGTCAAGTACTGGTTCTCGATTACCGACGACGAGCAGGAAGTGCGCTTCCAGAGCCGTATCGACGATCCACTCAAGCAGTGGAAGCTCTCGCCGATGGACCTCGAAAGCCGCCGCCGCTGGGAGGCCTATACGCACGTGAAAGAAGTGATGCTGCAGCGCTCGCACATTCCCGAGGCGCCGTGGTGGGTGGTGCAGGGCGTGGACAAGAAGCGCGCGCGCCTGAACTGCATCCACCACTTGCTGAGCCAGGTGCCGTATCACGAGATCGAGCATCCGCAAGTCACGCTGCCGGCGCGCGTGCATCATCCGGATTACATTCGCCAGCCGGTCGCAGAGCAAATGATCATTCCGGAGATTTATTGACGGGTTGCCCGCTTTTGGCCTGATCGAAAGCAAACGCGACGATTTTGGGGTGCCCATGGCGAAGTAACATATTTGTTACTTCGCCATGGGATGCCGGCTCGACTTTTACAGTGAGCGCGTCGAACGCAGCATCTATGCGCTGCCGAAAATGCTCGCGGTGCGCTTCGTGGCGCTTGCCGAGCGCATGGAGCAACACGGTCCGAACCTTGGAGAGCCGCACACCAAAGCGATGGGTGACGGCTTGTTCGAACTCCGCCTCAAAGCGGCGGAAGGTCTTGCAAGGGTGTTCTACTGCGCAATGGTGGATCGTCGTGTCGTGATGCTTCATTGCTATGTGAAGAAGACGCAGCACAAGGAACCGGAAATTGCGTGCAAGCGGCACCAGGAGGTAAAAAGTGGGAACCTTTAGGGAAATGCGCGAGCGAGTCCTCGCTGATCCCGAGGCGCGGGCGGAATACGACCGGTTGAATCGCGAAGAATTTGCGCTGCTCGACCAGATGCTGGCTGCCCGCCATAAAGCAGGATTGAGCCAGGCACAGGTCGCCGAGCGCATGGGTACGAAAGCGCCGGCAATCACACGTCTCGAACGCGCATTGGCATCAGGCGAGCACTCGCCTTCGATCGACACATTGCGCAAATATGCGCAGGCGTGCGGCAAGACGCTGATCATCTCGATCGTCTGAATTCAGGCATTCGATGAAAAAAAGCCGGACTCCCCAAGGGGAGCCCGGCTTTTTCATGTCCGTTCGCACTCAGAACAGGTGCTTGAACACCCAGTAAAGCGCGCCCGCCAGCACGATCGATGCGGGCAGCGTGAGCACCCACGCCATCACGAGGCTGCGCACGGTGTTCCATTGCAGGCCCGAGCCGTTTGCGGCCATCGTGCCCGCCACGCCCGAGGAGAGCACGTGCGTGGTCGAGACCGGCAGGCCGTACACGTCGGCCGCGCCGATCGTCACCATCGCCACGACTTCCGCGCAGCCGCCCTGGCCGTAGCTCAGGTGCTGCTTGCCGATACGCTCGCCCACTGTGACCACGATGCGCTTCCAGCCCACCATCGTGCCGAGACCCAGCGCGATCGCCACGGCCACTTTCACCCACGTCGGGATGAATTTCGTCGCGTGGTCGATCTGGCTGCGGAAGTTGTTGATGGCCTTCGCGTCGTCGGCAGAAAAGGCCACGGCCTTCTGTTTGTCGAGCAGGCGGATCGCTTCGGAAATCACGTACATGTTGTTGCGCACGTTATCGACGACCGATTGCGGCACCGCCGCGAGCGAGCCATAGCCGTGCACCTGGTCGGCCACCTGGTTCGACAGCGCGGCGAGCGCGGGCACCGTCGTGCTCGAGATCGTACGGCTGCCGATGAAGCGCTCGACTTCGGCGCGCGGCACGGCGGGCGCGGCCACGCCGTTCGTGTAGCGTTCGAGCGCGCGCGTGGCGTCGTGTGCGACGGCGATGAAGGTCTGCGTTTGCTCGGCCGTCACGGCGCGGTTCAGCGCGTAGGCGGTGGGCACCGTGCCGATCAGGATCAGCATGATGAGGCCCATGCCCTTCTGGCCGTCGTTGGAGCCGTGCGCGAACGACACGCCCGTGCAGGTGAGAATGAGCAGCGAGCGGATCCAGAACGGCGGCGGCTCCTTGCCCTTCGGCTCGGAGTAGAGCTCGGGCACGCGCACGACCGCCTTCAGGATGAGCAGCAGGAGGCCCGCCAGCAAGAAGCCGACGATCGGCGAAAAGAGCAGCGACTTGCCCACGCCGAGCGCCTGGCTCCAGTCCACGCCGCTCGTGCCGTTGGCGCCGTGCATGAGCTGGTTCATGAGACCCACGCCGATGATCGAGCCGATCAGCGTATGCGAGCTCGACGAAGGCAGGCCGAAGTACCACGTGCCGAGGTTCCAGATGATCGCGGCAATGAGCAGCGCGAACACCATGGCGAAGCCCGCGCTGCTGCCCACCTGCAGGATCAGTTCGACGGGCAGCAGCTGCAGGATGCCGAAGGCCACCGCGCCGGTGGAGGTGAGCACGCCGAGAAAATTCCAGGCGCCCGACCAGATCACCGCGATATTGGGTGAAAGCGAGTGCGTATAGATGACGGTTGCGACCGCATTCGCGGTATCGTGGAAGCCGTTCACGAACTCGAAGCCGAGCGCGATGATCAGCGCGATGCCGAGCAGTACCCAGGGCATCGCCGAGCTTTCGCGCACCGGCGAGAGGTCGTCGGCGAGATGCATCCCCACGTACACGGCGCCGATGGCGATGACAATGAGAAATGCGAGCAGGCTGACATTGCGCCCTCGCGCGGGGGCAGTGCCCGGTTGCGGTGACAGGGAAAATTCTGGCATGGCGGGCGGGCTCCTGGGGGAGGGAGGGGGCAGAGGTTTCGCCTTCGATCCTGAACCGCCCAGGTGTCCGTTTGATGACGGTTTTGTGCCAGCCATGCCCGACGCATGTCCGATGGATCGGCGCCCTGTCCACACGCGCCATCGGTAAGAGGATTGCGTTGATGCAAAAGCGGGTTCTTTCGTTGCGCCTGCGGGTGCGCCGCTGGGCCGTCGTTCGGGCGAAGGCGGCGACACGCCTGATCGGCAACTATCCCTTTTTCGCAGGGTTATCCGGCACGCTCATCGCGACGGCGATGGCGATCCTGACCTACGCGGCGCTCTACGAGGGCCGCGCCGAAGAACTGCGCCACGCGCAGGAGAATTCGCACAATCTCGTGCAACTCATCAGCAACGACATCGCCCGCAACGTCGAGATTTACGACCTGTCGCTGCAGGCCGTGGTCACGGCCGCGCAGCAGGCGCAAACCTGGAATTTGCCCGAGGCGCTGCGCCAGCGCGTGCTGTTCGACCGCGCGACGGCGGCGTCGAGGCTGGGCGGCGCTTATGTGATCGACGCCACGGGCCATGTGAAGGCCGCGCGCAGCAACGCCCTGAATGCTTCGGAAGCCGGCATTTCGTTTGCCGATCGCGATTACTTCATTGCGCAGCAGCGCGACCCGCAAGCTGGCCTGTTCTTTTCGAAGCCGTACCATTCGCGCCTGCGCGGCGGCGTGCTCACCCTCGGCCTCACCCGCCGCATCAATGCGCCCGACGGCTCGTTCGCGGGCGTCGCGCTGCTCGGGGTGCGTCTCGACTACTTTCAGCACCTTCTGGAGCGCATCAATCTGGGGCCGGGCGGTCACCTCTTCATATTGATGCGCGACGGCACGGTGCTCGCGAGTCAGCCGCCGTCGCTGGGCGGCGCCGGATCGAACTATGCGGACCTGCCGAATTTCGCGGTCTTTTCCCGTCGCGGCGCCGGCAGCGATACGCTGCGCTCGGCGCTCGACGGCGTGGAGCGCATCTACACGTTTGCGCACGTAGGCGACTCGCCGTTCATCGTCGTTGTGGCGCCCGCCGTGGACGACGTGCTCGCCGGCTGGAGGCGGCGCAGCTATATCGCGCTGGTGGTGACCACGGTGTTCGGCGGCGCGTGGGTCGCCGTGTCATGGGTGCTTGCGTTCGCGCTGCGCGACAAGGTGGTGGCCGAGGGCGAACTCATGCGCCTGGCGGTTACCGACCCGCTCACGGGTCTTGCGAATCGGCGCGCGCTCGACAGCCGTCTCGCGGCGGAATGGCATCACGCGGTGCGCGAGCGCACGCCGCTTTCCGTGCTGTTCTTCGATATCGACCACTTCAAGCTCTTCAACGACACCTACGGGCACGCCGCCGGCGACGAGGTGCTGGCCTTCGTGGCCGGGCGCATCGCTTCGGGGTCGCGGCGCGCAACCGACCTCGCCGCGCGCTTTGGCGGCGAAGAGTTCGCAGTGGTGCTGCCGGGCACGGCGCTCGACGCCGCAACGCGCGTTGCGGAGAAGATCCGCAAACGCATCGAGTCGGACAATCTCACGCTAAGTGGTACGCACCATGGGTGCGTGACGGTGAGCGCGGGGTGTGCGAGCTGCAATCCGCCGGAGGGCGGCAGCAGCGCGAAGCTGCTGGCCGCCGCCGACCGCCTGCTGTATGAGGCCAAGGAAGCCGGCCGCAACCAGGTCCGGTCGCAGCAATGGACGGGAGAGGGAGCGCAGCCGCTGGTGGATTCCGAGGCCGGAACCCGAGGCCGTGATGCGCCCGCAACCCGGGGCTGAAGCGCGCCGGCATCTCGTGCGGCGCGCGACGCCCTCCATGCCGCTCAGCGCGCGGATTTCGACAGCCGGTGGCCGAGGCCCAGGTTCGAGACGATCTGCCACGTATAGACGCGCGAATAGTGCACGCCGAACTGCCGGCCGATCAACTCGCGCACGCGGCTGTTGGTCCACGCATCGCTCGCGAAGCCATGCTCTCGAGCGGAGCCGTGCAGGGCGCTCGCGATCCAGCCTAGCGCGGCCTGATCGAGCACAGAGGGACGGCCGCCCACGCTCATCTGCTGGAGCGCGGCCAGTCCGCCGTCCTCGACGATGGACTTGTAGCGCCTCACCGTCTGGGCGGAGAGGTGGAGTGAGTCGGCGACGCTATTCACGGTCGCGCCTTCCATCAACATCTGGCCGGCGGCCATTCTTCTCGCGACGCTCGGCAGGTTCTCGGTTCGGGTAAGCATGTGTTCACTCGTCGACGAAAGATTCCGGACACGCGGCATTGCGGATGTGCCGCTCCTGTAACCCTTCCTGCAAGCGGGTCTTGTCGCTTGCCATGAACCCCGGCGCCGGTGCGGTGACGCGAGAGCCATGACGGACGGCGAAATCGACGCCCGGTGAAGGGCGCTTGTTGCGAAACGCCTCGGTGTTCCGCAGCGGATATTAATAATTGTTTTTGTAGGGAATGTGTATAGCTAGCGGAAAAATAGTCTGCTTGACTTGTGGATAATCCTGAACTAATGGGAAAAAACAACCGGTTCGCGTTGCTCAACAATGGGGGCTGGCATTTCGCATTGATCCCGCAATGCGAAGTTTGCTCCCATTGCAGCAAGATAACCTGACTTATTTGCTCAATCATTGAAAAGCAACATTGTGCGCTGTTTTGTATGATTAATTCACCGTTCGGCGGATATTTCGCCGGATCGACTCTATTCAATATGGATTAAATCGCGGGAGTGGTGGCTGGAGATGTTTGTTAGCGTTTCAGGCTGCTGTCCGGTAAAAATCACCGCCGCCCGGCATGAGTGACGATGTCAGCGGGGCAATTTCAGGGAGTGATTTGATTTTTTTGTGCAGAATGTTTTTCGCAAACATTTCGAATCGATTCGAATGCGGATTGGATTCGAATGAACGAATGCAGAATGCCGGATTTGCCGCGCAACGTATCGCGTAGCGAAACGGGTCCCTGAATCCTGTCGGGCCGCCAAATGCGCGCGCTTTTCGTCAAGCGACGCGCGGCATGGGCGGCGGCCCGCTTTCTGGCCGCTGCGGATGAATAAAGAACTCGATGAAAAAGTAGGTCGTTTGTTGCGCCGCGCCGCGAGCCGCCGCTCGCTCGTGCCGTATGGCGCGTTTCACGCCCTGTTCGCGGGCGACGTGCCGTTGCGCGAGCGTTACGAAAAGCTCGAGGCGGCCGCGGCCGCGTTGTGCGAGCCGAGCGAGGCCGACTATGCGTCGCTGCTCTCGACCGATTCGGGCCTGCCCGGGCCGGACTTCTACACGCGCTTCAAGCGCCTGCATGCCGAGCGCTATTACGCGACGCTCGGCGCGGACCGGCACCGGATGCTGCGGCTCGCCGAAAAACGCCAGCTTGCGAACGAGGAACGCGAGCGCGTGTATGCCCACTATCTGCGCTGTGCTGCCGAAGAAGCCTGCATGAACGGCGTGTGATCCGCGCGAGCGGTGCCGCGTCGTTCTCTTGCCATTGACGATCCACGAAAAGGAGTTGCCACATGTCCACGCGCAATCGTTCTTCCGCGCCGCTGCTCGGCGCTGTTCTCGTGTTTGCCCTCGGCGTGTCGACGCCGCTGCTTGCGCAGACGGCATCCGATGCCGCGCCTGAAAGCGCGCCGAACGCCCAGCTGCAGATCGGCGAGGTTCAGACCACGGCCACGGTCGTGAGCATCGACGCGGCCACCAATTCGGTCACGCTGCGCGGTGCGCGGCGCAACCTGGTGACGGTCGCGGTCGATCCCACCATCGGCGACGTGAGCAAGCTCAAGCCGGGCGATCACGTGAATATCCTCTACAAGGAGGCATTGCTGCTGCGCGCCGAAAAGGTGGCGACGAGGGGTATCCGTTCGCGCGTCGATACGGTCGCTACCACGCCCGCTTCCGGTGGCGTGGCGGCCACGGCGCACAGCGTTCAGGTGGTTGCGACGGTGCAGAAGATCGACCGCAAGAGCCGCAAAGTCGCGTTGCGCGGACCGACCCGCACGGTCGTGGTCGTCGCGCCGCCGGACGTGCCGCTCGAATCGATCAAGGTGGGCGACAGCATTCGCGCCGACTATGTGAGCGCGACGGCGGTGCAGGTCACGCGCGACGGCCAGAAACTGCAGTGAGGCAATGACGCGTGGGCGGCGTGCCAGGCAAGGGCGCTAGTCCACGCGATTGCGGTCGCGCACGAGGATCGTGACGTAGATCGCCGTGCAGACGATGATGACGGCCACGCCGGTAATCACCTTCTGGTGGTCGAAGTTGATGAGGCCGACCACCGCGATGGCGATGCCGGCGGCGGAGCCGAGCGTGCCCATCGCGGCCACGAAAATGCGCATCTTGCTCCAGACGCGATGGCGCCGCTCGGGACCTGCGCCTTCCATAAATCGATGCAGTCGATCAAACATGGCGGCTCTTCCGGGTTGGGTAGAAGTCGGTCATGCGGGCACGATTGAATGAGCGGCCCTGACCAGTTCACGCACAGTTCAAGTATAGCCAGCCCATTATTACGCGTTCTTTCATTTGCCTGCACGCTATCGCGCCGTAACCCCGATCGCTTTTTGCGCAGGTTTAAGTTTGGCTTAATTTTCGCTCGCGATGATGGAGCCGTCGGGTCGATTTGATAGTTCGATTCGCGGTTGTTCTTCACGTCCCCTGTTGGCCGCCGATTCGTTCGGCGGCCTTTTTTTTGCCTGCCCTCGACGTTTGCTAGCGTCGAGCCGCGCGCATTCAAGCCTTATTTGTGATTGGTCGCGAGCGCGCCCGCGCTGTTCGCGCCGCCGAAAAGCTGCGTCAGATATTGCTGGTTGTTGTTCATGATCGACATGAGGTTATTGAGCGCGGTGAACTGGCTGTTGAATTTCGCAGTGAGCTGGGTGGCGCGCGCCTCGAGCAACGACGACTGCTTCTTGATGTCGTCGAGTTCCTTGTTGATGGCAGTGCTGCGCCGCTCGATGATGCCGCTCGATTGCACGTAGGGCGTGATGGCGCTGCTCAGTTTCGCGGTCATGCCGCTGCTGCCAAACAGCGCTGCAATCGCGCGATTGCCCGGTTGCAGCGCATTCTTGAACGTATCGTCGTCGATCTCCAGCTTCCCGCTCTTGTCGAGCTTGATGCCGATCTCGCCCAGCGAGTGGGTTACGCCGTCGTTGCCCTTCACGCCCGCCGATACGGCGGCCGGCAAACTCGACGCGAGCGTGCGCGCGATCGAGTCGCCGAGCAGCGCGCCCGCTTGTGCGCTGCTCGTACCGGTGGCGGCCGTGTAGGAGGTCAGCCCGTTCAGGGCGTCCACGTAGCTGTTGTACGCCTTCACGAAGTCGCGGATGGACGTGCCTGTCGCTTCGGTGTCGGGGGCGATGGTGAGCGTTTGCTTCGTGCCCACCGAAGCGCTTTCGAGCTTGATCGTGATGTCGCTCACCACGCCCTCGAGCGTGTTGCTCGCGCTCGTGACGCGCGTACCGTCTATGTGCAGTTCTGCGTCGCCGGCTGGCTCGACTTCGCGCATCTGCGAGGAAGCGAGGCGCGTATCGACGCCCGTGCCCGCCTGCACGTCGATCGCGTTGGCCGCGCCGGTTTTGTTCGCGCTCAGCACGAGGTGCTGACCGTCGGCGCCATTGACGATCGACGCCGTGACGCCGGGGTTGTCCTTCGCCCGGTTGATCGCCGCGGCGACATCGGTGAGCTTGTTGCTGCCCGCGGCGATCGTCAGATGCATGGACTTGCCGCCCATCGAAATGTCGAGGCTGCCCTCGCCGAGCGTCTCGCCCGTGGCGAAGCTATCCGAGGTGAGCTTGTGCGCGCTCGCCAGGTGATCGACCTCGACCGTGAAGCTGCTCGCCACCGCGCTCTTGCCGGCAACCGCGCTCAACCCTTTGTCCTTTTCGCTCGTCGTGACCGTGAAGCGTTGCAGCGCGGCGCCGTCCTTGAACGGCTCGAGTGCGCTCTGGAGCGAAGCGAGCGCCGACTTCAGCGTGCCGAGCGCTGAGAGCGTCGTGTTGCTGGCCGTTTGCTTCGCGCTGAGGATGGCGCTTGGGCCCGCGATCTTCGCGTTGACGAGCGCCTTGACGAGCTGGTTGACGTCGAGCGTGGAGTTGGTCGCGCCGCTGATGATCGACTGGGCGGCGTCGCTCAGCGCGCTGTTCGCGCTGGCGGTGGTGTTCGTGATCGTGCTTGCCATGAAAGAAGTCCGTTCGTTCCGGTGCGTCGAGTCGACGGAGCGCGCGAATGCGCGGCCATGCTTTCATTACGGCAAGCTTTCATGAAACTTAATGAAAGATTTGAAAAGAATTTGAAAAGTTCTGCCCCGCCCTCGCGGCGGCGGCCGGGCGCCCGCCTCAGACGTGCTCGGGGAAGCCCGAGCGGCCTTGCGTGAGATCGGTGAGCGTGCTGCGCGCGGCGTCCACGGCGGTGGCGGGCAGCTGGATCGTGAGGCGCACGGTCATGGCGTATTGGCTTTCCACGAGCGTGAACTGCTCCTGGTCGATCCAGTGACGCACGCGGGTTTCGTCGGGGTAGCCGAGTTCGACCGTGAGGCGCGCCTGCGCAATGCGCTCGACGCGCGCGGCCCCCTGCAGGGCGGTGGCGATGGCGTCGGTATAGGCGCGCACGAGGCCGCCCGCGCCGAGCTTCACGCCGCCGTAGTAGCGCACCACGGCCGCGAGCACGCCGTCCAGGTCGTGATGGCGCAGCACTTCGAGAATCGGGCGCCCGGCGGTGCCGGAGGGCTCGCCGTCGTCGGACATGCCGGACTGGCCGCCCGCGAGCAGGGCCCAGCAAACGTGCGTGGCAGTGGGATGTTCGTCGCGCAGACGGCGGATTTCAGCCATGGCCGCTTCACGGTCGGCCACGGGAATGGCGTGCGCGATGAAGCGGCTCTTGCGGATCTCGAGTTCCGCGGTGACGGGATGGGCGAGGGTGAAAGTCGGCACAGGCGGGTTGGCACGGCAGGCGAAACCACCATGTTAGCCGATGCGCACCGACCGGATTTCGACGTCCGGCCCCATATCTTGCCAGTTTGTGTAATGGATCTTTGCGCGGGATGCTAGTGACGCCCTGGCTTTCAGGCCGGATAATGCTCGGCATGACGGATCTAGCTCTGGCTGGAGCGAAGCCGAACTCCTCATTCGGTGATCCGTCATAGTCCTTTCTCTCGCGGCGCCGTTGCGGCCGACGCGAATCCCCAAGCGCACAGAAGCCAAAAAAATCCCCGGTCGGACTGAGTCACGACCGGGGGTCACAAGGCTCGCCTGTTCTCAAGAGGCAATCCCACATTACGTCCGCAAAATTGCGTCCGCAATCGGAAAAAAAACCTGGTGCGCTTCGCGTTCGGCGCGCGCTAGTGTTCTCACGGGTGCCAAAAAAAATCCCGGCCATCGCTGGCCGGGCAATGAGAATACACCGTGCGCTCCGGGGAACGAAACGCCCGACAACGTTACTAGCGGGCCGTGCGACCGGCAACACTTTCGCATTACCTTCAATTACTGACGTATGCCTTTCGGGTGGCGCCCGGCGCCCGGCGCGGCGGGCTGGAATGGCCGTGTGGCGGGCATTGTCGGAAAATTATTTCGCATGCCGAATGATATTTGCGCCTGAGTGCGCACATGGCTGAGTAAGGTGCTGAAATGCGCCGAGGCCGATCTCCCCTCGGGAAGACCGGCCTCGGTGTGCCACCTCCGGCGCCGCCAGGGAAGGCGGCCCGTCGATCAGGCGTACGTTATCAGTAACGCGGCGGGGGCGGCGGACGATGGTCGCCGTCACGATAGTGCGGGGGGCCCGGATCGTGCGGATGATGGTGCATCCACTCGTCGTGCGCCCAGTAACGGTGGCCGTCCCAATAACGGTCATCGTGCCAGCCGATCGAGACATGCGCGTCCACCGGCATCATGTGCGGTTGGCCGTATTGCGGCGTCGATTCGGCACGCAGCCCATACGGTGCGGATTGAGCGAAGGCGCTCGATGCGCCCATCAATGCGCCGCCGGCGATCAGTGCTGCGGCGATGGCGCGGGCGGGGGTCTTCCAGCTCTTGGTATTCATGAGTTACCTCCTCTTTGGTTGCGTCGTCAGTCACGCGGCATCGGGATGCCTTTGTGTTGCGACCACGGATCAAAGCTTATCGGCCCGAAGCGGAGGAAAACGTGACACCTTGTAAGCTTTCGTTTCATACGATTCTTCATGCCCGAAGGGCCGTTTTGACAGTTGGCCCTTGATGCAAAAAGGATTAAGCGCCACGCCTGACAATCGCAAACAGGTCCCGCACGGTCGCGTTGTCAACTGGCGTTACATTCGGGCGGCGCGCGCCGCCCGAATGCGTCACCTGTACCGGCCGGCGGGTGCCGGTGTCGTTTTTACCGAGGTGTTTTCGGCGCGTCTTGCGTGCCGGCCAGATCGATGGCGCTTTGCGAACCTAGTTGCGCGCGCAACTCATATTTCTGGATCTTGCCCGTGGCCGTGCGCGGCAGTTCGCCAAAGCGCACGGCGCGCGGCACCTTGAAGTGCGCGAGAAAGAGCCGGCAGTGCGCGATGATTTCCTCGGCCGTGACGCTCGCGCCAGGCCGCAATTCGACGAACGCGCAAGGCACTTCTCCCCACTTCGGGTCGGGCATCGCCACGACGGCGGCGAGCGCGACGGCAGGGTGGCGATACAGCGTGTCTTCGACTTCGATGCTCGAGATGTTCTCGCCACCCGAGATGATGATGTCCTTGCTGCGGTCGGTAATGCGCACGTAGCCGTCGGGCGTCATCACGCCGAGGTCGCCCGTATGGAACCAGCCGCCGCGGAACGCCTCTTCGGTCGCGCGCTCGTTCTTCAAATAGCCCTTCATGCAGATGTTGCCGCGGAACATGATCTCGCCGAGCGTTTCGCCGTCGGCGGGCACGGGCTCCATCGTCTGCGCATTGCGCACGCTCACGCCGCTTTGCAGGTGATAGCGCACGCCCTGGCGGGCGGCGAGGCGCGCCTGTTCCTCTTCGGGCAGCGTCTGCCAGCGCTCCTGCACCGCGCACACGGCAGCGGGACCGTACACCTCGGTCAGACCGTACACATGCGTAAGCTCGATGCCGATCGCCTTCATCTTCGCGATCACGGCCGGTGGGGGCGGCGCGCCGGCGACCATCGTGCGCACGGTGTGCGCGATGCCATCGCGATACTCGGCGGGGGCGTCGGCAAGCGCGCCCTGCACGATGGGCGCGCCGCAATAGTGCGTGACGCGCTCGCTGCGAATGAGGTCGAACACGAGCTTCGCGTCGAACTTGCGCAGGCATACGTTGACGCCCGCGCGCGCGGCGACGGTCCACGCGAAGCACCAGCCGTTGCAGTGAAAGAGCGGCAGCGTCCAGAGGTACACGGCGTGCTTGGGCATGTCCCATTCGAGGATGTTGCTCACCGCGTTGAGGTACGCGCCGCGATGGTGATAGACCACGCCCTTGGGGTCGCCCGTCGTGCCCGAGGTGTAGTTCAGCGCAATCGCGTCCCATTCGTTGCTCGGCGTCACCCAGGCGTACTCGGGATCGCCCTGTTCGAGGAACGCTTCGTAGTCGGTCGCGCGCGGGAAGAACTCGGGGTCGGCGGGCGCGATGTCGGCCACGCTGATGATCTTGAGGTTCGGAAATTCGAGCGCCGCACGTTGCGCGAGCGCCGCGAATTCGGTATCGACGATCAGCGCTTTCGCTTCGCCATGGCGCAGCATGAACAGCATGGTTGCGACATCGAGCCGCGTGTTGAGCGTATTGAGCACCGCACCGAGCATGGGCACGCCGAAATGCGCCTCGACCATTGCGGGGATATTGGGCAGCAGCGCCGCCACCGTGTCGCCGCGGCCGATGCCCGCCCGCGCGAGCGCGCTCGCGAGCCGCCGCGTGCGCGCATACGTTTCGCGCCAGGTGCGGCGGACGTCGCCATGGACCACGGCGAGGCGCTCGCCATAGACTTCGGCCGCGCGGGCGATGAAATCGATTGGCGTGAGCGGCACATAGTTGGCTTCGCGTTGTGCGAGCCCTTCTTCGTACGGGTGCAACATGGCGGTGTCTCCGGTGTCGATCGCCGATGCCGGCTCGAAAGCCGTGCCGCGGCGTGTCGCAGGTTTGTAGGTATGATTCGCGCTACCGTAGCAGGGCCGCGCACGCCAGTCTGTCGCCGGCGCGACAGAGCGGGTCGCGAGAGCGCTGCAACTCACGATCCGCTCGACAATATCGACCCAAAGATTGACCTAACTCCAGGAAAGCGCGATGTCGCAATCCATTATGCCCCCGGACGGGACACCGCCCGCCCGCGATTCGTGGCGCGAAGGCGAGCGCATCGACGCAGCGAACATGGCGCGCCTCGCCGCCTTGTTCGAGCGCTGCGTGTGGTTTCGCGCGCTTGCGCCCGAGCATCGCGAGTGGGTGCTGGCGTCCTCGCATGCCCAGGGTTATGCCGCGGGCGCGATCGTCGCCGCGCGCGAAGCCCCCTCGGACTGGTGGCTCGGCGTGAGTTCGGGCCTCGTGAAGCTGGCGATTTTCAATGCTTCAGGGCGCGGCTGCACGTTTTCGGGTGTGCCGCATGGCGGCTGGTTCGGCGAGGGGAGTGTGATCAAGCGCGAGCCGCGCAAGTACGATGTGATTGCGCTGCAACCTTCGCTCGTCATGGCCGTCGCCACCGAGACGTTCCACCGCCTCATGGACTGCAGCCTGCCGTTCAACCGCTTCGTGATCCATCAGCTCAACAATCGCATGGGCGAGTTCATTGCGCTGATCCAGAACAGCCGTCTGCTGGACGTCGACGCGCGCGTTGCGCAGTCGCTCGCGCAGATGTTCAATCCCGATCTCTACCCCGAGACGGGTCGCGCGCTCGACATCTCGCAGGAGGAGATCGGCATGCTGGCGGGCGCGTCGAGGCAACGGATCAACCAGGCCCTGCAGACGCTCGAGCGCCGGGGGCTCGTCGCGCTCTCCTATAACCGCGTGGACGTGCTCGATCTCGACGGGCTGCGCGCGTTTGGCCGCGACCAGATTTGAGGACCGCAGAAGTCCTTATCAATCTTGCGAGGAATAGAAGACTCTCTCCTGCGTAAGCCGGTTTTTATGCGTGGCCGCGCTACGTAGACTTTGCTCATCGAGTTCATACGGAGAGCAAGGTGAAGAACGCAATGCTACGCGTGGCGCTGGTTTCGATGATGGCGATCGTTCCGGCGGTGTCGTTTGCCCAGGCCAACAGTACGCAAAACACCGCGCAAAACGGCCCGGTGACGCGCGCCCAGGTGCTGCAGGAACTGGTCGATCTGGAGTCGGTGGGCTACAACCCGGCTTCGGCGAATGACGTCAACTATCCGGAAGATGTGCAAAGCGCCATGCACAGGCTTGCCGAAAAACGCGCCAACGAAGCGCGCCTCGCGCAGGCGCGCCAGCAGCAAGAACAGGTCGCGCGGTCGGGTTACGGTGCGCCGCCTGCGCAGAACGGCGAAGCCGGTGCGGCCGCCGCGGTGTCAGGCAGCGAGCCGCCGCCCGCTTATCGCCACCATTGATTGCGACGCTAACCGCGCCCAGAGCCAGGCTTCGCGCCGTTCGCGCCCTTGGCGCTCTCGGGTGCGGCCGCGACATCGGGCGGCACGCCGAGCAGTTGCAGCGTGCCTGCCGTCACACCGGAGAACACCGGTCCCGCGACCGTGCCGCCATAGAACGCCTTGCCCGCGGGATCGTCGATCATTACCGCCACGATCACGCGCGGCGCGCTCATCGGCGCCATGCCCACGAAGAGCGCGCGATAGCGGTTCTTCGCGTAGCCCGCGCCGATCTGCTTGCGCGCGGTGCCCGTCTTGCCGCCCACGCGATAGCCATCCACGTTCGCCGCGCGCCCCGTGCCGCCGTCGCTCGTCGCCATTTCCAGCATCTTGCGCATGGCGGCGGCCGTGGCCGGGGTCGTGACCGCGCGCGTGGCCAACGCCGTTGAACCGCCCGCGCCGGCTGGCGCATCGCGCAGCAGCGTGACCGGATGCAGCGTGCCGTCGCCGGCGTAGGCCGTGTAGATCTGCGCCATCTGCAGCAGCGAAGTGGAAAGGCCGTAGCCATACGCCATCGTCGCCTGTTCGATGGGGCGCCAGCGCGCCCACGGCCGCACGCGGCCAGGCGCCACGCCCGGGAACGTGACACCGGGCTTCTGCCCGAGTCCGTACTCCTGATACTTGTCCCAGATGGTTTGCGCGGGAAGATTCAGCGCGAGCTTGGCGAGTGCGATGTTGCTCGACTTCTGGATCGCTTCGGCCACGGTCATGCGGCCATGATTGGACGTGTCGTGGACCGTCGCAGGGCCGATGCGGTAAGTGCCCGGCGAGGTGTCGATGATCGTGTTCGCGTTGACCTTGCGCAGGTCCATGGCCAGCGAAACGACCACGGGCTTGATGGTCGAGCCGGGCTCGAACGTGTCGACCACGGCGCGGTTGCGCAGCTGCTTGCCCGTGAGACGCGCGCGATCGTTCGGGTCGAACGACGGCCAGTTCGCGAGCGCGAGGATCTCGCCGTTCTGTGCGTCGAGCACGACGACGCTGCCCGCTTCCGCATGGTTTTTCGCCACGGCTGCCTTGAGCTGCGTGTACGCGAGCTGCTGCACGCGGCGGTCGATGGTGAGTTGCACGGTGTCGCCGTTGCGCGGCTGCACGCGCTCGCGCGGCTCGGAGACGACGCGCCCGAGCCGGTCGCGGATCACCTCGCGCTGCCCCGGCGTGCCGCGCAGGCGCGCGTTCGCCGCAAGTTCGATGCCTTCCTGGCCGGCGTCTTCGATATCGGTGAAGCCCACCACGTGCGCGGCCGATTCGCCTTCGGGGTAATAGCGCTTCGAGTCGGCGATCAGGGTGATGCCGCCGGTGCCCATCTCGTCGATGTGCTCGGCGGTGCTGGCGTCCACCTGGCGCTTGAGCAGCACGAAGGAGCGGTCGCCGGCCACACGCCGCTCCAGCTCCGCGAGCGGCATGTCGAGCAGGCGCGCGAGCGGCGCGTGCGCGGCGGCGTCGAGCAGCCGCGGGTTCACCCAGACTTCGAAGGTCGCGAGGCTCACGGCCAGCAGCGCGCCGTTGCGATCGACGATGCGCCCGCGCATGGCGTCGAGCTCCAGCGTGCGCTGGTAGCGCTTTTGACCCTGCTTCACGTAAAAGCCGTGATTGGCGATTTGAATCCAGAACGCGCGCCCGGCCAGCGCCGCGAACGCCGCGAACGTGATGAACACAATGAACTTCGAGCGCCACGCGGGCAGGCGCGGCGCAAGCATCGGGTGACGGGTCGCGGCCGCGTGCGGGTCGCGCGGCGGTTTCCTGGAGCGGATCATCGGCAAGGCGGGGTGGCTTGACAGAATTATATTGTAAACATTGTGTAATTTAATTGAAATGATAGGTGCGCACGGCCACGAGACGATTGGGCGCGCGTTGCGCGCCGTCATGCGGCGCGAACGTTGGGAGAGAGCGGGAGGGGCGTAAAGCGAACCGGGCCGCGAAAGCGGCCCGGTGGGAAGGGAGAGGTACAGGCGGCGAAGTGGCGCCGCGGCGGGCAGAACGAGTTAAGCGTGCATCGGCAAGCGGAAGCTCGCGATCGACTCGCGCAGCACGCTCACCTGATCCTTGAGCGAATGGGCGGCGGCGGCGGCCTCTTCCACGAGCGCCGCGTTCTGCTGCGTCACCTGATCCATCTCGCCCACGGCGCGGTTGACCTGCTCGATGCCGGCGCTCTGCTCGCGCGACGCGTTGCTGATCTCTTCGAGGATCTCGTGCACGCGTCGCACCGACTGCACGATCTCGGTCATCGTCGAGCCCGCGTTGGTCACGAGCTGCTGGCCTTCGGTCACGGTGCCGGTCGACTTTTCGATCAGCGCCTTGATCTCCTTGGCGGCGGTGGCGGAGCGCTGCGCGAGGCTGCGCACTTCGGCGGCCACCACCGCGAAGCCGCGGCCTTGTTCGCCGGCGCGCGCCGCTTCCACGGCCGCGTTCAGCGCGAGGATGTTGGTCTGGAACGCAATGCCGTCGATCACGCCGATGATGTCGCCAATCTGCTGCGAGCTCGTCGTGATGTCACCCATGGTGCGCACCACGTCGTCGACCACGGCGCTGCCGCGCGTGGCGACGTCGGCGGCCTGGCTCGCGAGCGACGCCGCATGCTGGGCGCTATCCGCGTTCTGGCGCACGTTCGCCGTCATCTGATCCATGCTCGATGCGGTCTGCACGAGCGCCGCCGCCTGCTCCTCGGTGCGCTGCGAGAGATCCGTGTTGCCCGCCGCAATCTCGTTCGCGCCCACGTTGATGTTTTCCGCGCCGCTGCGCACGCGCGAGACGGTTTGCACGAGCGCCGTCTGCATCGTTGCGAGCGCACGCATCAGGCTCGCCTCGTTCGTGCCCTGCACCTGCAGGCGCAGCGTGAGGTCGCCCTGGGCGATACGGTTGGCTGCGTCCACTGCGCCTTCCAGCTCGCCGCCGATGCTGCTGCGCACGCTCTTCACCACGAGCACCATCACCGCGGTGGCGGCGGCACCCAGCAGGAAGGTCACGCCAAGCCAGCGCAGCAGGCTGTCGAAGAACTCGGCGCGTACGTCGTCCATGTACATGCCCGTCACGATCACCCAGTCCCACGGCGCGAAGCGTCGGCCGTAGCTCGTCTTGGGCACCGGCTCGCTATGGCCGGGCTTGGCCCACAGGTAGTCGAGGAAGCCGCCGTTCGGGCCGCTCGCCGCGCTCACGAGTTCGGTGAAGACGTGGGTGCCGGCCGGGTCGGTGAAGTCGGTGAGCTTCTTGCCGTTCAGCTCCGGCTTGATCGGGTGCATCAGCATGACCGCATTCGAGTCGTTGATGCTCAGATAGCCGTCCGAGCCGTAGCGGATCGAACCGATCACGGCGAGCGCCTGCTTTTGCGCGTCGGCTTCGGGCATGACGTTGCGTTGCGAGAGGCCGTAGTAGTAGTTCGTCACGCTCATCGCTTCTTCAACGAGCGTCGTGAGTTGCGCGCGCCGCTCGCGGACCATCGCCTCGCGGCTTTGCCAGGCGCCAAAGGCGACGATCAGCAGCAGGCCGATCCAGAGGATCGCGATCATCGAGCGGAGCTTCTTGTTGAGTGTCATCTTCTGCATGGTCGGTCGGGTATTCCAGAGAGGCTGCACGGCGGGCACAACGCAGGGGGAGAAACGAGGCCGTCTGTGTGTGTTTACGGCCCCCGCAAACGTGCGCGAGACCCAGGGGGAACCCTGCTTAGGCAGCGTTTCTTCATACAAATCAACGATCTTTGATCTGGCGCATAAGGGCGCATGTGACGCCGCGCTGAAACCCACGCGAAAACGCCGATAAAAGCCACAAATTTCACTGTATCTCCATGATTTGCCACTCTTTGCGGTGATCGACTGCGGATAGGAATCATTTCCGATATAGTCGCGACTTTGCACCCGGCCGGCCCGACTTCGAGGCCCCGACGAGGCCGGGATGAAGGACCTTTCCCAACGATGCGACGCGCACGGCGCAGCCCCCGCTGCCGCCCTCATGACGTCCACTGGAGTAACAAGAATGAACGCACGCGAACCCGCCCTGGTCCCCGCCGCTGTCGCCACGTCGCGCAGCGCGCGGCTGCGCCAGATGCTGACCAGCAACGAACTCGAATTCCTGATGGAAGCGCACAACGGCCTTTCCGCACGCATCGCGCGCGAAGCGGGCTTCAAGGCGATCTGGGGCTCGGGCCTCTCGATCTCTGCGCAGTTCGGCGTGCGCGACAACAACGAGGCGAGCTGGACCCAGGTGGTCGACAACCTCGAGTTCATGGCCGATGCGAGCGACTTGCCGATCCTGCTCGACGGCGACACCGGCTATGGCAACTTCAACAACGTGCGCCGTCTCGTGCGCAAGCTGGAGCAGCGCGGCATCGCCGGTGTCTGCATTGAAGACAAGGTGTTCCCGAAGACCAACAGTTTCATCGGCGGCGAAGCGCAACCGCTCGCCGACATCGACGAATTCTGCGGCAAGATCAAGGCCGGCAAGGACTCGCAAACCGACGAGCACTTCTCGATCGTCGCGCGTGTGGAGGCGCTGATCGCGGGCTGGGGCATGGACGAAGCGCTCAAGCGCGCCGAGGCGTATCGGCAGGCTGGCGCGGACGCGATCCTCATCCACAGCAAGCTTTCGAAAGCTGACGAGATTCTCACGTTCGCGCGCGAGTGGGCGGGCCGCGGGCCGCTCGTGATCGTGCCGACCAAGTACTACAGCACGCCGACCGACGTGTTCCGCAAGGCGGGCATCAGCACGGTGATCTGGGCGAACCATCAGATTCGCGCGGCTGTTTCGGCCATGCAGGCCGTCACGAAGACGATTTACGAAACGCAAACGCTCGTCGATGTCGAAGACCGTATTGCTACGGTCAACGAAATTTTCCGCCTGCAGGACGCCGACGAATACTCGGAAGCCGAAGACCGTTACCTTTCCGCTTCGTCGCGCGGCGCGGGCTCGGCGATCGTGCTGGCCGCGAGCCGCGGTTCGGGCCTCGACGCCTACACGGAAGACAAGCCCAAGGTCATGCTGCCCGTGGCGGGCAAGCCGCTGCTGCGCTGGCTCGTCGATGCGTTCAAGAAGCAGTCGGTCAACGACATCACCGTGGTGGGCGGCTACAAGGCCGAGGCCATCGACACCGCGGGCATCAAGCTCGTGCGCAACGAGCGTTTCGCACAGACGAACGAACTCGCTTCGCTCGCGTGCGCGGTTGGCGCGCTCGACAACGACACGGTCATTTCGTACGGCGACCTCGTGTTCCGCAGCTACATCCTGCGCGATCTCGTGGAAAGCGAAGCGGACTTCAGCGTGGTGGTGGATTCGTCGCCTGACTCGGAGAACAGCAGCACGCGCGACTTCGCGTGGTGCTCGGCCGCCGACGAGCGCGACCTGTTCGGCAACAAGGTGTTCCTCGAGCGGGTGGCGAGCGAACCGGCCGCGAACGGCTCGGCGGCGCATGGCCGCTGGATCGGTCTCGTGAACGTGCGTGGCGCGGGCCGCGCGAAGCTCGCGAAGAAGCTCGCGCAACTGCAAACGCGCGCCGACTTCGACACGCTCGACATGCCCGCGCTGCTCAACGCGCTGATCGCAGACGGCGAGAAAGTCGAAGTGCAATACGTGCACGGCCATTGGCGCGGTGTGAACGACCTCGAAGACTTCCGCCGCGCGGGCGATTTCGCCCACGCGCAAACGCCGCTGGGCGCGGAGGGCCAGGCATGATCGAAGCCGCACAGTTCGTCGAAGCGGCGCGCTCGCGCGGCTTCGAGTGGTACGCAGGCGTGCCGTGCTCGTACCTCACGCCGTTCATCAACTACGTGCTGCAAGACGACTCGCTGCACTACGTGAGCGCGGCCAACGAAGGCGACGCGGTCGCGGTCATCGCGGGCGTGGCGCTCGCGGGCAAGCGCGGCATCACGATGATGCAGAACTCGGGCCTCGGCAACGCCGTGAGCCCGCTCACTTCGCTCACGTGGACATTCCGCCTGCCGCAACTGCTGATCGTGACGTGGCGCGGCCAGCCGGGCGTCAGCGACGAACCGCAGCACGCGTTGATGGGCCCTGTCACGCCGCAGATGCTGGAAACGATGGAAATTCCGTGGGAGACGTTCCCCACGGAAGCGGATCAGATCGCGGCGGCGCTCGACCGCGCCATCAGGCACATGGACGAAACGGGCCGCCCGTATGCGCTCGTCATGCAGAAGGGGAGCGTCGCGCCCTACGAACTCAAGGGCGGCGGCGCCATGCCGGAAAAGCATGCGCTGCCCGTCGCGCAGACAAAGTGGACCGGAAAGACGCCTGATCAACTGGCCACGCGTCAGCAGGCGCTTGAGCGCGTGATCGCCGCGACGCCTGCCGAGTCGACGGTAGTCGTCGCCTCGACGGGTTTCTGCGGCCGCGAACTCTACGCGCTCGACGACCGCTCGAACCAGCTTTACATGGTGGGCTCGATGGGCTGCGTCACGCCGTTCGCGCTCGGCTTCTCGCTTGCGCGGCCCGACCTGAACGTGGTCGCGCTAGACGGCGACGGCGCGGCGCTCATGCGCATGGGCGTGTTCGCCACGCTCGGCGCCTATGGCCCCGCGAACCTCACGCACGTGCTGCTCGACAACGGCGCGCACGACTCGACGGGTGGCCAGGCCACCGTGTCGGGGCAGGTGTCGTTCGCGAACGTGGCTGCCGCGTGCGGTTACGCGGACGCCGTGGAAGGCGACGACCTCACCACGCTCGACAGCGTGCTCGCCGCCGCGCGCGAACGCGCGAAGGGCGCTTCGGGTGTCGCAGGCACACGCTTCGTATGCCTGACGATTCGCCGCGGCACGCCCGACGGCCTGCCGCGCCCCACGATCACGCCGCCCGATGTGAAGACGCGCCTCATGCGCCACATCGGCGCGCTCGCTTACGAGTCTGCCAAATAAGGAATTCACGATGCTGCTGCTCAACCCCGGCCCGGTCACGCTGACCGAACGCGTGCGCCAGAGCCTTCTCCAGGAAGACCTGTGCCATCGCGAAAGCGAGTTCTTCGACGTGCAGGAAGAGGCGCGCACGCGTCTCGTGGGCGTCTACGATCTCGACCCCGCGCAGTGGCAGGCCGTGCTCATGACGGGTTCTGGCACGGCTGCGGTCGAAAGCATGATCTCGACACTCGTGCCTGCGACCGGCAAGCTGCTGATCGTCGAAAACGGCGTGTATGGCGAGCGCATTACGGCCATCGCGAAGCAGTACGGCATTGCGCATGAGGTCGTCAAGCACGACTGGATGCAGGCGCCGGACCTCGCGCGCATCACGGCCGCGCTCGACGCCGACAAGGCGATCACGCACGTTGCGATCATCCATCACGAAACGACTACGGGCCGCCTGAACGATCTGCGCGCGCTGGGCGAAGCGTGCCGCGCGCGCGGCGTGCAAATGCTTGTGGACGGCGTGAGCAGCTTCGGTTCCGAAGCGATCGATTTCGGCGACGCGAGCATCGCGGCGGTGGCCGCGACGGCGAACAAGTGCCTGCACGGCGTGCCGGGCGCGGCCTTCGTGGTGGTGCGCCGCGCGGCGCTCGCACAGGCGCATAGCCGCACGTACTATCTCGACCTCAAGCGTCTTGCCACGCTGCAGGATCAGCGCAACACGCCGTTCACGCCTTCCGTGCACGCGTATTACGCGCTCGTCGAGGCGCTGCGCGAACTCGCCGATGAGGGCGGCTGGCAGGCGCGTCACGCGCGCTATGCGGCGCTTTCGGAGCAGGTGCGTGCGGGGCTCGCCGCACGCGGCATGGAGAGCGTGCTGCCGAAAGATGAATCGTCGGTCGTGCTGCGCGCGTTCCGCCTGCCCGCAGGCGTCGATTATCCGTTGCTGCATGACGCGCTCAAGGCGCGCGGCTTCGTGATCTATGCGGGGCAAGGCGGCTTGTCGGCGGAACTGTTCCGCATTTCGACGATGGGCGACATTCACGCCGCCGATGTCGAGCGCTTGCTCGCGGCGTTCGATGAAGTGACGCGCTGAACGTAAGCATGGCGAGCGAGCGGTTTCGCGCCCGTCCAAAAAAAGGCCTTGCAGCGAGTGATCGTTGCAAGGCCTTTTGTTTTGTCACGCGCGTTTGTTTGCGGATCAGTTCGTGGCGCGCTCGCGCGTGCCGATCGTGCTGGCCGTCCTGGCTTGCTTCGCGGGCTTGCGCCGCGCACGCGCTTTCTTGAGCCAGATGAGTACGCCGGTCACGCTAAGCATCGCCACGACGAGACCGGTGAAGCTGATGGCGATACGGCCCGGCAGCCCGGCGATGCGACCCGAGTGCAACGGAAACTGTGCCTGAAGGAAGATGTCGCCAGCGCTGCCTTTGCCGGGAATCTGCCTGCCGAGCACGTCGCCCGTGCGCGCGTTCATCATGAGCCAGGCGTTGCCGAGGCCCGCGTCGCCGTGATCCATGCCGGGTGCGTAGTAGCCCACGCCATACACGCCGGACGTGGGCAGCCCGAAGAGTCCGCCCGGCGGCGCCGTGATGCCTTCGCGGCGCCCCACGTCGGCGGCTTCGCTCACGATACGTTCGCGCGCGGTCGTGGCCTCTGCGGGCGTGAGCGCGGGGCCAGGCGCCACGATGCGGAACGGGTCCGGCGCGAGTGTCGAGAAAACCGACACCACCGGGCGCACGACCTGCGCGCCGAGATTCATCGAAATGGACGTGACAGCCACGACGATCAGGAGTCCCCACAGCCACACGCCGCCCGAGCGGTGCAGGTCGAAGGTGAGCGCATAACCGCCGCGCTTCACGCGAAACGCGAGCGACTTGCGCCAGCTTTTCAGGCTCGGGAAAGCGAGCACGATCGCGATGAAGCCGTCGAGCAGCCACACGATCCCCACCACGCCCATCGTCCAGACGCCGAAGTCGATGCCCATCTTCGTCGGCATGAACAGCGTGTAGTGGAGCTGGTAGAGGAACGGAATCAGGTTCTGGCGCGCAAGCGATGCCTTGCCCCACATGCGGCGCCCTTGCTCTTCACCCGTTACGGGGTCGAGTGCGACCTGATTGAAGTCGAGCGCGTAGGGCGCCTCGCTTGCAGGATCGACGCGCGGCGCCACCAGCGCGATCCAGGTATGGCCGGGCTCGACGGCAAGCGGCATGAAGGTTACGACCGCGTGCGGTTCTTCGGCCTCGAGGCGCTTGGCGAGTTCAAGCGCAGACAGCGGCGTGCCAGGCGTCGCGCTACGGAAGAACGACGGGTTGAGCAGCGCGTCGAGTTCGTGGTCCCACGCGATCACCGCGCCGGTGAGTCCGGCGAGGAACAGGAAGGCGGCGGTGCCAAGACCGAACCAGCGGTGCAGGCGGACCAGCAGCGGTCTCATGCGAAACCTCGGCTCGCCCGCCAGCGTGCGCGGGCGAACGCGATGACGATTGGGCTCACGGCAATCTTGAAAAATACTGCAAATAGGAATCGTTTGCATTCTACGGATCGACCGTCGAAGGCGCAAGCTTTGCGAAAGGCAGGGATATGGGGACGGAAGAAAGGCGGGGCGCGCAGGAAGCGCCGCGGCGCTTGCGAGCCGTCGTCGCGAGCGCCGTTACGGCCGTGAGGTGAGACGCCAGGCGCTGGCGGCCGGGCGTGCCATCAGCCGGTCAGACGGGGTCCTTGTCCGGCGGTCCCTCGGGCTGCTGGGGTTCGTCGTTGTGATGGCCCGGCGCCGGCGGGCTGAGCGGGTCGCGTTCGGGGTCCCGTGTCGGATCGGCGAGCGGATCGGGAAGCGGGTTCGTGTGCGAGCAGATCATCGCGAGGTCCTCTTGCGCTAAAGCGGACGGCTGGAAGGTGCGCGTCAGCTTATAGCCTAGGCGATCGTTTGCATGCCAGGCACTCGCAATTGAACAATCGAACCATCTCAGCGCGGGGGGCGCCGAATCAAAGCCCGTTGAGGTCGGCTGGCGTGTCGACGTCGCGCAGAATGCCGGGGTCGTCGACTTCGACTCGCGTGAGCGGGTGCGCATTCAGCAGGGCGCGTGCGCCCGCGTCGCCATCGAGCGCGACGAGCGCTGCGCGATGCGGGTAGCCGAAGCCCACGGGATGTCCGCGCTGACCGCGATAGAACGGTGCGACGAGCGACGCGCCGTCGTCCAGCGCACGCGCCACAGCTTCGATCGATGCGACGGCAATGCAGGGCATGTCGGCCAGCGCGACGATCCAGCTTTCCGCGTCATGATCGGTTTCCACGCCGGCAGCGAGGCTCGCGCCCATGCCGCGCGCGGCGTCGGGCGCGAACACGACGTCGCAGCCCGCGTCGTTGAGCACGTGCGCGAGCGTTTCCGCCCCGGGACGCACCACGGCGATCACTTTGGGCACGACACGCAGCAGCCGTTGCGCGGACTCGCGCGCGACGCATGTGCCTTCCGGCAGAGGGGCGAGGAGTTTGTTGCGCAGACCGTTGGGATCGAAGCGCGAGCCGGTGCCGGCGGCGAGCAACACGCCGGTGGCGAACGAAGCATAGGCCATGGGTGTGAACGCCCGCGAAGAGGGGGAGCAGTGATTGTGCGGCGCAAGCGCGCGCGAGGCAAGCCCCGCCCGCGCTATTTGCCTTGCGCCGCAAGGATTAGCCGCTCATGCACTATGCGGGTGCAGGATCGTCCTTGCAGGCCGCACAGTGCCGGTCATACGAGCGAATTCATCTGCGGAACGACCTTGTCGAGCGTGATCGGCAAATCGCGCACGCGCACGCCGGTGGCGTGATACACGGCGTTTGCAATGGCCGCAGGCACGCCGGTTATGCCGATCTCGCCGATGCCGCGCACGCCGAGCGGATTGAAGCGCAGATCCGGCTCGCCCACGAACAGCACGTCCAGCTCGCGGATATCCGCGTTCACGGGCACGTGATACTCCGCGAGATTGTTGTTCGCAATGCGGCCCATGCGCGTGTCGAAAAGCCCCTCTTCGTGCAGGGCCGTGCCCACGCCCCACACCATGCCGCCCATCAACTGGCTGCGCGCGGTCTTTTCGTTGAGCACGCGCCCTACGTCGTACGCGCCGACGATGTGCGCCACGCGTATCGTTCCCGTATCGGCATCGACATGCACTTCGGCGAACACCGCGCCGAATGAGTGAAACGCGTACTGCTGCTTTTCCGCGCCGGGCCTGGTCGCGACCTGCGCCTCCAAAGGCTGTCCGCCCGCGCGTGCGATGACGGCGGCGGCCGGATCGCGGCGCGAGCTGTCGCTGCGGCTCACGACCCAGCCGTCCTGCACGCTCACGTCGTCGTTGGCGAGACCGTAGACGGGCGAGCCGCGGTCCGCGCGCGCGAGCGCGACGAGCTTGTCGCGCACGGCGGTGCACGCGGCCTGCACGGCGGGCGAGACGCTTGCCGCCGACTGCGAGCCGCCCGAAACCGGCGCTTGCGGCAAGGTCGAATCGCCCAGCGCAAAGTGGATGCGACTGGGCGGGAAGCCGAGCGCGTCGGCGGCCACCTGGGTCATGACCGTGTAAGTGCCGGTGCCGATGTCCTGAGTGCCCGACGCGACCATCGCAGTGCCGTCGGGCAAGATACGCGCCACGGCGGCGGCTTCGCTGCGATTCGCGGGGTAGGTCGCGCTGGCCATGCCAAGGCCGATGAGCGTATTGCCGTTGCGCATGGCGCGCGGCGTGGCGATGCGCCGCGACCAGTTGAAGCGTTGCGCGCCCGTTTCATAGCATTGGCGCAGCGCTTTCGACGACCACGGCTTGCCGTCCTGCGGCTCGCTTTCGGCGTAGTTCTTCAGGCGCAACGCAACCGGGTCCATCTTCAGCTGCCATGCCAGTTCGTCCATGGCGGATTCGAGCGCGAATGAGCCCGTGGTTTCACCGGGCGCGCGCATGAAGGTCGGCGTGCCGACATTCAGGGGTACGACACGATGGCTCGTGCTGCAATTGGGCACCGCGTACATCATGCGTGTGATGAGGCCGGACATCTCGAGCCAGTCTTCGAACGAGGACGTGTGGGCGAACGTGTCGTGGCGGAGGGCCGTAAGCGTGCCATCCGCGCGCGCGGCGAGCGAGAGATGCTGCTCCGTGTGCGGGCGCGAGCCGACCGAGCCGAACATTTGCGGGCGCGCGAGCGCGAGGCGCACGGGGCGCCCGGTCTGCTTCGCGGCCATTGCGCACAGGCTAACGTGCGACCACGACGAGCCCTTGGAGCCGAAGCCGCCGCCGAGGAACGGCGAGATCACACGCACGTTGTCCGGCGCGATGCCAAACACGGCCGCCACTGCGTTGCGCGCGCCGCTCACGCCCTGGGTGGCGTCGTAGAGCGTGAGGTCGGGGCCGTCCCAATGGGCCAACGTCGCGTGCGGCTCCATCGGGTTGTGGAACTGCGTGGGCGTCGTGTAGACCGCGTCGAGCCGCACCGCACCTTCGTTCATGCCGGCCTCGACGTTGCCGCGCGTCGATTCGACCGGGCGGCCCATCGGGCTTGGCGGCGCGTGCGCGTCGCCCTTCGCGCGGTTGAAGTCGAGCGTGGCCTGCGTTGGCGAGTAGGCGATGTCGAGGTGGCGCGCGGCATCCGTCGCGTGTTCGAGCGTGTCGGCCACGACGACCGCGACAGGCTCGTTGCTGTAGCGCACGACGTTGTCCTGCAGCAGCGTGAGGTGGCGTCCGGCGGGCGGCTTGAGCGGCGAGCGCCCGCCGTTGGGCAGGCGCATCGCGTTCTGGTACGTCATGACGAGCAGCACGCCGGGCATGGACTGCGCACGGCTCGCGTCGATCGACGCGATCGTGCCGCTCGCCATCGTGCTGGTGACGAGCACGGCATGGGCAAGCCGCGTTTGCGGGAAATCGCTCGCGTAGAGGGCGCCGCCCGTGACCTTGAGCATGCCGTCGATGCGGTCCATCGGTTGTCCGGTCAGCGTGCTCATGCAATCTCTCCGGTGTTTTGACCTTGCGTGCCGGCTGCGGCGAGCAGCGTCGAACGAATGATTGCGCGCTGCGCGAGCCCGACCTTGAAGGCATTGCCGCTCAGCGGTCTCGCCTGGGCGAGTTCCGCCGCTGCGGCTTCGCGTAGCGTCGTCGCGCTGAGTGTTTTTCCCGCGAGATGCTGCTCCGCCACGCTCGCGCGCCAGGGCCGATGCGCGACGCCGCCCAGCGCGATGCGCGCCGCGCGTATGCGGTGGCCGTCGAGTTGCAGCGCGCTCGCGACGGAGACGAGCGCGAAAGCATAGCTCGCGCGGTCGCGGACCTTGAGATAGTGCGAGTGCTCACTGAACAAGGGCGGGGGCAAGTCGACCGAAGTGATCAGTTCACCTGACTGAAGCGTTGTGTCGAGATCGGGCCGGTCGCCAGGCAAGCGATGAAATGAGGCGAACGGAATCGAACGTTGACCACGCGGCCCGCTCACCTGCACGGTGGCGTCGAGCGCCGCGAGCGCGACGCTCATATCGGATGGATTGACGGCCACGCATTGCGCGCTCGCGCCGAGGATCGCATGCATGCGGTTGAAGCCGCCAACCGCCGCGCAGCCGCTGCCGGGCGCGCGCTTGTTGCATTGGGAGAAAGCGGTGTCGTAAAAGTACGCGCAGCGCGTGCGTTGCATGAGATTGCCGCCCACGGTCGCCATGTTGCGCAGTTGCGGCGAAGCGCCTGCGAGCAGCGCCTGCGAGAGCAGCGGGTATTGCGTGCGCACGAGCGTGTGATTGGCCGCGTCGCTGTTGCGCACGAGCGCGCCAATGCGCAGGCCGCCGTTGGGCAGCGTTTCGACTTGATCGAGCGTCTCGATGCGCGTGATGTCGATGAGCGTCACCGGATGCGCGACGCCGCCTTTCATGAGATCGAGCAGATTCGTGCCGCCGCCGATGAACACCGCGCCGGGTCGCTGCGCGGCGGCGATCGCGCCGTTCACGTCGGCGGCGCGCTGGTACGAGATGGCATCCATGTTCGTGCCTCCGTGACTCAGGCGCTGGCCGTGTGCGCGTCGCGCACGGCGGCCACGATGTTGACATAGGCGCCGCAGCGGCAGATGTTGCCGCTCATGCGCTCGCGTATTTCGGCGTCGCTCAGTTGCGCGGGGCGTGTGCGCACGTCGGGCGTGGCGGCGCTCGCCGTACCTGCTGTGAATTCGCTCAGGCATGCCGTTGCCGAGCACAACTGGCCCGGCGTGCAGAAGCCGCACTGGAAGGCATCGTGTTCGACAAAGGCACGCTGCACAGGACTCAGCGCGGCCGCGCCCGCGAGCCCTTCGACTGTGGTGATGCGCTGACCTTCGTGCATCACCGCGAGCGTGAGGCAACTGTTGATGCGCCGTCCTTCCACGAGCACCGTACATGCGCCGCACTGGCCGCGGTCGCAACCTTTCTTGGTGCCGGTGAGACCCGCATAGTCGCGCAGCGCATCGAGCAGCGTAACGCGCGGTTCGATATGCAGCGCATATTCGCGGCCGTTGATATCGAGCCTGACCGGTTGCGCGGGTGCAGGCGGCGGAGCTTGCGTTGGGGCGGTGGCCGGTGGCGCGTTCTGCGCATGCAGATGAGGCGTTGCGCTCAGTGCGGCAGCGGCAGCGGCCGATTGCAGGAAGCGGCGGCGCGTGACGTCGGCGGGCGCGCGCGAGGGGGAAGCCTGGGAGGCGTCGTCGCTATCGCACGGCGCATCGAGGGGACGTTCGTTGGACATGGCGTTCTGCGGACTCCAGAATGAAGACGGAACGTGAACCGGGGACTTCAAACGCGGGACTTCAGGCGCCGGCCGCGCGGGGTTGCGCAGGGTTTCTTCGCGCAGCGGGGTGCGTCTTTCGTGCAGCAATTCCAATGCCGCGGCCGCTCAGCCGGGCATGGCAGAACTGCAAATTGCACTTCTCGAACCCGAAAGTAAAGCGCTTGCGTGTGAATTTTTCGCTGCACATTGCTTGATGGCGCAACGCTGTCCCATGACTGACGCCAGCCCGGCGCGAAGCTGGCGCAGTGGACAGAAATGCCGTGCTGCAAGAGGAAAAAAGCGTATTGAAAGATCGCGAGCGGCGATCTGTTCTGCGAGATACTACGCGCGGTCTTCCTGGAGGTAGCGATGCACGAAGGCGATCGCCATGCTGCCTTCACCAACGGCGGAGGCCACGCGCTTGACCGGGCTCAGCCGCACGTCGCCGCAGGCAAAGATGCCGGGCACGCTCGATTCGAGCAGGTAAGGATCGCGGCGGTGCGACCAGCGCCCGGCTTTCACGGCATCGTCGCCGGTCAGCACGTAGCCGCGTTTATCGCAGGCAATCTCGGGCGGCAGCCAGCCCGTTTCCGCGTCGGCGCCAATGAACACGAACAGGCCGCCGCATTCGCGCCGGCTCACGCTTGCGCTGGCCGTGTCGAGCACGTCGATGGCGTCGAGATGCGTCTCCCCGTGCACGCCGACCACTTCGGAATTCAGCTCGACGCGCACATTCTCCTTGCCGGCCAACTGCTCGACGAGATAGCGCGACATCTTGTTCTCGAGCGATTCGCCACGCACGACGAGCGTGACGGCGCGCGCATGATTGGCGAAGTACAGCGCGGCCTGTCCCGACGAATTGCCACCGCCGATCAGATACACGTCGAGTCCGTGCGTTCCGCTCGCTTCGCTGCGCGCCGCGCCGTAATAAATGCCCTTGCCGATGAAGCGGTCGAAGCCCTCGATCGCCAGGCGCCGCCACGTGACGCCCGTCGCGAGAATGAGTGTGTGCGCGCGCACCATGTCGCCGCCGTCCAGATGGACTTCGCGCGCGGCGGTATCCACACGCGCGACGGCGCGCGTGACGAGGATCTCCGCGCCGAGCCGCCTGGCTTGCTGCAATGCGCGGCTCGCCAGTTCGTCGCCGGAAATGCCGCCAGGAAAGCCCAGATAATTCTCGATGCGCGACGAGGTGCCGGCCTGGCCGCCCGGCGCTTCACGCTCCACCACAATGGTACGGAGTCCTTCCGACGCACCATAGACAGCGGCGGCAAGCCCGGCCGGGCCGCCGCCGATGATCAGCGTGTCGTACTCCGTGAGGCGTGGCTGGGTTTGCAGCCCGAGGCGTTCCGCGAGGTCGCGCGTCGCGGGGCGGCTTAGCAGCGTGCCGTCGGCGAGACGTAACGTCGGGCAGTCCTGCTCTTCGGGGCACGGCCCGCTCCAGCGCGCTTTGAGTTCGGGCGCATCGGGCGTCATCCACTCGCAGCTGATCTGGTTGCGCGCGAGGAACTGGCGCAGATTCGCGCAGGCCGGGTCCCAGCGCGCGCCCACGAGCGTCACGCGCGTTTTCGGCGGCTCAGCGGAAAGGCCCTGCAAGCCGCCTATGCGTTCGCGCGCGAGCGCGCCCATGCGCGTGGCGACGTCGGACGAGGCGGCGGCCAGCGAGTAGTAGTGCTGCGCATCCACGCGCATGACGCGCGAGGGCAGGGCCGCGCGATACGCGCCCGGAAAGGGCGAGCTGAGCGCGAGCGGCACCTCGCCGAAGATCGTGCCGGGCAAGCGCCACCCAAGCGTGCGCTCGACGCCGTCGAACAGCTTCACGACCTCCATCTTGCCGGACAGCACGGCATACAGCGCGCGCTCGCCGCCTTCATGCACGGCGTATTCGCCGGGATTCAGATGCAGATCCGCGGAGGTTTGGGCGAGGCGTTCGAGTTCGGCTTCGGGGAGCGTGGAGAAAAGCGGGACCGCGCGGATTTCGTCTGGAGTCAGCATGGCTTCGCAAGTAGCGGGCAAGCAGGAAACGACGATGGGACAGCGGCGTGAGGACCGTGCCTGGGTGTGGCGGCGCGGCCGTTTTTTTGACGTCTCATGCAGTATAGCTGGCGCGCATGCGGTCGCTTTCCTGGGGTTTCCTGGGTATTCCTGGGTTCGCCTGGTTGTTATCGACTGACGAATTGCGCACGCGTTTCAATCGAGAGGATCGCTAACCATGCCGCCGGTAGTCAACGCGGCCACGGTTTCGCGCAGCCACACGAGCGCGGGGTCGGCGTGATTGCGCGGATGCCATGCCGCATGCATCGAAAAGCCGCGTGCCTCGAACGGCAGCTCGAACAGGTCCACGCGGTCCCGGTAGCGCGCGATGAGCCGGTAAGGCAGCGTCGCCACGTAATCCGTGCGTGCAAGCACCTCCGGCACGAGCGTGAAGTGCTGCACCGAGTGCGCCACGCGGCGGCGGCGGCCAAGCGCTTCGAGATGCTCGTCCATGAAGCCGAAGAAGCTCGCGCCGCTCGTGGAAACGAGCACGTGCTCGAGTGCGCAATAGCTGTCCAGGTCGAAGGCGGTGCCGCCGCGCGGGTGCCCTTTGCGCTGCGCCACGACGAAACGTTCGTCGTAGAGCTTTCTGGCCTTCAGCGTGGGCGGCACCTGCTGCGCGGAACCGAGCAGCAAGTCGATTTCGCCGCGCTCGAAACGCTCCGCGAGCGAACCGGATTCAATGGCGATGAACGCCAGCTGCAGCCCGGGCCCAGCCACGCGCGGCCATTCGATCATCAGCGGCAGGCCGAGCACGGCCACGCACTGGTCGCTTGCGGCGACCACGAAGCGCCGCGTGCCCGTGAGCGGATCGAAGGCCGGCTCGCGGCGCACCACGGTTTCGAGCGTCTTGAGCGCCGCATGCAGCGGCTCCATTAGTTCGAGCGCGCGCGCCGTGGGCGTCATGCCGCGGCCAGTGGCGGCGGGAATGAGCAGTGGGTCGTCGAAGAACTGGCGCAGTCGCGCGAGTTGTGCCGAAACGGCCGGTTGCGTGAGATTCAGGCGCGCGGCGGCGCGCGTCACGTTCGACTCGGCGAGCAGGGCGTCGAGCGACACGAGCAGGTTCAGATCGATGCCGGAGAGATTAATCACGGTGATAGGTGGAATGTCGGCGATTGATTTCAAGAATACGTCTCGCTCGCCTAGAGTTCAATCCGTCAGATCAGCCGTGAACACCCTTTCCACCAGGAGAAGTCATGAAAGCATGGATGCTCGATCAACCGGGCCAGCCGCTCGCGCTGCGCGAGGTGCCGCAACCCGAAGCGCGCCGCGGCGCGCTGCTGGTGGGCGTGGAGGCCGTGCCGCTCTTGAGCTACACGCGCCAGTACGTGCAGGGCAAGCTGCCCTACGGCTACCCGCCGGGGCCGTTTTCGCCCGGGACCAACGCCATCGGCCGGGTGCTTGCGGTCGGCGAAGGCGTGTATGGCTATCGCGCAGGCCAGCGCGTGGCGCTGAGCCCCTACTGGATTGCCGACGAAGCGCTGCGCGAGCCCGCTCAGGCGCTGATCGGGCTGACGGCGATCAGCCCTGACAGCGCACCGATGCTCGGCGATTTCCCGCACGGCACGCTGCGCGAGGCGGTCGAGTTTCCGGCCTCGACGGTGTTCCCGCTCGACGGCCTCGATCACGTACCTTCGGCGCGGCTCGCGGCGCTCGGCAAGCTCGTGGTGCCGTTCGGCGGGCTGCGCCGAGGCCGGCTCGCGGCAGGTGAAACCGTGGTGGTGAACGGTGCAGCCGGCGCGTTTGGCTCGGCCGCCGTGCTCGATGCGCTCGCGCTCGGCGCGGGCCGTGTCGTTGCGCTCGGCCGGCGCGCCGCGGCGCTGGCGCCGCTCGAGAAGCTCGGCGGCGGTCGCGTGGTGACGGTGGCGCTCAGCGGCGAGATGGCGCGCGACGTGGAGGCCATCCGCGCCGCCGCGAACGGCGGGGCCGATCTCGCCTTCGACATGGTCGGCCACGCCACCGACCCGGGCGCCACGCTATCGGCGCTGCGCAGTCTGCGCCGCAATGGCCGCATGGTGCTGATGGGCAGCATGGAGGTGGACTTGCCGATCAAGTATGGGGAGATGATGCTCAACAACTGGGAGTTGATGGGTCACTTCATGTACAGCGGCGCGGACTACCGCGCGCTGATCGCGCTCGTGCAGTCGGGCCAGTTGCCGCTCGATGCGATCGAAGTGGAGCGCCACGCGTTCGATGCGCTGGAGACCGCGATCGACGCGGCGGAAAAGGCCGAAGGGCTCACGTGCGTTGCGGTGTGCACGTCGTAAAGCGCACACGCTCCCAAAGCCAATCGGCCCGCAAGCGCGACTGACGCTTGCGGGCCGATTTCGTTGCGAGTGCAACGAGTTTTAGTCGATGCCGTGGAACACGGCGTCGTCCGGGCCGAGGTAGGCGGGCGGACGCCACACTGCGTCGCGCATCGAGTGCTGCACGAGATTTTCCACGCCCAGCAGCACCGCGAAGATCGCCATGCGCACCGGAATGCCGTTGTCGGTCTGGCGGAAGATCGCGAGGCGCGGATCGTGGTTCAGATCGGTCGAAAGATCGTTGGCGCCCGGGCGGCTGTCGCGCGGCAGCGGGTGCATCACGAGCGTTTCGGGGCTGCAGCACTCGTCCATGGTTGCCTGGTTGATCTGGAATTCGGGCGTGTAGCCTTCGAACGACTCGTCGGCGAAGCGCTCCTTCTGGATGCGTGTGGCGTACACCACGTCCGCGCCGCGCAGACCTGCGCGCAGGTCGTGCGTTTGCTCGACCACGTGTCCATTGGTCGAGATCTTGTCGACGATGTACGCCGGCATTTCGAGCTGCGGCGGCGAAATGAGCGTGAACTTGATGCCGCGATACAGTGCGAGCAGCTTCACGAGCGAGTGCACCGTACGGCCGTACTTGAGGTCGCCCACGAGCGCGATATGCGCGCCGTCGACGATCTTGCCCAGACGCGAGAACTCGCGCTGGATCGTGTAGAGGTCGAGCAGCGCCTGGCTCGGGTGTTCGCCGGGACCGTCGCCGCCATTGATCACGGGAATGTTCACCGCGCGCGCGAATTCGGCCACCGAGCCTTGATCAGGATGCCGAATCACCATCGCGTCCACGTAGCCGGCCATCACGCGGCTCGTGTCGTAAATCGATTCGCCCTTGGCCATCGAGGAGAACGTGAAGCCGGTCGTGTCGCACACCGAGCCGCCCAGGCGGCAGAACGCGGCACCAAAGCTCACGCGCGTACGCGTGCTGGCTTCGAAGAACAGGTTGCCGAGCACCGCGCCTTCGAGCACGCGCGAGATTTTCCGGCGGCGCGCGATGGGCTGCATGATGTCGGCCACGCGGAACAGGGCTTCGACGGAGTCGCGCGAGAACTGGTCCACGGAAAGCAGCTGCGGCTTGCCTTCGAACTGCATCTGGCTCGCGAGCGAACGCGAATCTACGCTTTGCGTATAGTCTTCGCGCGGCTCGCCATTGCCGACGATTTCCGAAACGAAGCGCTCGACGATCTCCGGCATGGCGCGCGATTCCTGCGACTCCTCGGGCAAGAGCCAGGTGTCGAGCGCGCGACGCGATACGCCGATGCGGCTCGCGAATGCGTCGCGGGTCATGTTCAGACGCCGCATGGCGTCACGGAGGAAGGCTTGTTGCGGAACGCTCATGCTGGCACCCGTGAGTTCTGGTTGATGTACGCGGTGCGTATATTAGTTCGGCGGTGCGAGAAGTCAAGTTCTTTTGTCGGAAGAGCGCTCGAGGGGCGTTACCGCGCCCGCAAAATCGCCGGTCAAGCCGTGTGGCCCTTAATTTGGGATAGCGCTTTTTGCGACGCCACGATAATCGACGTTTTGAATTTTTCCGGGCCGGCGTCCGCCGGCCGTGGCAGCCAAAGATGTCCGCTTTACCTCCCGCATTGCGCTCCCGTTGTGTGAGCGTGCGACCCGCACGGTCCTCACGGAGCCAGCCATGAAATTGCCGTGGTCCAGCTCTGCCGGTGACCTCACCAAGGGCGACGTCCGCTTCGTCACGCACGAGACAGCGCGGCGCGCTGCGATCGCCTCGGCGTGCGCGGCGGCCGTGCTTGCGCTCGCCGGCGGCGTGGCCATCGGCCATTTCGCGCGCGCTCCGGTCGCGTCCGGTCCCGCCGGGGCGAATCAGCATCACTACGTGGTCGGTGAAATCGGGCGCATGGACGCCTCCATCGCCTTGCTCGATCCGCGCATCGAGCGGCTCGCGGCAGAACTCGCGCAATTGCGCCAGTTCGACCAGCGGCTGCGCGCGCAACCGGCTCGCGGCGCTGCAACGGCACCCGCGCCCGCGCGCTCGGGCGACGAAGGCAACGACGCCGACGGTGAGGGCGGCCCCGCGCTCGCGCCGCGCCGCTGCGTGGAGGCGTCCGCCGCGCAGGCGAACGCCAAGGCAGTCAACGGCGCAATCGACTGCATGGCCGCGACGCTCTCCGCACTCGAGCAGGCCGCCGCCGAGCACGAGGCGGCATGGGACGCGTTCCCGGGCCGCCGCCCGCTCGATGGCGGCCGCAACGGCTCGCCGTTCGGCAATCGCATCGATCCGTTCACGCAGCGTCTGAGCTTTCATCCGGGCATGGACCTCGTTGCGCCGACTGGCACGCCGATCCTCGCCGCGGCGGGCGGCCGCGTGATCTTCGCGGGTCCGAAAGCGGGCTACGGCAATGCCGTCGAGATCGACCACGGCAACGGCTTCGTCACGCGTTACGGCCATGCCTCGAAGATCGACGTGCGGGTGGGCCAGATCGTGCTGCCCGAGGAGCATATCGCCGACGTGGGCTCGACGGGCCGCTCGACGGGCCCGCATCTGCACTTCGAAGTGCTCGTGCACGGGCAGCCCGTCAATCCCGCCGACTATCTTGCACTCTTCGTTGCGCCCATCAATGGCTGATCCGCGACGTACCCCGCGCACGCATACGAATGCCGATCGCGCTTACGAATTGCAGCCGGTGCGCTCGCTGGCGTGGCGCGTGGGTGGCGCGACGCTTTGGGCCGTGCTCGCCGCGACGGCCGGTGCGGGCGTGACGGCGTGGCTGCTCAAGCCGCAAGCCGAGCCGAGTTGCCCCGTGGTCGCGCCCGACGCCTTGAGCCGCGAACTCGGCGACACGCAATTGCGGCTCGAGCAGGAGCGCGCCGCGCGCGCCGCGCTGCAAACCACGGCGCAAGGCGCGCAGGCCACCATCGCGAAGCTGCAGGCCGAACTCGTGTTCCTGCGAAACCATGGCGCCGGTTCGCGCTGAGCCTCGACGAGCGCCGCACATCTTCATCGACACTCACACCACACGGTAGCTTTCCATGTTCAGCAACAAGAAAAAGCCGCAAGCCGGCATCGAGCAAACCAAGCTGGCGACGCTGATCGCACAGGACATCGCGATCACGGGCGACCTCGAATACGCCGACGGGCTGCGCCTCGACGGCCGCGTGCACGGCAACGTGTCCAGCAAGCCCGGCGCGAAAACGTTGCTCGTGCTGAGCGAGCGCGGCGCGATCGAGGGCAACGTGCACGGCTACGATATCGTGGTGAACGGGCGCATAGAGGGCGACGTGATCGCCGATCACTTCGTCGAACTGCAACCGAACGCGCACGTGGTCGGCAACATCTACTACCAGCAGTTGCAGATGGACTGCGGCGCTTCGGTGGACGGCAAGCTCACCAAGCGCGATCCCGGCAGTAGCAGCGATAGCGGCGACATGCAGAGCCTGCTGCTCGATTCGCCCCAGTTCGAGGTCCTGCCGCGCGAGTGAGCGCGAGTGAGTACGAACCGCGCGCCCGCAAATGCGCGATCTCGGTTACACTGCGCGACATGCCACGTCACCCGCTCCGTCACGATCTGCCGAATGTCACCGCCGCCACGCGCGCGGTGTCGTCGCTCGCGCAGGCCGCATCGGTGTGGCTGAAAGCCAAATCCAAAAAACAGCCGCTCATCTGACCGGAGTCTGCTGTTCCGTCAGATGTGCGACGGAACAGCCAGTCGAAGGCGCCCGGCCTTCCGCCTCACTCCCGGCTTGCTTCCCTCCTGCGCACCGCTGAGCGGACCTTCCATACGGTCGAGTTCAAAGGAAAGTCATGTCTGAGTTTTCGGGTATCTGGATTCCGCTCATTACGCCGTTCAACGCCGGCGCGGTCGATCATGCTGCGCTCGACACGCTCGTGCGCCATTACGTCGAAGCCGGCGTGGCCGGCTTTGTCGCGCTCGGCACGACCGGCGAACCCGCCGCCCTAAGCGACGCAGAAGCCGACGACGTACTCGCCACCGTGCTGGCCTCGGCCGGCGGCCTGCCGGTCGTGGCGGGCGTGAGCGGCAATCACACGGCGGCGGTGTGCGAACGCATCGCCGCGCTCAATGAGCGGCCCATCGCGGGCGTGCTGGCGGCGGCGCCTTACTACATCCGTCCGGCGCAGGCGGGCGTGATCGGCCACTTCGCCGCGCTCGCCGATGCGAGCCGCAAGCCCCTGATCATTTACGACATCCCCGCGCGCACGGGCGTGCGCATCGAGTTGCCGAGCCTGCTCGAACTCGCGGCGCACGAGCGTATCGTCGCGGTGAAGGACTGTGGCGGCTCGCTCGACAAGACCCTCGCGCTGATTCTCGACGGCCGTTTGCAGGTGCTCTGCGGCGAGGACATCGACATGTTTGGCGCGATGTGCGCGGGCGCGAGCGGGGCGATCGCGGCGTCGGCGCATTGGCGGCCGGAGCGTTTCGTGGCGATGGCGCGCGCGTTGCAGGAAGGGCGTCTCGCCGATGCGCGCGCGATCTGGCACACGCTTGTGCCGCTCGTGCGCGCGGCGTTCGCGGAGCCGAATCCGGGGCCGGTGAAAGCGGGGCTCGCAGCGTGCGGGTTGATCCGCAATGAACTGCGCGCGCCGATGACGCGCGTGAGCGGGGAACTGGAGGAGTCGCTCGCGCGGCTCGTGATTTGACACTTCCCGTGCGGCACTTCCCGTGCGGCACTGTCCATGCGGGACGGCGGCGTGACGAGATGAGATGCGGCGTGCGCGCCGCCCGAAAGCGGCGCTTCTAGCGCGCCGCGCGTGCGTTCGTGGCGCTCGATGCACGGCGGCGGCGCGTGCGCGGCCGTTCGACTGCAGCGGGTTCGCCGTTCAGCAGAATGCGGCGGCCGGGCACGTGCTGCGCGACGAGGCGAGCGATATCGAGCGCTGTGCTCTCGGCGGGCACGACCTGGCGGCGCGCGCTGTCGTCGAGCGGCGTCGTCCATTCGACGAGCCGGTAGGCGCGGCCCCACGGATGCTGCAGCGGTGTGGAGACCCGGCATGACGCCACCGTCGAAGCCGCGCCGTCGCGCAGCAGGGACTGCAGGTGCACCAGTACATCGTCTTCAACCATGACCTCGCTCCTCCTAGGCTTGCCGCACAAAAAAACGCCGCCGATGTTCCGGCGGCTCAACAGGGGTTGAGCCTATGGTTGCAGCAAAGAATTAAACCAACCTTAAGAGATGGCGCTGAGCGACGAGTGCGGCGGGCAGGGCCAATGGGGGCAGCGGTGCGTGCCCGGTGTGGGCGCGCACCGCTCAGAAAGACGCGGGTGGAGCAGCCGGCCTCGCTCGGCCGGCGTAAAGACAATCTGAAAGACGGTGGCTAGCGCGGGCAGCCAGTGCACGCCGCTAGTATGGGCGACTAGTGCTTCGTGCCATTTTGCCGGAGCGTCGCTCGCGTCTTGCGCGCGGCGAACAGCGGCAGATAGTCCTGGATGCGTGCTTGCGCGCGATATTCATTGAGCGTGTCGGCGTAGATGCGCGCGACCGTTTCCTCCGGCGTGTTGGTTTCTTCGGCGATGGTATGAACGATCTCGGCAACATCGGCGGTCTTCGTCATGACTTGGCTCCGGTCAGCGAGGAGGGGTTGGCAGGCAGGGTTTGAATTCAAGGATATCCGCGCGCGGGATACCAATTGAATCCGCCTATCGGGCGCTAGTGTCGCGGGTGTGTCGACTGCGGGATCTGTGTGAACTTTACCGGCGGCTTGCGCGCGCCCCCGCATTTTCAGGCCTTCCAGCGAAAAACGGCCACGACGAGGCGGAATGCCTGCGCCGTGGCCGCCAGTTAGCGTGCGGCCATGAGCCGCACACATGCCATGTTTACGCTGCGCTTTCGAGCGACGGATAGTCCGTGTAGCCCGTTTCACCACGCGCGTAATACGTCGAGGGATTCGGCGCGTTGAGCGGCGCGTTCAATTCGAAACGGCGCGCCAGATCGGGGTTCGCGATGAAGAGCTGGCCCCACGCGACCGCGTCGGCTTCGCCTGCCGCGAGCACGGCCTGAGCCGATTCCAGCGAGAACTTTTCGTTCGCGATGAACGGACCGCCGAATTCGGCCTTCAGTTGCGGCCCGAGACGGTTATCGCCAAGCGATTCGCGCGCAAAGACGAACGCGATCTTGCGCTTGCCGAGTTCGCGCGCCACATAACCGAACGTCGCCGCCGGATTCGAATCGCCCATCGTGTGCGCGTCGCCGCGCGGTGCGATATGCATGCCCACACGATTCGCGCCCCACACGTCGATACACGCGTCGGTGATTTCGAGCAGCAGGCGCGCGCGATTCTCGATCGAGCCGCCATAGGCGTCCGTGCGTTGGTTGGTGCTGTCTTGCAGGAACTGGTCGATCAAATAACCATTCGCGCCGTGAATTTCCACGCCGTCGAAACCGGCCGCCTTCGCGTTGACCGCGCCCTGGCGGAACGCGGCGATCACACCGGCGATTTCTTCGGTTGCGAGCGCGCGCGGCGTGACGAAGCCGCGTTGCGGACGCACGAGGCTCACGTTGCCTTGCGGCGCGATGGCGCTCGGCGCCACCGGCAGATCGCCGTTCAGGAACACGGGGTCGGACACACGGCCCACGTGCCACAGTTGCATGAAGATGCGGCCGCCCGCGGCGTGCACCGCGTCGGTCACGATCTTCCAGCCTTCCACCTGCTCTTGCGACCAGATGCCCGGCGTTTCGGCATAGCCGACGCCTTGCGGCGTGACCGAGGTCGCTTCGCTGATGATGAGGCCGGCCGTCGCGCGCTCGGCGTAGTACTTCGCCATGAGTGCGTTGGGCACGCGTACTTCGCCCGCGCGTTGACGCGTGAGCGGGGCCATGATGATGCGGTTCGGCAGCGTGAGGTCGCCGATCTGGATGGGGTCGAAAAGCGTTGCCATGTAGGGTCACCTTGTCTGCGGGCGCGGCCCGCGGGCTGAAAAGCGATACAGGAATCGAAACGGACGATGCGGCTTCAGCGGATGTTGGGTCGCTGAAGCATCACAACCGCGGCGTCACAACTGTGCGTTCATATGGGCGATAAACGCCTCGATGACCGGCTCGTTGCGCTTGAAGAACACCCACTGCCCCACGCGTTTGGACGTGACGAGCCCGGCCTTCTGCAACACGGCCAGATGCGCGGACACCGTGGATTGCGAAAGCTGGCAATGCGCGTCGATCTTGCCTGCGCAGACACCGTTTTCGAGCGGCAGCTCCTGGTCGCCGAAATGCACCTGCGGCTCACGCAGGCTCGCGAGGATCTCGCGGCGCACGGGATTGGAGAGCGCCTTGCAGATCGCGTCGACATCCAGGGGTGCAGGGGTTGTGCGGTTCTTCATTGCGGTTGCATCGTAACTGTCCGAATCATATATCGGAATTATACGATATGGGCGATGACACTCTTTTCAATAGGGTTGTCGCTGTACATCGCGCTCTCCTTCCCCGCTTTTGCATAGCTTTGGCCTATGCAAAACATCGGGAAACAATGCTTGGCAGTCGAAATTTGTCGTCAGTTAATGCGCTCAACGTTTCGAGTGGGGCGGTCGTTTCGCCCTGGCCCTGCACTTGTTTTGCACCTTCGTCGCGCGTGCCGATTTCATAAACACGCAGGCGAGCCAATGGAGATTGTTATGGCAGACAACCGCAACGCGGTTCCCCTGGTCGAGAAGCACACGATCGGCTACGTGCCCGAGAACGAGCGGCACGGCAAGGTTCGCGATCTCTTCACGCTTTGGTTCGGCGGCAATATCGCGCCGCTGCCGATCGTCACCGGCGCGCTCGGCGTGCAGCTTTATCACCTCAATCTCATGTGGGGCATTGTCGCGATCATCGTCGGCCAGGCGCTGGGCGGCATTCTCATGGCGCTGCATTCGGCACAAGGCCCGCAAATGGGCATTCCGCAAATGATCCAGAGCCGCGCGCAGTTCGGCTCGCGCGGCGCGCTGCTCGTCACGGTCATCGCCGGCATCATGTACGTCGGCTTCTTCGCCTCGAATATCGTGCTGGCAGGCAAGTCGCTGCACGGCATTCAATCGTCGATTCCCGTGCCCGCCGGCATCGTGATCGGCGCGCTCGGGTCGGGGCTCATCGGCATCATCGGATACCGCTTCATACACGTGCTGAATCGCATCGGCACGTGGGTGCTCGGCATCGGGATCGCCGTGGGCTTCGGCTATATCGTCACGCACGTGCAATCGACGGATTTCCTCACGCGCGGCGGTTTCAACTTCGCCGGCTGGCTCGCGACGGTGTCGCTCTCCGCGCTGTGGCAAATCGCGTTCGCGCCGTATGTCTCTGACTATTCGCGCTACCTGCCGAAGAATGTGGGCGTCGCGTCGACGTTCTGGGCAACGTACCTCGGCTGCGTGCTCGGCTCAACGCTCGCGTTCGTATTCGGCGCGGTGGCCGTGCTCGCGGTTCCGGCCGGCGCTGACACGATGGATGCGGTGAAGGCCTCGACCGGCGCTATCGGCCCGTTCATGCTCGTGTTGTTCCTGCTGAGCGTGATTAGTCACAACGCGTTGAATTTGTACGGCGCCGTGCTTTCGGTCATCACGTCGCTGCAGACGTTCGCATATCGCTGGATTCCGACCGCGAAGTCGCGCGCGGTGCTCTCGATCATCATCCTGACCGCGTGCTGCTTTGCGGCGGTGGGCGCGTCGAAGGACTTCGTCGGGCATTTCGTCGATCTCGTGCTTGCGTTGCTCGTCGTGCTCGTGCCGTGGACGGCAATCAATCTGATCGACTTCTATGTGATTCACAAGGGCGACTACGACGTTCAGTCGATCTTCCGCGTCGATGGCGGCATTTACGGGCGGTTCAATCCGCAAGCGCTGATCGCCTATGCAGTCGGGATCCTCGTGCAGATCCCGTTCATGAACACGCCGATGTACGTGGGTTCGTTCTCGGCGCACCTGGACGGCGCGGACCTGTCCTGGCTCGTCGGCATCATCGTCACGACGCCGCTTTACTTGTGGCTCGCCACGCGCGACACGGCGTACCGCCGCCGGCTCAACCAGCCGTCCGCGCAGGTGCAGTAAATCGCGCGGATCGCCGCCTTCGACTGATCAATGCTTGAAGCGCAAGCGCCGGATATAGCTTTCGCAGAACGCGGCGAAGCGCTTCACGACTTCGCGTTGCCGTACGGTGCTCGACGTTGCAATGCCGAGCGTCGTTGCAGGAACAGCCTCCTTGAAGCGCTTGACGACGAACTCCTCGCCATCCACGGTGCGGCACGACTCGAGCGGGAAGTTGAGAATGCTGTAGCCCAGACCGTTCGCCACCATGCCGCGCACGACTTCGGGCTGTGCGGAGCGGAACGCGGCGACCGGGCGGCTGCCTGCCGCGTCGAAAAGCGTCGAGAAGTATTCGCGGCTGTGCGGAAGATCGAGCATCACGTAAGGCTCCGGCAGCAAGTCCTTCAGCGAGACCTTCGCTGCGCGTGCGAGCCGGTGATTTTTCGGCAGGATCACGTAAGGCGGCAGCGAGACGACGGGCACGAAGGCGATGCCTTCCGCAATGTCGAGGCTATACGTGAGTGCGATATCCAGCGAGCCGTCGCTGAGCCCGCTCAGCAGGCCGTCCTGATGCGCTTCTCTCGTCATGAACGTGATCGACGCATGTTCGCGCAGGAACGCGCTGATGAGCGACGGCATGAGCGGCGGCGCAAGCGAAACGAGGCAGCCGAGCGAGACGGTGCCGGATACGCCGCCGTCGAGTTCTTGTGCCGTGAGTTGCAGTTCCTCGGCGCTCTTCAGGAGGCTGCGCGCATGCACGAGCAGATCGCGGCCCGGTTGGGTGAGCGAGAGCCCGCTTGCGTGATGGCGGATGAACAATTGCACGCCGAACGACGACTCTAGTTCGGCCAGCGCGGTCGAGATCGAAGGCTGCGAGATGTGCAACCGCTTCGCCGCAGCGGTGAACGAAAGGGTTTCCGCAGTCGCGATGAAATAGCGCAACTGGCGCAGTGAGTAGCGAATCGATACGCCGTCCATTTCAAGGAATCTCTCGTAAAGGCGCAACCTGGGCGGCCGATAGTTCACACCCGGATGCATAGGTAAATCCGATGCAGAGGATTTTATTTTAATAGTTTTTCCTATCCTGCGTCGCGCGTAGAGTTTGTTTCGACGAGCAGGACGTCATTCGCAAATTTGAAGGAGAACAGCCATGAAGGCTGACAACGTGTCCATCGACACACTGGTCATCGGCGCCGGTCAGGCGGGCGTGGCGATGAGCGAGCATCTCAGCAAGTCGGGCGTGCCGCATCTCGTGCTGGAGCGCGATCGCATTGCGGAGCGCTGGCGCACGGGCCGCTGGGATTCGCTGGTCGCCAACGGTCCCGCCTGGCACGACCGCTTTCCCGGCATGGAGTTCGAAGGGCTGGACCCCGACGCATTCGCGGGCAAGGAGCAGGTCGCCGATTACTTCGTCGCGTATGCCAGGAAGTTCAATGCGCCCATCCGCACGGGCGTGGAGGTGACGCGCGTCGAACGCCTTCAGGGACGTCCGGGCTTCGCAGTGCAGACGAATAGCGGCACGTTCGAAGCGAATCGGGTTGTCGTGGCAACGGGGCCGTTTCAGCGCCCGGTGATTCCCGCCATCGCACCGAAGGACCCGCGCCTCACGCAGCTGCACTCGGCCGACTATCGCAATCCGGCGCAGTTGCCCGCCGGCGCGGTGCTGGTGGTAGGTGCAGGTTCGTCGGGTACGCAGATCGCCGACGAACTGCGTCGTTCGGGCCGCACGGTGTACCTGTCGGTCGGGCCGCACGATCGGCCGCCGCGCGCTTATCGCAACCGCGACTTCTGCTGGTGGCTCGGCGTGCTCGGCGAATGGGACAAGGAGGTGGCAGGGCCCGGGCGCGAGCACGTGACGATTGCCGTGAGCGGCGCATATGGCGGCCAGACCATCGATTTTCGCCGGCTCGCGCATGAAGGCATGACGCTCGTCGGCGTCACGAAATCGTTCGACAACGGCGTCGTGACGTTCGAGCAGGATCTGGTGGCCAATCTCAAGCGCGGCGACGAGAACCTGATGTCGCTGCTCGACGCCGCCGATGCTTATGTCGAGCGCAACGGCATCGACCTGCCGAACGATCCTGAGGCACGCCACATCCCGGCCGATCCCGAGTGCGTTGCGCATCCACTGCGCGAACTGGATCTCGCCGCGGCCGGCGTGACGACGATCATCTGGGCAACCGGCTATGCCGTCGATTACAGCTGGCTGCATGTCGATGCGTTCGACGCGCAAGGCAAGCCGAAGCATCAGCGCGGCGTCTCGACGGAACCGGGCGTTTATTTTCTCGGCTTGCCGTGGCTGTCGCGGCGAGGCTCGTCGTTCATCTGGGGCGTGTGGCACGACGCGAAGCACATTGCCGATCACATCGGCACGCAGCGCAAGTACCTCGACTATCGCGATGCAGCCCAACGCGAACGCGTGGCGCTCGCCACGAAAAAGACGTGCGACGAATCGCACGCAAGCACCCTCAACGAAATCGGAGTGAATTGATGCCTACCCATACCCGTATCCGCATGTTCAACACGAAGGACACCTATCCAAACCAGACGCTCGACAACGATCTGTGTCAGGCCGTACGCGCGGGCAACACCGTCTACGTGCGCGGTCAGGTCGGCACCGACTTCGACGGCAAGCTGATCGGCCTCGGCGACCCGCGCGCACAGGCCGAGCAGGCGATGAAGAACGTCAAGCAGTTGCTCGAAGAAGCGGGCAGCGACCTGTCGCACATCGTCAAGACGACGACCTATATCATCGATCCGCGCTATCGCGAACCGGTCTATCAGGAAGTCGGCAAGTGGCTCAAAGGCGTGTACCCGATTTCGACTGGCTTGTGCGTGAGTGCGCTCGGCCAGCCGCAATGGCTGATGGAGATCGACGTGATCGCGGTGATTCCCGAGAACTGGACGCCTCGCGAGGCATAAGGAGCGGCGCATGACATTCTCGATCGTCGGACGTTGCCGGGAAACCGGCCAACTGGGTATTGCCATCAGTTCCTCGAGTATTGCCGTGGGCGCGCGTTGCCCCTGGGTGCGAGCAGGCGTCGGCGCGGTCGCGACGCAGAATGTCACGCTGCCCGCGCTTGGGCCCCGAATCCTCGATCTGATGGAGCGGCAGGAGCTTGCGCCGCATATCGCGTTGAAGCAGGCCCGCGATGCCGATGCGTTCAACGCGTATCGGCAAGTCACGGTGATCGACGCGCAGGGCCGCACCGCGTACTTCACAGGCGAGAACGCGCTCGGGGTGCATCATGCTTCGGCCGGTGATCAATGTGTTGCAGCGGGCAATATGCTCGCCGCGCCGCAAGTCATAGATGCGATGGTGCGTACATTCGAGCGCACTCAAGGGCTGCTTGCCGAGCGTCTGCTCGCTGCAATGCATGCCGCGGTGGAGGCGGGCGGCGAAGCGGGCCCGGTCCATTCGGCCGCGCTCAAGGTCGTCGACACGCAGGTCTGGCCAATCGTGGATTTGCGAGTCGATTGGGCCGACGACGATCCCATCGGCCAACTCGCGCAGCTGTGGAAAGCGTATCTCCCGCAGATGCAGGACTACGTCACGCGCGCGTTGAACCCGACCGCGGCCCCAAGCTATGGAGTGCCAGGCGATGAGTGATCGCTCCAGCCGCGCGCTGCTTGAACGGCTGATCGGCTTCGAGACCGTCAGCCGCGAATCGAATCTCGAACTGATCGCGTTCGTGCAGCGCTATCTCGCGGATCTTGGTGTCGAATGCGAGCTGTTTCATAACGCCGAGCGCACGAAAGCCAGCCTCTATGCGACTATCGGTCCGCGCGACAAGGGCGGCGTCGTGCTGTCGGGTCATACAGACGTCGTGCCCGTCGAGGGCCAGGCGTGGACCGTCGACCCGTTCCGCCTCACAGAAAAGAACGGACGGCTTTACGGGCGCGGCAGCGCGGATATGAAGGGCTTTCTGGCATGCGTGCTCGCGGCGGTCCCCAGGTTCGCCGAGCGCAAGCTGAACGTGCCGGTCCATATCGCGTTTTCATACGACGAAGAAGTGGGCTGCCTCGGTGTGCGCCCGATGCTCGCGGAGCTCGAAAAGCGCGCTCACAAGCCGCGTTTGTGCATCATCGGCGAGCCGACGGAAATGAAGCCTGTGCTCGGCCACAAGGGGAAGCTCGCCATGCGCTGCCGCGTGAAGGGCGCGGCGTGTCACTCGGCGTACGCGCCGTATGGCGTGAACGCCATTCAATACGCGGCCCGACTCATCAATCGGCTGGAGAATATCGGCGAAGAACTCGCCCAGCCCGAACATCACGACGAACGTTTCGATCCGCCGTATTCGACGGTGCAAACGGGCGTCGTCACGGGCGGACGCGCGCTGAATATCGTGCCTGCCGAGTGCGAGTTCGATTTCGAAGTGCGCGCGGTGCCGGGCTTCGAGGCGCAAACGGTGGCTGAGCAGATCGAGTCGTATGCGCAGGCGGAACTGCTGCCGAAAATGCGCAAGGTTCACGCCGATGCCGATATCCGCTTCGAGCCCTTGAACGCTTATCCTGGCCTGGCAACACCGCCGGATAGCGAGGCGGCGCAGCTGCTCGCCGTGATCAGCGAGCTGCGCGACTTCGGCACGGTTGCGTTCGGCACCGAGGGCGGATTATTTACGCGCGCGGGCATTCCCACCGTCGTATGCGGGCCTGGCAGCATGGAGCAAGGCCACAAGCCCGACGAGTTCGTGAGCGTCGATCAACTCGGCCGCTGCGATGCGATGCTGGCGCGGCTTGTCGAGCATATCGCGCGCGCGTAGCGCTTTTTACGCGGTCGCCCGCTGTGCAACCGTGGCCGCGACCTTCACGCGGCTCACGTACGCCAGCGCGGACAAACTGATCATGGCGGTCGTGATCAGCCAGTAGCTCGGCGCGCTCTTGTCGCCGGTCGCACTCAGCATCCACGTGACGATGGCCGGCGTGAAGCCGCCGAATACGGTCACGCCGATGTTGTAGCCGATCGACATGCCGGTGGCGCGCGTCGCGGCCGGGAAGATCTCCGCCATGAGTGCGGGCACGGCGCCGAAATAGATCGACTTCAGCAGCGCCAGCCACGCAATCAGCACGAAGAGTGGCACCGCACTCGCGTGGCTGGTCGCCCAGGCGAAGCCCGGGTAGGCGCTCACGAGAAAGAGGAGCGCGACGCAGGTCATCTGTGTGCGCCGTCCGATACGGTCGGAAAGATGCCCCGCGAACGGCGTGACGACAGTGAGAATCACGCCGCCTGCCATCGTCGCCGCGAATCCGGTTGCCGCAGGCAGATGCAACTGGCGGATGGCGAACGTGGGAATGTACTGCAGCAGGTAGTTGACCGCTGTCGAGACAGTCATCAAGCCGATTGCCGTGAGCACGAGCCGCTTTTGGTGACCCAGTACTTCTCGCACGGGCGTTTCGGTACGCTCGGCGTGCTTGAAGTCCTCGGCGTCTTCAATGTAGCGGCGCAGGTAGAGACCCGCCGGGCCAATCAGCAGTCCGAAGAAGAACGGCAGACGCCACCCCCAGGCTGCGAGGTCGGCAGGCGCCATGAGGCGGGCGAGACCATAGCCGAACGAGGCCGCGAGCAGCGTGGCGAGCCCTTGCGTGGCGAACTGCCAGCTGGCGAGAAAGCCGCGCCGGTGTGGCGCATGCTCGATCAGCATGGCCGTGGAGGCGCCAAACTCGCCGCCCGCCGAAAAGCCCTGGATGAGCCGCGCGGCAAACACCGCGAGCGGCGCGGTCACGCCGATCGTTTCGTAGCCGGGTATCAGCGCGATGATCGCCGTGCCGACCATCATGAGGCTGACCGAGAGCATCAGCGCGGCCTTGCGTCCGCGGCGGTCGGCATAGGCGCCGAGCACCGCGCCGCCAAGCGGGCGCACGAGATACGACGCGCCGAACGTGCCGAACGTGAGCAGCATCGACACGGTTTCGTTGACGGCCGGAAAGAAATGCTTGCCGATGTACACCGCGAAGAACCCGTAAATGGCGATGTCGAACCATTCGAGCGCGTTGCCGGCGGAGGTGGCGATGACGAGCCTCGCAAGGCTCACGGGTTGCTTTGCTGACATGGCGGCGGGCACATTTATGTGGTCTTCAGGCGAGGGCGTCGGTGGGTTGCGTCGATGCGCGCGTCCTGGCGAGACGCGCGGCGTCGTCGCCCAGGTCCCACCAGAGTCCGGCCATCACCGCGAGCGCCTCGCGCGCGACGGAGCCGAGCAGGTGTTCGTTCGGCGCGTGCTGCGCGCAAGCCGGATACGAGTGCGGGACCCACAGCGTCGGCAGTCCGAGCGTGTACGCGAAGACGTCGTTGGGCACCGTGCCGCCGAGGTTCGGCAACAGCGCGGGCTTCTTGCCCGTCGACGCGCGCAGCGAGTCGAGCGCCCAGTGCACCCAGGCGTCGTCGGGGTCGAGCCGCGTGGCAGCGGAGGTCTGCGTGACACGCACTTGCACGTCGTCAAAACCAAGCCGCGCGAAGTGCGCTTCGAGATGCTCGCCCACGCGCGCGGCGTCCGTGCCCACCACGAAGCGCAACTGGCAGGTGGCCTTGGCCGTGGGCGGGATCGCGTTGACGGGCGCATCGGGATTGCCGGTCTTGAACGCAAGCACTTCGAGCGTGTTCCAGGCGATCACGCGCTCGGTGGGCGTGAGGCCGGGCTCGCCCCAGTTGGGATCGATCGCGGGGGCGTCGTCGTCGCCGCCGAGCACAATGTCGGCGAGTGCTTCGCGCACGCTGGCCGGCACCGGCGGCGGACGCAACCCGTCCACGACGATGGCGCCGCGCCGGTCGACAAGGCTCGCGATCGCGTGCGAGAGCACGACACCCGGATTGCGCAGCGCGCCGCCCCAGTTGCCCGAGTGATGCGCGCCCTTGCGCAGATCGACAAGCAGTTCGAACGTCACGCCGCCGCGCGAGCCGAGGAAGAGCGTGGGCCGCTCGGCCAGCACGCGCGGGCCGTCCGAGGCGATGAACACGTCTGCCGCGAGTGCTTCGCGATTGGCGGCGCACACGGCGTCGAGACCCGGCGAGCCGATTTCCTCGCCGGTTTCGAAGATCAGCTTCACGTTGTAGCCGAGCTTGCCGCCGCGCGCGTCCAGCACCGCGGCGAGGGCCGCGAAGTTCACCGAGTGCTGGCCCTTGTTGTCGGCGGTGCCGCGACCATACCAGCGGTCGCCTTCCACGGTGACGCTCCAGGGCGCGAGACCTTCGCGCCACTGTTCGTCGTAGCCGCGCACGACGTCGCCGTGGCCGTAGGTCAGCACGCTCGGCAGCGCGGGGTCTTCGAGGCGCTCGGCGATCAGAAACGGCGCGCGCGAGCTGGCGGGATTCTCGACCACGCGGCACGTGAAGCCGAGCGGCGTGAGGGAAGGCATTACCTCGTCCGCGAGATAGGCGACGAGCGCACGGGCCTGCTCGGGATTCTGGCTTTCGGTGCGAAAGCCCACGCGGCGCTGGAGGTCGGTGAAGAACGCGCCGGAGTCGTAAGCGCGCAAGGCGCGGTCGATGGCGGTTTGTCGGGTCTCGTTCAAAAGGGCTCCTCTCATGCCTGGGTGCGGGGAATGAAAGCAGTCTAGGAACGCCAAAAATTCGCAACAATTTCAAAATTTGCGGATAGCATTGCCAAAATGGCAACGCAAGGACACTGAACGGATACGCCGATGCTTCATGGAATCGCCTTGCGCTACTTCGTCGAGGTCGCGCGCACGGGGTCGCTGGCGGCGGCTTCGGAAAACCTGCACGTCGCCGTATCGGCGATCAGCCGCCAGATCAGCAAGCTGGAGGAGGACGTGGGCACGGCGCTCTTCGAGCGCATGCCGCGCGGCATGGTGCTGACCGAATCGGGCGAACGGCTGGCCGAGCACGCGCGGCGCGCGCTGCTGGAGGGCGACGCGGTGCTCGCCGAGATCGCCACGGCCAAGGCGCTCGGGCACGGCATCGTGCGCATCGGCTGCACGGAGGGCTTTACGCGCTCGTTCCTGCCCCACGTGCTCGCGCAACATCACGCCACGGCGCCGCACGTGCATTTCAATCTGCGCTCGGGCACGCCGTCGCAGGTCGAGCAGTGGGTCGCCATGGGCGAGGCCGATCTGGGGCTCGCGTTTTCGAGCGGCGATCCGGCGAAGGTCTACGTGCAGTACAGCGCACAGGCGCCGGTTTGCGCGTTGCTCGATCCCGGGCATCCGCTCGCGCAACGCGATTCGCTGAAGCTCGCGGACCTGCGCGACTATCCCGTCGCGCTGCTCGAACGCGGCAACACGGCGCGGCAGCTATTCGACGAGTGCTGCGCGCGCCATGGCATCAAGCTCGAGCCCATTCTCACGAGCAACAATTCGAGCGCCTTACATGCGTTCGCGGCGCTGGCCGGCGCGATCACGCTCGGCAGCCGGCTTTCGCTTGCGGGCCTCGCGGACGATCTTTCGCTCGTGGCGAAGCGCTTCGACGAGCCGACGCTCAACCAGCGCAATCTGTGCGTGATGACGATGCGCGAGCGGCGGTTATCACGCCCTGTCGAAGGTGTGCTAAGCGCGTTGATCACGGCGATCGAACAAGCGCTGTGAGGACTCGGGGCATCAGCGCTTTCCGGCGCGCCCCGTCATGCGGCCGAGGATGTCCACGCGCTGCACCAGTTGATGGTAGATCACCGCGAGCACGTGCCCGGCGATCAGCACGTACGTGAGATACGCGAGCCAGTAGTGAACCTTCGAGCCGAGATGGCCGAGCGCCTTGTCTGCCGGCACGACGGCGGGCACCTGAAACAGCCAGAACCAGTTCACCGGATGGCCGCCGCCATACGAGTTGAGATATCCACTGATCGGCATGGCAAACAGAATCAGATAAAGCAAGCCATGGCCGATATGCGCGAGCTTCCGCTCGAAGGCCGGAATGCGCTGCGGCAGCGGCGGTGCGGTGCCCGAAAGCCGCGTCACCACGCGGATCAGCGTGAGCAGCAGGACGGTCATGCCAATCGATTTGTGGAAAGTCATCCAACTGCCGCGCGACGGGTCGTGGCGGTCCATCGTCGTCATGTACCACGCCACCGGGATCACCACGAACATGCAAAGCGCGGTCAGCCAATGCAGCACGCGCAGCGTCAGGCTGTATGCCGGGGCTGCGAAGGAAAACGCAGAAACAGAGTGCGGAGTTCGGGACATGGTCGAGGCCTTTTAAAGGTCGGATCGACAAAGCCTGCCACAAAAATGCCGCTGCGGAGCGTCTCCCGCGAGTGCGGTTTTGTTAGGCCTCGTTACAACGCCGGCCTTCAAAAATTAATGTGGATGATAAGTCAACCATAAATTCTCAATGGATTTCCCTTATGTAGACATCAATTAGCCTGCCGATAACTGCGAAGATGTGATTCGATCTGTCTGCTGCGCCCCAATCGTAAGTTGAATTGTCAATCAGGAGTCGGGAATCCCATGTCCAGCAGTTTCGCAGAAGCCCCGTTCGACGGGGCGTACGCTCCGGCCAGTGCCGCCCGCCGGGCAGCGGTCGTCGAGAGCCCGCTCATGAATGCGCGCAAACGCGCCGATCGCGCTTGCGCGCTGGTCAACTGGATTCTTCTGGCGGGGGCCTTGGGTGTCGGCTGGCACTTCAACGCACTCGCGCCCGTGCTCGTCGTCGGGCTGCCGCTCGCGCTCGTTTCCACCGTGCTCGCGCTTGCCTTGCCAGGCCTCAAGATCACCAGAATGGGTTCCGCACTGACCTTCATGGGCGGCGCGGCCCTGTTGATCGACGTGGGAGGCGGGCAGGACGAGTTTCACTTCGTGGTGTTCATCCTCCTTTCGCTGCTGCTCGCGTATCGCGACGTGCAGGTCGTCCTGCTCGCGACCGCTTTCATCTCCGTTCAGCAACTCGCGTTCAACTACTTGCAGGCGTGGGGCTGGCCCGTCAGGGTCTTTTCGCAAACGGGTTTCGACGTCGTGGCGCAGCACTGGGCGTTTCTCTGGCTTCAAACCTTGTTTATCGCGGCGATTTCGGCGCGCCAGGAGCGCGACGCCAATATCGCGGGCGAACTCGCGGCCATGTCGGAGGGGATCGGGCAGGCGTCGGGCTACATCACGCTGGGCGAGCAAGCGAGCCGGCCGTCGAGCGACGTGGCCGGCGCTTTTCACGCCACGCTGGCGGCCGTGCGCAAGACGCTGCTGCAGGTGCGTGACAGCGTGGGTGAGGTTTCGGAGTCGGTTGCCGGCACCAGCGCGCGCAATGCCGTGCTTTCGGATCGGACCGAGCAGCAGCGCCGTTCGCTCGAAAGCATGGTCGCGGCCATGGAGCAACTCAAGCAAAGCGTGCACGAGAGCGTCGATCACGCCATGGCGGCCAGCGCGCTGGCGGACTCGGCGAGCGAGGTCGCGTCCCGGGGGCGCGGGGCGATCAAGGCGGTGATCGATACGATGGGCGACATTTATCGCTCGTGCGACCGCATTACCGACATCATCGGCGTGATCGACGGCATCGCGTTCCAGACCAACATTCTTGCGCTCAACGCTTCGGTCGAGGCCGCGCGCGCGGGCGATCAGGGGCGGGGGTTCGGCGTGGTCGCGGAGGAGGTCCGCACGCTGGCTCAGCGCAGCGCCGCCGCCGCGAAGGAGATCCGGGCGCTGATTGGCGAGTCGGTCGAGCGCGCGCGCACGGGCAATGGCCTCGTCGAAAGCGCGGGCAACACGGTGGGCCAGGTGCTCGAGGGCGTCACACGGCTGTCGTCCATCGTTCACGAGATGGCGACTGCCGCCGGCGCGCAGCGCGCGGGCATCGACCAGATGGGCGAGAACATCGCCGGTATCGACGTGGCGATACGCGAGAACGCGGCGCACGTTGCCGACACCGTCGAGCAGGTCAGGCAGCAGCATCGCCAGACCGAACTCCTCGCCAGCGCGGTCCAGGTGTTCAGGCTCGATTGAGTGCCACATCGCGTCGCATTTTCGGGGCGCGACCGCGAAGTTCGAGCAGGGGTCCGTTCCGTCGGACTATTTTGTTACACCTCTTACGGCGCTTGGCCAGTGGCGTTACAAAGACCTTTCACATTGGCCGCTATACTCGGTTCCGTCTCAAAAACGTAAGAGAACAACTATGTCGAAGAAACTCATCCAGATGGTTGCCGTTGCTGCGCTGACTGCTGCGGCCTCGCTGCCGGCGCTGGCCGGCGATATGAACAACGCACTGGGTGGCGCGCTTGGCGGCGTCGCCGGCGCGGCTTTGGGTGGCGCAGTGGGCGGCAGCACCGGCGCCGTGATCGGCGGCGCGGTGGGTGGCGGCGCGGGTGGCGCGGTCACTTCGAATCGTCGCGAGCGCACGGGCGCCATCATCGGCGGCGCGCTCGGCGGCGGCGCGGGCACGGCGGCGGGCAACGCCATGGGCGGCCGCACCGGCGGCCTGATTGGCGCAGCGGTGGGCGGCGGCGCAGGTTCGGCGCTCGGCGGCAATATCTCGCGTTCGAACTCCTACGCCGACGACTATTCGCGCGGCTATCACGGCAAGCGCCACAAGCACCGTCACTACGACTAAGCACAGCTTGCAAGGCGCAGCGGCTGCTGCGCCTCGTTGTTTCGCGCCGCCGCATCCGGTGGCGCACGCCGGGCCGCTCTGGCCCGCGCGTCACTTCCTCTTTGCTTGAGCCTGACGTCATCCGCATGCCGGGTGATGACGCCTTCGTGCCATTTGATTCGGTATGCCAGGCAATCGTCAAGACTTCAGCATGCGTCATTCCGGCCGCAGTTTGCGTCGCCATGAGCCATGCGGCAGCTCCTTGTCGCGCTCGGCGGCGGCAAGCGCGGCGCGCAGTTGCGTGCGGTTCAGTGGAATGCAATAAGCCGGTTTGGCGCGCTCGAAGCGCCAGCTGTCGGCGAGCGCACCCGTGTCGAGCGCGTCGAAATCGAGCTGCGCATGCAACGCGGCCACGAGCGCCTTCGCCTGCCCATCGTCTCCGGCAACGGGCAGCGCGCGGCGCCCGCCCTCGACAGGCGGCCGCTCTTCGCGCGGCAGGTCGTACGCGAGAATCGCATTGAACGCCTTGACCACACGTGCGCCATTCAGGTGCTGCGCAACGTGCTCGCTCGTGGCGGCGCGGTATTCGTCGAACGCGGCGATGGCGCCGTCGCGCGCCGGGTAGTAGTTCATGGTGTCGATGACGACTTTACCGGCGAGTGTTTCGACCGGTATCTCGCCGAGCGCGGACAGCGGCAGCGCCACGATCACGATCTCGCCGAAGGCAGCGGCCTCCTCCAGCGTGCCCATACGGCAACCCAGCGCTGCCGCCTCTCCCGCGCGCGCCTCGGGATGACGCGACGAGAGCATGACCTCATGCCCCGCCTGCACGAGCAGTTTGCCTAGCGTCGAGCCGATCTCGCCCGCGCCGAGAATGCCGACAGCCAATCGATGTTCACGATGTTCGTTCATGGGAATCCCCGAGTTTCGTCATGGAGACCTCAGCGTAGCGCTGAAACTCCCATGCGATAATCGGCTATCCAGGTGAAACACTTGAAATGGCGGGTTTCTAATCGTGGACAAATTGACCAGCATGACCGTGTTCGTGAAGACGGCCGAATCCGGTTCGTTCACGGCGGCGGCGCGCATGCTCGCGATGACGCCGCAGATGGCGGGCAAGCACGTCGACGCGCTGGAAAAGACGTTAGGCGTGCGCCTGCTCCAGCGCTCGACGCGCAAGCACGCACTCACGGAAGCGGGCCGCGCCTATTTCGAAGCCTGCCGGCGTGTGCTCGACGAGGCGGCGGCGGCGGATGCCGTCGCGCTCGCGCAAACCGCCCACCCGCAAGGCACGCTGCGCGTGACGGCGCCCGTTTCGTTCGGCGCTTTTCGGCTTGCGCATGAAATCAAGGCCTTTCTCGCGGATTGCCCGGACGTGAAAGTCGATCTCGTGCTGAGTGACCGGCAGTTCGATCTCTTGCAGGACGGGTTCGATGTCGCGTTTCGCATTGGCGCGCTGCCCGATTCGCAACTGGTCGCGCGAGCGCTCGCGCCCTATCGGCTCGTGCCGTGCGCCGCGCCGTCCTATCTCGCCGCGCATGGCACGCCGGCGCATCCGCGCGAACTCGCGCAGCACGTGTGCCTCGATTACGCGTTCGACAGCTTTCCGGCGCCCCAAACGTGGATCTTCAAGGACGGCGACACGCAGATCGAAGTCGAGCCGCGCGGCCAGCTGCGCAGCAACGACACGCGCGCGCTGATCGCGGCGGCGGAAGCAGGCGTGGGCATCGTGCTCGCGGGCGAGCCGAACCTGGCGCCTTCGGTGGCGGCGGGGCGGCTCGTGCCGCTGCTCGAGGCGTACGCCGCGCCGGTGCGGCCCATGCATCTGCTTTACGCGGATCGCCGCGCGCAGGCGCCCAAGCAGCGCGCGTTCGTGGCGTGGGCGCTGGCGTGCTTTGGCGGGGCGGGCAACGTCACCGGCACGCGGGCGGCGCCGGTGTCACCTCGCGTTCGTCGTTCCGCGCGCAAGCCGCGTGCATAGCTCACATCGCCCACATCGCCCACATCGCGCACGCAGCGTAGTCAGGCCTCGCTGCGGAAGGCGGCGTTGAGCGTCGCGCCGGGCGCCGCGCCTTCGAAGCCGTCGAAACGCCCTTCGGTGAGCCGTTGAGCCGCGTGCATGAAAGCGCCCCATGCGGTGCGGGCGAGCGCACCGCCAACGCTCACGCGGCGCACGCCGAGTGCGGCGAGATCGTCCAGCGTGAAGGCCGACTTCGCACCGATCAGCACGTTCACCGGCTTCGGCGCGACTGCGCTCACGACGGCCACGATCTGCTCGCGTGTCTGGATGCCGGGCGCGTAGAGGCAGTCCGCGCCCGCCGCTGCATACGCCTGCAAGCGCGCGATGGCGTCGTCGAGGTCGGGCACGCCCGCCACGAAGTTCTCGGCGCGGCCAACGAGCAAGGTGTCGCCGCCACGCGCATCGATAGCGCGGCGAGCGGCCCGCATGCGCTCGACAGCCACCTCGATCGGCAGCAGCGGTGCTGCGTCGTCGCCAGTCGAGTCTTCCACGGAAAGCCCGGCGACACCGGTCTCGACGGCGAGGCCCACGCTTGCTTCGACGCCTGCGGGATCTGCGCCGAAGCCGCTTTCGAAGTCGGCGTTCACAGGCAGGTCGGTGGCCGCGACGATCTCGCGCAGGTGCGCGAGGATCGCGTCGCGCGGCAGGGTGTTGTCGGCATGGCCGCGCGACCATGCGAACCCGGAGCTGGTGGTCGCGAGCGCCTTGAAGCCGAGGCCCTGGAGGTAGCGCGCGCTGCCCACGTCCCACGGGTTCGGCAGTACGAAGCAACCGGCGGCATGGAGTGCGCGAAATTCGGCGCGTTTCTCGGCAATGGTGCGGGCGGGTCCTGACATGGCAAGTCTCCTCCTGGCTCGTGGTGGGCGGCGGGCGTGTGCGCGGGAATGCGCATTCTGTCGCGCCGGTCTTCGATTGTGACCGAATTTACGGATTTCCGAGTCGGGCGGCACACGCTTGCACAGCAAGTTCGTGTAAAGATCAGGATGGCGAATTAAATGAACGCCTACGAAAACGATCACATTCAGCGGCGCGAAACGAGGAAAAGAAAGGCGCAGCCGTTATGATATGCGTTCTTTTTATTTTGCCGTCCAGCCGCGATGTCCAAAACCAGCGCTCCGAAAGCCTCGCCGCCCCGCATGTCCGATGTCGCCCGTCTTGCGGGCGTTTCGAAGATGACGGTGTCCCGCGTGATGGCGGGGCGCAGCGCGTCGGAGGCGACACGCGAGCGCGTGCAGCGCGCCATCGACGAACTGGGTTACGTGGCCGACGCGGCGGCCGGCGCGCTCTCCTCTGGGCGCTCGTCGTTTGTCGCCGTGCTCGTGCCGTCGCTTTCGAGTTCCAACTTCTCGGACACCGTGAGCGGCCTTACGGCCGTGCTCGAGCCGCAGGGGCTCGAACTGCTAATCGGCGACACCGACTACTTCCTCGACCGCGAGGAACGACTCGTGCGCCAGATGCTGCGCCACCAGCCGCGCTGCATTGCGCTCACGGGCGCGCAGCATACGGACGCCACGCGCACGCTGCTGCAGCGCTCGGGCGTGCCGGTCGTCGAGATGTGGGACTTGCCCGCGGAGCCGATCGACATGGCCGTGGGCTTTTCCAACGTGAGCGCGGCGCGCGAGATGGTGCGCTATCTCGCGGACAAGGGCCATCGCCGCATTGGTTTTCTTGGTGGCGCGGGCGATCTGGACCGGCGCGGCCTCGACCGCCTCAAGGGCTATCAGATGGAGATGAAGGCGCTCGGGCTCGACAGGCACCGCGTCGTGCAACTGGGCGGCTCGCCGGTCACGATGAGCCACGGCGCGCCTGCCATGGCCGAGCTGCTCGAGCGTTGGCCCGACACAGAGGCCGTGATGTGCGTGAGCGACATGTCGGCATTCGGCGCGATTATGGAGTGCCAGCGGCGCGGCCTGAGCGTGCCCCGCGATATGGCGGTCGCGGGCTTCGGCAACTTCGAGATCGCGGAGTGCTGCTATCCGGCGATCACCACGATTTCGGTCGATGCCTACGGCATTGGCCAGCGCACGGGCGAGGCGATCGTCGCCGCCCTCGCGGCAGCGGACGGTGCGAGCGCGCAGCATCCCGTGAAAACGCGCATTCAATACACGGTCGTGCCGCGCCAGAGCGCTTGAGCATGCGAGCGCGCGGCGGCACGAGCGTCGTCACAGCCCCTTGGCGATGCGCTGCGCCATCTCGACCACCGCAATGGCCAGACGCTTTTCGCGGCGCGTATCAAGCCGCTCCAGCGGCAGGCTCGCGCTGACCGCCACGCGTTTGCCTAGCGCCGTCACGCCCACGAACGCCGCGAAACACGCAATCCCCGCCGTCACTTCTTCCCGCTCGTGCGCAAGGCCGGAGCGGCGTATCGCGGCGAGCGCCGCAAGCAGGTCCGGCTTGCGCGTGATGGTGTTGGCCGTCACGGCGGGAAGCTGGCGCGGCAGGATCGCGCCGACCTCTTCATCGGGCAGGCTGGCGAGCAGCGCCTTGCCCAGCGCGCAGCAGTGCGCGGGCAGCCGCGAGCCGAGATCGGAGATGAGACGTACGGGCCGCGCGGGGTCTTCGCGCGCGAGATACACGACTTCGGCGCCATCCAGCACGGCAAGCTGAACGACTTCGTTATGCGTCGCGACGAACACGGTCGCCTCCTGGCGGAACACTTCCTGGAGCCGGTCGTGCCGCACGTAGGCGCTGCCGAGTTCGAACAGCGTGAGGCCGACGATATAGCCGTCGGCGCGTTTTTCGATCCAGCGCCGGCGTTCGAGCGAGTCGAGCATCAGGTAGAGCGTGCTGCGCGAAAGGCCGGTGGCCTGCGCGATGGCCGACGCGCGCAGCGGGCCTTTTGCGTGCGCGAGCACGTCGAGAATATCGTGTATGCGCCGCAGCGCCGGGACTTCGTAAGGTGAGGACATGGAGCTGCGCGCCGCAAATAAGATCATCCAGCAGGCTGGAAATACTAACATCACGTTGGACACGTGCATGAGCGCGTCGACATTTCTCAGCGGCATCGTTCCTTGGTATCGTTGCAGACGCGTTGCACACACGAATCAACAGGAACGGTTTGAATGCCCAGGCGCGCGATGCGCGCCGCATGTTCGGGAGAGTCGCGGAAGATGAAGTATTCGAATCTGGTCGAGCGGTTGCAGGGCCGTCGCACGACGGCGTGGGAGATCCATCACGCGGCGGTGCAGGCCGCTGCGCGGGGCGAGGACGTGATCGTGCTGAGCGTGGGCGACCCCGACTTCGGCACGCCCGCGCCCATCGTCGAGCGCGCCGTGGCCGCGCTGCGCGAAGGCGATACGCACTACTCGGCCATCATGGGCCGCGAGCCGCTGCGCGAGGCGATTGCGCGCGAGCACGCACTGCAAAGCGGGCGCGCGGTCGGTGCGCAGAACGTGATTCTCTGCGCGGGGGCGCAGAACGGTTTGTTCGCCTCGTCGCTCTGTTTGCTGGAAGCCGGCGACGAAGTGCTCGTGCCCGAGCCGATGTACTTGACCTACGAGGCCGCGATTCGCGCGTCGGGCGCCACGCTCGTGCCGGTGCCCGTCGATCCGGAGACCGGCTTTCATCTCGACTGCGACGGACTCGAGGCCGCCGTCACGACGCGCACTCGCGCGATCTTCTTCGCGACGCCGTGCAACCCCACCGGCGCGGTGATGCCGCGCGCGCACCTCGAACGCGTCGCGCAATTAGCCCGGCGGCACGACCTGTGGGTGCTCTCCGACGAGGTTTATGCCGACCTCACGTTCGAGCGCGAGCACGTGAGCATCGCCGCGCTCGACGGCATGGCGGAGCGTACGGTCACGCTCGGCAGCCTCTCGAAGTCGCATGCCATGCCGGGCTGGCGCCTTGGTTGGGTGATCGCGCCGGAAACGATGATCGCGCATCTGGCGCGGCTCGCGCTCTGCATGCTGTACGGGCTGCCCGGCTTCATTCAGGAGGCGGCAATCACGGCGCTCGACAACCGTGCGCAGATTGTCGCGCAGATGCGCGAGATCTATCGCCGCCGGCGCGACATCGTCTACGAGCGGCTGGCGGGCGTGCCGGGACTCAAGTGCCTGTTGCCGGAAGCAGGCATGTTCATGATGATCGACATTCGCGGCACGGGCCTCGACACGCAGGCGTTCACCTGGCAGCTTTTCGAGGCGCAGAAGGTGTCCGTGCTCGACGCGAGCGCGTTCGGGGAAACCGCAAACGGCTATGTGCGGCTTGGTTTCGTCGTGGACGAAGCGAGGCTCGTCGAGGCCTGCGAGCGTATTGCGGCCTTTGTGCAGGAGCGCGCTGCAGCCGCGGCGCGCTAGCGGGCTTCGCAGCGGGTTTCAAAGTACAGGCGGGTGGGCTCGAATAGTTCGGCAGGCAACGCGTCGCGCGTGAACCACGCCCACCGCGCGCACTTATCGGGCTCGGCGACGACCGGCGTGCCCGCCGCGGCAGCCTCGACGAACAGTGTCACATGGCGCACGCGGCCGGCTTCGAGCCAGCCGCTGGCCCAGCCCGCCGCGTGCGCCTCGATCAGTTCCAGGCCGGTTTCCTCGCGCAGCTCGCGCGCGGCCGCGGCGAGCGGATCTTCGCCGGGGTCGACCTTGCCTCCCGGGAAGGCCCACGTGTCGCGTCCCCATGTGCTTTTGCGCAGGCCGAGCAGCCACGCATCGCCGTTGCGTACGACGACGCCCACGCCGAGCACGGTGACGGCAACGCCGATGTCATCAGTCATGTTTTGCGGATATTGATTGGGAATCCGAATTGTTTGGGAAATCGATCGTTCGCTGCGCACTCGTCAAACTTGCGGGGCGCGCAGCGAACCCGTGCCGATTCAACGCTCGCCGTCGAGCAGGTCGTTGAGCATTTCGTCGAAGGCGGCCTGGGCGTCTTCCAGTTCCTGGAGTGCCATATCGAAGGTCTGCAGCGCGAATTGCGACGGACGGCCGTCGCCTTCCGGCGGAAACTGCGACTGCAGCGAGGTAAACGCCGACTTCACGCGCTGGGTCGCGGTCAGCACGCGCTCCATGGCGGCGGCTTCTTCGGCTCGTGCCTGTTCTGGGGTCATCGAAAGCTCCGTTCTTACGTGTTTGATGTTGGGTGTGTTCAGGGCAGGGGCAGTCCGCCCTCGGCCTTCACTTCGCGCAGCGACAGCGCCGATTCGACCGACGTGACGCCGGGCAAGCTGCGCAACTGGTCGCGCATGAAGGTGCCGTAGTCGTCGAGATCGCGGGCCACCACCTGCAAAATATAGTCCGCCGTGCCGGATACGTTGTGGCACGACAGAATGCGCTCGATCGCCAGCACCTCGCGCTCGAAGCGGTCGGCAAGCGCGCGGTCGTGCACGGCAAAGCGCACCGAGACGAATCCCACCACGCCGTAGCCGAGCGCACGGCGCGAGAGCACGGCCCGGTAACGCTCGATATAGCCGTCCTGTTCGAGACGCTTGAGGCGCCGCGCGCAGGGCGTTTCGCTCAGGCCGACGGTTTCGGCGAGCCGCGCGTTCGGCATGCGACCGTCGGTTTGCAGCGCGCCGAGTATCGCCCGGTCGAGTTTGTCGAGGTCGCTCATGGCGGGGAGGGGAGTTCTGGTGAAGATTCGGAAATCTTAGCGCATTCCGCCAATCTCTGGTGTGCGCGGTATGAAAAACGCCAGAAATCGCTCTGCATGTAGCGGCAAGATAGAGCCTCTTTCACACGAGGCCAACATGATTTCCGCCCACCTGCTGTTGATGTTCATCGTCGCCCTGATTATTGTCTGCGCGCTGCCCGGCGCCGACATGGCGCTCGTGATGCAGACCAGCATGAGCCGCGGCACGCGCAGCGGCTTCGCGGCGGCCTGCGGCCTCGCGCTCGCACGCGCGACCCAAGTGACGCTTTCCGCCTGCGGCCTCGCGGCCTTGCTGCGCAACGCGCCGTGGCTTTATGAAGTGGTGCGCTACGTGGGCGCGGCGTATCTCACATGGATCGCCGTGCAGATCTTCCGCGCGCCGGCGTTCGCCATGCCGGAACAGGAAGGGGTGGCCGTGGCGCGGCCGCGCCGTGCCGATTTCACCAAGGGGTTGCTAACGAACCTGCTGAACCCGAAGGCGCTGCTGTTCTGCTCGGTGTTGCTGCCGCAGTTCATCCGGCCGGAGGCGGGCTCGGTCTGGCTGCAGGTTTCGGTGCTGGGCGTGTTGCTGGTGGCCGTATGTGCGCTCTTCGACGTGATCTACGTGCTGGGCGCCGCGCGCATCGCCGTATGGCTGCGCCGCCATCCGCTCGCGCAAACGGTCCAGAAGTGGGCGTTCTCGTCCGCGTTGATCGGCTTCGCGCTGCGGCTCTCGCTCGATTGACGCTTCTGGCGTGCAGGACGGTCGTGTGAAGGCGTGCGGCGCGCAAGGCGCCGCACGCTTTTTTATGGCTCGCGTTTTAGCGCCGCGCGTTAGCGCGCGCCCAGGTAGTCGAGCTTGCCCAGCTCCACGCCGTTGTGGCGCAGGATGTCGTAGGCCGTGGTGACATGGAAGAAGAAGTTGGGCAGCACGAAGCCCAGCAGATAGCTCTGGCCCGTGAATTCGATCGGACCGGTGCGCATCTTGAGCGTGATGCTGCGCGCTTCCGTGCCGTCGATCTGCTCCGGCTTGAACGTATTCAGATAGTCGATGGTCTTCTGGAGACGCGCGTGCAACTCGTCGAACGTGACTTCGACATCTTCGAACTTCGGGGGCTCCACACCGGCGAGGCGCGCGGCGCAGCCCTTTGCCGTGTCGGTGGCGATGTAGATCTGGCGCGTGAGCGGCAGCATGTCGGGGAAGAGCCGTGCGCCCGTCAGCACGGAGGGGTCGATCTGCTTTTCCGCCGCGTGTGCCTGCGCCTTGCCGATGATGTTCTGCAGATTGGTGAGGCCGCGCACGAGCACGGGCACCGATGCTTGATACATGGAAATGGACATGGGGTTTCCTCGTTTCTTCGAATGCGCGCGATGCGCTCCGCTTTGGAGCTGACCGGGCGGCCCATTATGCGCTATCGCGTCGCGTGCTGCCATCGGCCTAACGGCCAGGGCATCTTCGCCGGTCGCATAGATTACCTGGGATTACAGATCAAAAATTTCTTGTGAAGCGTTGAGTTTGCGAGCGCTCGCGGGGAGGGCGTGCGAGCCGTCGCGCGACGCGCGACACTGCGCGCCTCTTTGCCGATGTGCGCAATTGCCCCGATAAATATTGATTGTGGTCTAATAACCCCGGACCAACCATCCTTTCCGCATCGTGCAGCACGATGCGCTCAACCATGAACGCAGAAAAGGCAGCAATACGCCGCATCGCGCGCCGCATGGCAGAAGGCATTGTTTGTCGCACTGGCGCGCCGCAGTGGCGCACACGAGTGCTGCGCATTACGCTGCTGGCGCTCGCAACAGGCAGCGTGGCGCAGGGCGCATTCGCGCAAGATCCACGGCTTCTCGATACACGTGTCACGCAAGAGTCGGTGACTGACACGATCTGCCGCCCGGGCTATGCTGACACCGTGGCGCCGCCGTTCGACCAGACCATGGCGCTGAAGGACCGCATGCTCGCCGCGCGCGGCATCGACGCCGACGACGGCGTGGGCTACGCGCTCGACCGGCATGTGCCGATCGTCCTTGGCGGGTCACCGGACGCCACGGCCAATTTCGACCTGATTCCGTGGGGCGGTCATACCGGCGAGCGGCGCAAGTCGCTGCTGACCGTCCGCCTGAAGCGTTGCGTGTGCGCGGGGCGCATGACGCTCGCCGAGGCGCAGGCTGCAATCACCGGCAACTGGGTGCACCAGTACGATCGCCTCACCCGCATGGACTGCGGCGGATCCGCCGACGACACGACCTCGGCGAGCCGCGACGACGGGTCCTGAAGCGCCAAACCGGTTCGCGATCAGCGCCTCCTCGGGCACGCTGATTGCGAACCGGGTCGGGCATGCGCGGTGGGCAATCCGTTGCTCGTCCGCTGCCAGACAATATGCCGCAGCACACCGCTCAGCAAATGCGACTATGCTGACATTCATCAACAAAAAAGGGAGTCACAACAATGCTTACTTCCAGCCTTTTGCTGCTTGGCGTCGCTGCCGTGCTCGGCCAGGTGGCGTGGACCCGTTCGCGCGCTCGCGCGAGCCTGCAGCCCGTACGCGTACGCGCGTCGCAACCGCGCCGGTTCCGCTGAGCGCGGCACGCCAGGTCCGAAGTTCTCGCGAGGTAGGCCGCCATGCACGTGACCGTCTGGAATGTTCCCGAATCCTGCAGCGAGCAGGACGTGCGCAGCTTTTTCGAGCGCGAACTCGGCAAGTACGCCAAGGGCATTACCGTTTATGACGCGGGCACGCCGAACGCGCACGCGGACCTCGAACTCGACTCCGACCTGCCCTATGTGGCCGACGCCGTGGCGCACGAACTTCAATCCCGCCGCCTCGCAGGCGTCGCGCTAAAGGTGAGCGCGCCGCCGTTCGAAGACGACGAGCCGCCGAAACACCCACGCAACTGATCGCCCCCGCAACTGAGCTTCAGCGCGCCTCGTACGGCGTGTAGGGCAGCGAGCGCTTGTGGCGCGTCGCCTCGTAGAAGCGAAAGATCGTCTCGTACGCGTGTTCGCTCACCGGCTTGCCTTCCAGAAAGTCATCGATCTCGTCATAGCCGATCCCGTAGGCGTCTTCGTCAGGATGCAGCGGGCGCAACGTTTCCAGATCCGCAGTGGGCGTTTTGTCCACCAGCGTGGCCGGTGCGCCGAGCAAACGCGCGAGCGCACGCACGCGTCGCTTGTTCAGGCCCGCGAGCGGCAGCACGTCAGCGCCGCCGTCGCCGAACTTCGTGAAAAAGCCCATCAACGATTCCGCCGCGTGATCCGTGCCGATCACGAGTCCCGCGCGCGCGCCTGCCACCGCGTACTGCGCGATCATCCGCTCGCGTGCCTTGATGTTGCCGTGAACCTTGTCCTGCGCGCTCTCGTCGGCGAACGCGAGACCGCTCGCCGCGAGCGAGGCGAGCATCGCGTCGGCGGCGGGGCGCATGTCGACGGTCAGGGTTTCGTCGGCGGCGACGAAGGCAAGCGCGGCGGCCGCGTCCGCTTCATCGCGTTGCGTGCCGTAGGGCAGACGCATGGCGATGAAGCGTGCCGCCGTCTGGCCCTGCGCACGCAGGCTTTCCACGCTCAGTTGCGCAAGGCGGCCCGCCGTCGCGGAGTCGATGCCGCCGCTGATGCCGAGCACGAACGTCTGCAGTCCGCTCGCTTGAAGGCGCTGCGCGAGAAAACGCACGCGGCGCCCGATTTCGGCTTGCGCGTCGAAATGCTCCGCGACGTCCAGTTCGGCGATGATGCGTTGCTGGCGGGCGAGGCGGTCGGCTTCGGCGTTGGTGTCCGGTTGGGCATCCGGTTTGGCGGCCATGGGCGGTTCCTCAATTGGCTGCGCACGCGACTTGCGCGCGCTGTCTGCGTTGTCTGGTTTAATGTCGGGTCGTCGTGGCGCTGTCAGCGACGCCGCATAGCACGGCGCTCGACGTATCCGACTTCATAGAAGACGCACAATCAGCCGGACTCACGATGAACGACGAATTTTTGCGGCGCATGGGCGCTCGCTTGCGAGACGGCGTCCGGGGCGACGCCTCGAACCTTCCCCATCATAGAACGCAGTGGTTTGGCGCGCAGGCGCACCGCGCAGTGGTGGCCGCGCTCTGCGCCTCGTTTTGCGCTGTGTGGGCGGCAAGCACGGCTTACGCCGCCGACGGCGTGACGGCCTCCAGCACGCACGTTGCTTCCGGCGCATTGCGTAGCGCGCCGGTGCGGGCAGCGTCGAAGCCTGTCGCTTCGGGCGCATCCGCAGCGTCGGGCGCGTCTGCGGCTCGGCCTGTTGCCCAAGCCGCATCCGCCGCTTCGGGGCCAGCGCCCGCATCGGCAGCCTCGGGCGCTTCGGGGGCGTCGACCGCGCCTTCTGCTTCCTCGGCTTCCGCCGCGTTAGCTGCATCCGCGCCGCCCGCGCTCGTGCTACCCGTTCACCGGACGCTCACGCCAGAGGAGGCCGCCGAAGAAACCCGCGGTGCGCTCGAAATGCGCAAGCGCTTCGCGCGCGACGTCAACCGGCGTCTGCGTGTGCCGCTCGCCGACCAGCGCGCCTACGGCCAGCGTTTGCAGGCGGCGCTCGAAGAGAAGGACCTCGGCGCGCTGGCGGGCGAGTTCGTCATCCTCGTCGATCGCAGCGCGAATGTGCAGGCGCTCTTCATCTACTTCCGGGCCATGCCCAACGAGCCTTGGCTCATGATTGGCGCGTCGCCAGTCGCGACCGGACGTCCCGGCGAGTTCGACCACTTCCTCACGCCGCTCGGCGTGTTCGAGCACACCCCGCAGAACATGGACTTCCGCGCGGAAGGCACCATGAACCAGAACAACATACGCGGGTACGGCCGGCGCGACATGCGCATCTATGACCTCGGCTGGGTGGACGGCGAACGCGGTTGGGGCAAGGGCGGCTATTCGCAGATGCGCTTCCAGATGCACGCCACCGACCCCGACCGTCTCGAGCCGCTGCTCGGCATCCGCCACTCGAAGGGCTGCGTGCGGATTCCGGCCACGCTCAATGCGTTCATCGACCACAACGGGATCATCGACGCCGAATACCAGGCGCTGGTCGACTCGGGCAAGTCGCTATGGGTGCTCCACTCGGATCGCGAGATCACGCCGTGGGCGGGACGCTTTATCGTCGTGGTCGATTCGGAGCGCAAGACGCGCCCGGCGTGGTCGCCCGCGCCAGGCGGCAAGGCGCGCGCGAAGGTGCCGGCCGGCGCCGACACCGCAGACTGAGCGCGCGATCCGGCGGGGGCGCGGCCCCCGCGCGCGATTGAAGCGCGCTAGGCGCGCCGCGCAATCAGCACGCCTGCGAGCGCGACGCCGAAGCCCGCTATCTGCATGGGCGTGAGCGTTTCGCCGAACAGCAGCCAGCTTTCGAGCGCCGCGAGCGGCGGCGCGAGAAAGAGCAGCGCCGTGGCGCGGGCGGCGTCGCCGTGGCGCACCATCCACACGAGCAACGTCACGCCCGCGCCGGAAAGCATCGCAATGCCCCACGCCAGCGAGAACCACAGCGTCGGCGTGGCGATCCAGCGCGTCTCGCCGAGCACGAGCGCGAGCACCGCGGCCACAATGGCCGCGCCCAGGTTCTGCACGGCGCTTGCGCTGCGAATGTCGGCTTGCGCGAGCGAGGTCTTCTGGTAAAGCGTGCCCGCCGTGATCGATCCGACCGATACCACCGCGACCACCACCACGAGCAGCGGATTCACGTGAGCGTGGGGCGGCGTGGCGGCGGCAGCCGCAGCGGCGTCGGCGATCGCGCCACCGGCCGCGTGCATGGCGGCATACAGCTTCGGGCTCAGCACGAGCACGACGCCTGCGAGGCCGAGCGACATGCCCGACCAGCGCCGCGGCGGCAGGCGCTCGCCAAACATGCGCGCCGCAATGGCGGCCGTCAGGAGCGGCTGGAGCGCGCCGAGGAGCGCCATCACGCCCGCGCTCAAGCCCTGTGCGACCGCCCAGTAGCCCGCGCCCAGATACACGCCTTGCAGCAGCGCGCCAGCGAAGAGATGCTTGCCGATTTCGCGTCCGCGCGGCCAGGGCGCGCGCATCGCCAGCGCGACGATCGCAAACAGCGCTGTCGTGCCGGTGAAGCGCGCCAGCAGGAAGAGGTTGGGATCGGCGTAGGGCGCAATGGCGCGCGCGACGACGAAACCCGTCGACCACAGGACGACGAAAAGGGCAGGGGCGAGAGTGGCGAGCATCGGTGTCGAAAAGGGCGCGCTGGCGCAACGCCTGAGAAACACGAAAGGCCCGGAGTATCGCGCGATGCGCAGGTTGCAGTCTTGTTCAGGACTGCACTCGCTTGGGGGCGTGCCGATCGATGTATCGAATGCAACTAACCGCCTGGCCCGATCGGCAACCGCGAACGCAAACCACGCGTAACCGGACACGCTAGCAGCAACTAGCTTCCAAACAACACCGCCGTCACGCCAATCAAGCCGCCGCAGACCGCGCAGGCGAGCAGCAGTGCGCGCGTGCGCCGATGCTCGCGGCGCCACGCATCGAGCAACGCAGCCTGCTGCGCGGCGTGTCCCGCAGCGCTGCCGTGCCCGGGCTTCGCGTGGTGCTCGAGGAAGCGAAACACCATCTGCGGCACGCGAGGTGCAATTTGCGCGAGGTGCGGCAACTCCTGCGAGAGCCGCCGGATCCAGCCGTGATGACCGAGATCCTGGCGCGCGATGTCGGCGAGCGTGTGACGTGCAATGCCCCACGCATCCACGCCTGGATGAATCGAGCGCGCCAGTTCCTCCGCCTGGCCGAACGCGCGCTGCGCCGCCACGAGTCGCGGCGAGACTTCGCCTCCGAACGGCTGCACGGAATGCAGCAGATGATGGAACAGCGCGCCCGCGCTGCGCTCGTCGGTGTCGCTCGCGAAATGCGCTTCGCTGCGCGTACGCAATTCCGCCTCGATCTGTTCGGTGCGCGCGTGCGTGGGCACGTGGCCCGCCACGTGATGCAGCGTCGCGAGCCGGCCATAGTCCTGTTCGAACAGCGCGGTTGCGCCGTGCACGAAGAATTCGCGCTCTGGTGAGGAAAGGCTCGTCATCAGCGCCGCGCCCGCGAGCACGAGGCGCCCGCGCGTCTGCGGCTCGACGCTCACCGCGACCCGCCTCGCGTCGAGGGCCGCATGAAAGAAGCCGTGTTCGAACGCCTGGCGCGTGACCACTTCGATCAGATGCGCCGCCACCTGCGTCACGTTGATGTGATGCTCGGCAAGTCCGGCGATATCGGTCGCGCGCACGGTGTCGATGTGCTGCACCGCGAGCGTCTGCGGGGTGCAGAGGTCCCAGATCACGTCGGGCACGACGATACGCGGGTCGTCGCCGAGCTGGTGGCCGCTCTGGCTCAGGTTCGCGGCCTGGGCGCGCAGATCGAAGCGCCGCTGCAGATCCTCGCGCAGCGCCTGCGCGAGCGCGTGCAGCTGCAGCTTGCGCGCGGCGCGCGAAAAGCGCTCGATCCAGCGGGCTACGCCGCACAGGAGCGCGGCGTCATCGTCGACTTCCTGGACCTGTTTCGTGCGCAGCACGCGTAGCGTGATGGTCTGGTGGCCGTTCACCGGCAGCGCGAGCCGCGCGAGGTGCGTCTGCTCGCACCAGCCGTTGTGGGCCGGCGCGGGGTCGATCCACGTGAGCACCGTTTCAGGCGGCTTGCCGAGCGCGGCGCGCAGCGTGGCGTTGAGCGCTTCGCCCGCGAGCGGTTCTTCGAAATGCTCGATGGCGTCGATCGCGTCATGCAAGGTCGCGCCCGCGAGTTCGGGGCGCGTGGCGAGCGTTTGCGCGAAGGCCGTGGCGAGCGGGGCGAGACGCGGCAGCGAACCATGCAGGCGCGAGGCGAGACGCGGGTCGCCGTGCAGGCTCGAGGCGAGCGTGAGGAACCAGTGCAGCTTGTGATGCTCCGGCGCTGCGAGCCAGATCAGCCTGAAGCCATAACGCAGTGCACAAAACAGCAGACGCAATTGACGAAGTCGTGAACGCATGAATTCCAATGGTCGGCAAAGCGGGCGTCGCGTGAGCGCGCGGTCTCCACGAGATTAGCAGGGATGCTCGCGGGATGGCAGCGCAGGCTCGTTGCGCGCATGCGTAATACAATACGGCGGCTTTTCCGGATTCGCGTCGGATGCACTTCGAATGCACGCCGGATTCACTTGATTACCCGCGTCTTTATCCACGCACGACCCGCGCCCACCGAGATGCTCGCTGAACAACGTCACCAATACATCCTCTCGCAAGTGAACCGGACGGGCGCGCTTTCCGTGGCGGATCTCGTGCGCGAACTGCGCGTTTCCCGCGAGACGATCCGGCGCGACCTCAACACGCTCGCGGAGCGCGGGCTGCTCGTCACGACCCACGGCGGCGCGCTCTCCAGCGACCGCCGCGAGCCCGATCTCGACGTGCGCGAAGCCGCCAACGCGAGCGCCAAGCGCGCGATCGGCGAACGCGCGGCGGAGTTCGTGCCCGACGGCGCCTCGGTCATCATCGATTCGGGCAGCACCACGCATGCGCTCGCGCGTGCGCTCACCGACCGTCATCGGCTCACGGTCTACACCAACGACTGGCGCATTGCGCTCCTGCTCGGCCGCCGCAACGAGAACCGCGTCACGCTGCTCGGCGGCGAGCTGTCCGATCACGAGGAAGCGACCTTCGGTCTCGACACCGTTCAGCAGCTCGCCCAGTACCACGCCGATTTCGCGTTCGTCGGCGCGGGCGGCATCACCGCCGACGGCTGGCTCACCGACTACTCGCGCATGGTCGCCGAGGTGCGCAGCCGCATGCTCGCGGCCACGGCCTGCGCGATCGTCGTCGCCGACCATTCGAAGTTCGGGCGCGTGACGCCCGTGCGCATCAACGGCTTCGAGCAGGCGCGCTACGTCATCACCGAGCTGGCGCCCGAAAAGAGCGTCGCTCGCGCCATCACGGCGCGCGGGCCCGAACTCGTCATCGCCTGAGTCTTCTTGCGGCGCCGCGCGCGCCGCGTTTGTTTTTGCACATGTAGACAAAGCCTATGCCAGCCGCCAACGCGCGAGCGGCGGAATCTGCTCGGCTATGTGGCTTGTCGAATATTGGCGAATTGTGGAATTTTTTGACAAACGCCACAATCGTCATGCGCGTGTCATCAAAACCTGTGATTCTTGCGGGGCCCGTCCAGATGGGCCGGTCAGCGAGGCGAGCGGCAACGCCAAGCCTTCGTCAGGCCAGCTGGTTCAGGTGGAAAGTGTCGGATTGTAGACAATCTGCAATCCGCGACGCGAGACCACCGGGAGGCGGGCAATGACAGGCGGCGCAGTCCGCCGAAGTTCGGATTGTTCAGCTCAGTTCGATCCATTCAATCACAAACGCATCGGGTATCCCGAGCATCTGGTTTTGCCTTCGGAGAGTGACATGAACCACACGAATTCCCATCGCGCGGGTTTTGCACGCAAGCTGTTGCCGATCGCGGCCGCCGCGGCGCTGCTGGGCGCTGCCGCGAGCGCGCACGCTGCCGACGCCGTCGTGCTGTACACGGCCGACGGCCTCGAAAATCTCTACAAGGACGTGCTGCCGGCCTTCGAAAAGAAGGAAGGCGTGAAGGTCAACATCGTGACGGCGGGCAGCGGCGAAGTGGTGAACCGCGCGAACGTCGAGAAGGACTCGCCGAAGGCCGACGTGATCGTCACGCTGCCGCCGTTCATCCAGACGGCGCAGCAAAGCGGCCTGCTGCAGCCGTACCAGAGCGTGAACTACAAGAACGTGCCGGCGATCGCGAAGGCGACGGACGGTTCGTGGGCCACATTCGTGAACAACTACTTCTCGTTCGCGATCAATCCCGATGTCGTGAAAAACGAGCCCAAGACGTTTGCTGACCTGCTGCACCCGGACTACTCGGGCAAGGTCGCGTACTCGAACCCGGCCACGGCTGGCGACGGCATGGCCGTGATCATCCTCACGACCTCGCTGATGGGCGAAGACAAGGCGTTCGACTACCTCAAGAAGCTCGAACAGAGCGCGAAGTTCCACACCAAGGGCACGGGCTACCTCGACGTGCTGCTCTCGCGCAACGAAATCTCGGTGGCCAACGGCGACCTGCAGATGGATCTCGACGACGCAGCCAACGGCGGCCTCTCGCTCAAGCCGATCTTCCTCGCGGCCGACGCTGGCGGTCATCCCACGACGTTCCAGCTGCCGTACGCCATCGGCCTGATCAAGAACGGCCCGAACCAGGCGGAAGGCAAGAAGCTGATCGACTACCTGATGTCGACGGAAGTGCAGTCGAAGGTCCCGGACATCTTCGGCATTCCGGGCCGCACGGACGTGGCGCTCACGGGCAAGAACGGCGAAGCGGTCAAGCAGGCCATCAAGGGTGTGAAGCTCATTCCGGTGGACTGGAACCAGGTGATGGCGAAGAAGGCCGACTGGACGGCGCGCTGGAAGAGCGAAGTGATCGGCTCGTCGGACAAGCAGCTCGAAGTCGTGAAGCCGAAGTAAGCAACCGTACTTGCAGGAGATGAACCCGGTGAATACCGCAAGCCTCGCGCCGGCCGGCATGGCCCGCGCGCTGCCGGACGCGTCCGGACTGACTGATGCCACGGACGCGCCCGGCGCCGCGGGCGTGCAGATCGACCACCTGAGCGTGCGCTTCGGCGCGCGCACTGTCCTCGACGATCTGTCGCTCACGATCCGCCGCGGCGAACTGCTGACCGTGCTGGGCCGCAGCGGCTGCGGCAAGACGACCTTGCTGCGTTTCATCGCCGGGTTCATCGAAGCCGATGGACTCGCGGGCTCGCTCACCGTGGCGGGCCGCGACCTGACCCATGTGCCGCCGCATCAGCGCAACCTGGGTCTGCTGTTCCAGAGCTATGCGCTCTTTCCGCATCTCTCGGTGTTCGAGAACGTCGCGTTCGGCTTGAAGGCGCGCCGCGTGCCGTCGCGCGACATCGCGCGCCGCGTGGCTGAGGCCCTCAAGCTCGTGCAGCTCGGCGACGCGGGGCACATCATGCCCGCGCAGCTCTCGGGCGGCATGCAGCAGCGCGTGGCGCTCGCGCGAGCGCTCGTGATCGAGCCGGACGTGCTCCTGCTCGACGAACCGCTCTCGGCGCTCGACGCCAATCTGCGTGCTTCGGTGCGCTCTGAATTGAAGGCGCTGCACGAGCGCTTGCCCGATCTGACGATCGTGTGCGTAACGCACGATCAGGACGACGCGCTCGTGCTCTCCGACCGCACGCTCTTGATGCGCGATGGTCACATCGCGCAGCTCGGCACGCCGCAGGAACTCTACGACACGCCCAACGACGCTTACGTGGCGCGTTATCTCGGCGCGGCGAACCTGCTGCCGCCGAACGTCGCGTTCCCGGTGGGTGACGCGCGCCACGGCGTGCGCGACAAGCTCGCGTGCCTGCGGCCTGAAAGCCTGCGCGTCGTGCCGCTCGGCGAAGGCTCGCTGCACGGCACGATCGAATCGGTCGAATGGTATGGCTCCGTGCTTTCGGTGCCGGTGCTGCTCGACGCGATGCCGAACGAACCGGTGCTCGTCACCATGCAGCGCGGCCACGGCATGACGCCGGCGAAAGGCATGCGTGTGTCCCTGCGTTACGAGGCTGACGATGTCGTCCTTATCAACCCCTGATTCCTCCCTGGCGCTGCCCGGCGCCGAAGCGCACGCGGCCGCCGTGCGCCGCCGCGAACGGCGCGCGCAATGGCATATCGCGTTTCTGCTCGTGTTCGTGCTCGGGCCGCTCGTCGTCTATCCGCTCGTGCGCCTCGTGCTGCTGAGTCTTTCGGGCGCGCACGGCCTGAGCTTCCACGCGTACGAGACGTTCTTCGGCAATCCCGATTCGCGCGGCGTGATCGCCACGACCTTGTGGATTCTGTTTCTGAGTGCCGGTCTCGCTTCCGTGCTTGGTGTCGCACTTGCGGCGCTGCTGTTCTTCAAGCCATTTCCGGGCGCAGGGCTCGTCACGCGCTTTCTGGAACTGTTCGTGGCGTTCCCGTCGTTTCTCGTCGCCTTCACGCTGATCTTTCTGTATGGCTCGCAGGGCTCCGTAAGCATCGGGCTGCAGCGGCTCTTTCATTTGCAGGCGCCGCCGCTCGACTTCCTGTTCGGCATCGGCGGGGTCGTGCTCGCCGAAGTGGTGTTTTACGCGCCATTCGTCGTGCGCCCGACGCTCGCTGCGTTCGCGCTGCTCGACATGCGCCTGATCGAAGCCGCACGCAGTCTCGGCGCGAACACACGGATGGTCGCCCTGCGCGTGATCCTGCCGCTCGCGTGGCCGGGCATCGCCGCGGGCACGATCCTGTGTTTCCTGCTGACGTTCAACGAGTTCGGCATTTTGCTCGTGCTCGGCAGCGCGCACCTCATCACGCTGCCGGTGGCGATCTACAGCTCGGCCACGGTCGATCTCGATCTGCCGACGGCCGCGGCTGGCGCCGTGGTCATGCTTGCCATGTCGCTTTCCCTGTATGCGCTGTATCGGCGCGTGAATCGCCGCAGTCATGGAGGCGCGCGCAATGTCAACTAATCCTGCCGCCGGTTCCGAACGCATCGCGCTGCCGCCCAAGCATCTTCGTGCGCGGCCCGTGGAGCGCAGCCTCTTTGCGCGTTTTGCGAGCGCGGCATTGCTTGGCTTCGCGGCGCTGTTGTGCTTCTGGCTCTTCGTGTTGCCGGTGATCGTCGTCGCGTTGTCGAGCGTCGCATCGCACTGGTCGGGCACGATCTTGCCCGATGGCTTCAGCACGCGCTGGTTCGAGCGCCTCGGCTCCTCCGACTTTGATGCGCTCGCAACGAGTCTCGAAATCGGCTTCGGCGTCGCAGTGCTCGGCACGGCGCTCGGGCTGTGGCTCGCACTCGCGCTCGAAGGGCGCGACCGGCGGGGTCTGGGCGCGGTCGCCGACACGCTTGCGATGGTGCCCAACGGCGTGCCGAGCGTGGTGCTTGGCCTCGCGGTGCTGATCGCTTATCACAAGGCACCGGTGGATCTGTCGAGTTCGGCTGCGATCGTCGTGTTCGTGCAGCTCGCACTTGTACTGCCGTTTTGCTATCGATGTGCGGCCGCAGCGCTGCGGCCCGAGCTGACCGTGCTGCGCGAAGCGGCAGCGAGTCTCGGCGCGCCGCCTTCGATGGTGCTGCGCCGCGTGGTGCTGCCGCAACTCGTGCCGGCTATCCGTGCGAGTCTCGCGCTCGGTTTCGCGCTGTCGCTCGGCGAACTGGGCGCAACGCTCACGGTGTATCCGCCGGGCTTTGCGACGGTGCCGATCGTCGTGGTGGGCGCGGTCGAGCGTGGGTACTACCTGCCGGCTTCGGCGCTCTCGCTGGTCCTGTTGCTCGTTTCGCTGGCGGCGCTGCTGCTCATCGCAGCGCGTGCGCCGCGCCGGCGGCCGGACTGAGTGGGTGGATGCCATGCGGTTCCATGCGCCGCAGGCGCGTAACAGACGTGCAAGGCTGGACGTGCAAGATTCGATGACCAATGAGCAGGGGAGTGGCGCTGCGGGCGATATGGGCCGCGATCCTCAGGCGTTGTCCGACACGACGCCGCTTGCGATGGTGCGCCAGCATTCGCTCACGGCGCTGGTGCGCGACGAGATCGAGCGGCGCATCGCGGCAGGCGTGCTGGCGCCCGGCGACAAGCTCAATGAAGCCGACTGGGCGGCTCGTCTGGCCGTATCGCGCGGACCCGTGCGCGAGGCGTTCCGCGCGCTCGAGCAGGCGGGCCTCGTGCGCAACGAGAAGCATCGTGGCGTGTTCGTGCGCAGCGTTGGCGCGGCGGAGGCCCAGGAGTTGGGTGAGGTGTGCGCGGCATTGCGCGAAGCGGCGTGCCGGATGCTCGCGCCGCGCATTGACGCGGCGCAGGTCGCCGAGTTGCGCGAGCACCTGAACGCGATGCGGGACGCGGTGGTCGCCGAGAAGGCGGAGGCCTTCCTGCAAGCGCGCGACGCGTTTCGCGGGTCGCTCGTCACGGCGGCTGGCAACGCCAGGTTGCGCGAGACCTATGAGCGCACCGTGAGCGAATTGCGGCTCTCGTTGCAGTGTGCCGCGCCGGCGCACAGCGCAATGGACGCATCGTACGCGGGGCATCGGGCGCTGTTGAGCGCGCTCGCCTCGCGCGACGCCGATGAATCGGCCAATCGCATGCGCGAATCCTGTGGCGACTGAGCGCGGCAGGAACGATGAGTGGCGGCCCGGTGCGGGCCGTCGCCGCATTCACATAGTTGAGGAGTAGAAGATGGCACTGAGCCTCGCGGACATTCGTGGGCTGTTCGAGACGTACGGCGCGCTGGCCTATAGCGGCGAGCCGGTCACGCAACTCGAGCACGCGCTGCAAAGCGGCGCGCTGGCGGAAGAAGACGGGGCGAGCGAAGAGCTGACCGCGGCGGCCTTCCTGCACGATCTGGGTCACCTGCTCAATCGTCAGGGCGAAACGCCGACCGAACGCGGCATCGACGATCTGCATCAGTACTATGCGCTGCCGTTCCTGCGGCCCGTGTTGCCAGATAGCGTGCTGGAGCCGATCCGCCTGCACGTCGATGCGAAGCGCTATCTTTGCGCAGTCGATGAAGCGTATTTCGGCTGCCTCTCGGCAGATTCGGTGCGCAGCCTCGAATTGCAGGGCGGCATCTTCAGTGCAGATGAGGCGCGCGATTTCGCTGCGCGCCCTCACGCGGAAGACGCGGTGCGCCTGCGCCGCTGGGACGATCTCGCGAAGGTGGCCGGCAAACCGACGCCGGGCCTCGACCACTATCTGCAGCTCGTCGAACGCGTCATGCAACGCCACGTTTGAGGCGATTGCACTTACGCGTTTCTCCGGATTTCACGAG
>NZ_CAJMYY010000031.1:0-108529 GCF_905220185.1 Paraburkholderia sp. J11-2 | reverse complement strand
TATCGTGCGACGCGCTCTCGTTCACAGCTAGGCTCTCCCCTGATCTCTGACCGCGTCGCTATGCTGCGCCTCGTGAGATTGTTACGGTGAAGACGGTATGGTTCTCGTCAGATTCAACTTCAATCGTTCCGTAGTGAGCTTGCGCAATGCAACGGCAGATATAAAGACCCAAGCCCATGCCTGGGGAGGCACGCCTTAATTCCAGCAACGGGTGCCGCGCATGTGAGCGGATCGAAGAGCGTGGGTAGTGCGCGCGACGGGTTCTAGCGGCAATATCGTTGGTTCCTTATCTCGCCGCCTTCGATCCCCTACGGACTCTCTCGGTGATTTCGCAAAATGGCCGACGTGTACAGTCATCCAGTATTTCGACCTCTTAAATGACATCGACTGGGACACCGCGCCAATTGCCTACCATATCGTCGCTTCGAATCGCGTCATTCGCGATGGGATGCTCAGCAACGCCCGGCGTACAGGATCCCGAATTTGATCCAGGAGACGGAAACACCACCTCCAGTTTTTCAAATTACAGAAGCCCGTCGCTCATTTGAACCATGCAACGATCATCATAGCTACAGCTAGTGAATTCAATGCGGCCTGCAGTAGGTTTCCGGCATTCAATCTTCGGCGTTGCTCTCCTAGGTGAACTTCATCGTCACGTTCGGCTGCCTTTATGCTTTTGTAAATCGGGAGCTTGACGAGTTTTGATATGAGTCCACCGGCCAGCCATAGCGCGAGTCCTGCGCTGATCCAGCGATTTCCAAATCCATAAAAGTAGTAATAGGGAATAGCGCCGATCAGCGGGACGTTTAGGGCAATGATCATGAACGGCGATTTGGTTGAGTGTCGTACCAGGGATCCTACGAAGTCTTTGAAGGTCGCTGCGTCCATGTCGTTCATGACGTGCCGAAGCACGCCAGCAATGAAAATCAAGAGCGTCGCGTTCACGACCATGGAAGCTAGTAGCAGAACCTCAGCCAGCGCTTGGGTCATTTTTGATCCTCTAAGCGGATAGTTCGAACGGGGCGCTCGCCGAGCAGGCCACGTATCGGGTTGATCAGCGCGGTTCGGTGGCGCGGTAGGATAGCGTGCATGCGGTATACCGCCTCGATGGCCTGTTGCTCGACCGATTTGATCGACATGCTGCGCATCGTGGGTCGGCTGGCAGCTTCGACTACCGCCTCCGCATCGTTGCGATCGTTCTTACTTGTCTTGACGAACGGTACAGTATATTGCGGACTGATTCGCCGAACTTCGGTCCGATCGACTGCAAACACCTCGCCCAGTGATGGACAGTCCTGTATGCCTCCATGACAACCATTTTGGGGTTCAATGTGCGCGCGGTTTCAGAGAAGAAGCTCCTCAAGACCTTCGATCGATGCACGACACGGTCTCGACAATCCGCGCCGTGGAGCTGGAAGATCTGCTTCGCAAGATCGACGCCGAGAATGTCGATTTCCATGACGAACCTCCGCACGTCCGAGTGAGTGCGTAGCGTCTCCCGCAGGGAGGCACCGGGTCCAACAAGCACGAAGAGAAATACCCGCATACCATCTCGAATGAGTGGCGACTACCAGTCGCCGAGCCTGAACTACGAGTCCTGAATAGTGGAACCCTCGGGCTGCTATGGGCATCACACACAAATGTGAGTCGTTCAAGGGGGAGTTAGCAGTTGCTTGATTGGAAAGACAATTTATACAGGGCCACAAGGTGGGACCGCGCTAGGCTTATGTCCCCCTAGCCGGAAAATGCACAAAAATCCACGTCACCCCCAAAGGCAGCGACGCGGCCGGCCGAGGGATCCGCCAATGCCCGCGACGCACATGGGATAAAAGACAAACCGGCTAGACGGTTTACATGACGACTGACCTGCGTTAGTATGACCCGCGAGCCACCTCGGTCTATCGTCCGTCCGCGTACAGGTCGCTACGACAGCCAGGACGCTTCCCAGATTTAGCGTCGTTATGAAGCGCCTTATTTGCAAACCGGCCAGACGGTTCGTATGAGTATACGGAAACTAACAACCCCCGCGTTCGAATGGCTGTTGACGATGGCCCCCAAAGCCCTGATTTGCGCAGCGCTCGGTCTTGCACTGTTCGCTTGCCTCGCACTCTCGGCGTGCTCGGCAGTCAAGCCCGTCAAGTATTCCAGCCTCGCTTCATGGCCGTACCTGCGCGTCAATCCCGACGACCGGGATGGAACCCATATGCCCTATCGGTATGCGTTACCGCAGGACTGGTCACGGTACAGAAAACTCATCCTCGAACCGGTCCAGCTTTACGGCGGGCCGGATGCAGAGTTTCGCCACGTCAGCAACGCGGAGCGCTCGAAGCTCGCTGATTTCATGCAGGCTACGTTCGCAGAAACGCTGGCCACCCGCTTCGATCTGGTGAATGAATCCGGAGCCGACACGCTTCGTGTTCGGCTCACGCTTACCGGTGCAGGCACGGCGCTGCCAGGATATGTCATCTATGCGGTAGAAATTTCGGATTCCTCTTCAAACAAGCTGATTGAAGCTTATATCGAAAGATATCCAGATGGCGGGCTTTCTGCCAGGTTGAGCTCGCCAGACGCCCCCAAAACCGGCATTGAACGGGGCGCAGCCGAACTGATCGCCCAATTCAGGTAATTCACTTTTGCAGCAGCTTTCAATGTCCCTCAGACGATTTCTCCCGCTCACCATCTGGCTCGTACCGATCGGTGCAGCGTTGATCGGCATCGCGTTGCTTGTGCGATCAGTCGCGACACAAGGGCCGACTGTCACTATCAGCTTTCTCACCGCCGAAGGACTGGAGGCCGGGCGAACAAAGGTGCGATACCGTAACGTGGAGATCGGCGAGGTCAAGACCATCCGCCTCTCTAACGACCATTCCCGTGTCCTTGTGGATGTACAGATAGCCAAAACCTCAACCAATCTCGCGGTTGAAGACGCCCGCTTCTGGGTGGTGCGCCCAAGGATCGGAATGGGTGGTATTTCGGGTCTTGGTACCGTCCTCTCCGGCGCGTATATCGGCATGGATCCTGGTCGCTCCGACCAGCCCCGTGAAAAGTTCATCGGACTCGAGACGCCTCCCATCGTGACCAGCGACCAGAAGGGGCGTCGTTATGTTCTTGATGGCGATTCCCTCGGCTCCGTTGATATCGGCTCGCCAGTCTACTACCGCCGTTTCCAGGTCGGACGTGTTGTCGCACGCTCCCTTAACGATGACGGCAAGGGCGTCACCATCCAGGTCTTCATTGATGAGCCTTACGACAAACTTGTCAAGGCAGATGCATGCTGGTGGCATGCAAGTGGTGTCGACCTGCGGCTGGATTCGGGCGGTATGAGACTGAATACCCAGTCACTCGCGACAGTCGTCATGGGTGGTCTCGCGTTCCAGTCCCGCCCCGACAACGAGCCAGCACATGAAGCGCCCAACGGCACCGCTTTCCCGCTTTCCGACAGTCAGGCAGAGGCGATGCGCGCACCGGACGGTGCTGCTGCAAGCGTTGTCATGAAGTTCAATCAGTCGCTGCGCGGCCTGTCTGTCGGCGCGACGGTCGATTTCCGCGGAATCGAGCTTGGACGCGTCACTGCAGTCGACGTGGAATACGACCCGAAACGGTCGGAATTCACGATGCCTGTGACGGTGAACCTGTTTCCCAATCGTCTCGGCAGAAAGTTCCGGGAGTCGCTGGGTGAAGGCAACAACGACGGCGGAAAGGCACTCCTGCAAAAACTGGTGGCTCAGGGTTTGCGCGCCCAGTTGCGGACCGGAAGTCTTATCACTAACCAGCGCTACATTGCGCTGGACATCTTTCCGAACGCCCCGCAGGCCACCATAGACATGACGAGGGTACCGCTGGAACTACCGACTGTGCCCAATTCGCTGGAGGAGCTTCAGGTGGTCATCGGCGATATTGCCAAAAAGCTGGATCGTGTGCCGTTCGACCGGATCGGCACCAACCTCGATCAAACGCTCCAGAGTGCCAATCGTGCATTCACGCAAATGAACACCGAACTTGCGCCTCAGGCCCGCGATACCCTCGCGACCGCCCAGGAAACGTTCCGTACAGCGCAGGCAGCGTTACAGCAGGACTCGCCGCTCCAGTCGGATATGCGGCAAGCCGTTTCGCAACTCAATCGCACGCTGCAATCGCTGAACGAGCTGGCTGTCTACCTTCAGGAGCATCCGGAGTCACTCCTGCGCGGCAAGCCAAGGGACGAAAAGCCATGAGTCAAAAAACTACGAGGCGAAGTCACCAGCCCGGATGCCTTAAGCTGCTTTTTGCTTTGTGTAGCATCGCCGCGCTTGCTGCGGCGTGCACCGCTGTGCCGGAAGTGCATACCTACACCTTGGGCACGGGATCCCCGCCGCAGACGTTACGAAATAAAGTCGTCAACGACGAAAATTCACACCCAGCCTTTCTGATCGACGTGGCGCCTGTCGTCGTTCCAGCACAGGTCGCGCGACGGCAACTCGTCTTGCAGAAGGATCCCGTACGCGTTCAGGTCATGGAACAGGAGCGCTGGAGCACCGCCCCGGCCGATGAGCTTCGCCAACGTTTGTCGGCGAACCTTTCCGCGGCGCTTGGCACGTTCGACGTCGCGAGCGTTCCCTATCCAGCAGATCAACCGGTCTATCGAATTAGCGTTGTGGTGCAGCGATTCGAGTCATGGTACGCATCGCACGCACTGCTGGACACCGTGTGGACGGTGAAACCACGAACAGGAACGACCATGCTGACCTGCCATTCGACGTACTCGGTGCCCGTCAGCGACGGCTTTGGCGAGCTTGTGAAGGGGCATCAGCTGGCAGTGTCCGAATTGTCGAATGAGATAGCAACGATCCTCGCAGCACGGCAGGATTCACCGGCCCCGTTGAAATGCGTTCGTGGAAGGATGCAGACGGCGGATGCTGGCGTACAGGCGAACTAGCGCGCTGGTCCTTGGTAGCGCCCCCACGCTGACTCGACAGCGCGTCATGCTGTATTTACCTTGAAGTGGCAATCAAGCAGGAGAGGTCAACGTGTTCCTTGCGACAACCCGACTCACTGGCGAACCATCACGCAGCAGGATCTGTCGAGACAGCCCGTCCGACGCCGGGTGCAAATCGTGTCCGCAACCTTGTGCGCGCTTCGCACTTGCGGCCGTCCATCAAGAACTCAGAGTCCTGCGAGGGACGGTGCTCAAGCAGTGGAACGAGATTGCTGCACTCGAGGCAGAACTCGCATCCATGCGCATGGGATTGAGCAATGCGACGGACGCGTCTGAAGCCTGACGGGGCGAGCGATCTGAAAACCATGGAAATCCGCAACCTCATCGCCTGTCCCGATTGTGATCTGCTGCTGTCGCGCCCACTCCGGACCGGGAAGACTCGGGGAATGCGCTGCCCCCGCTGCGGGGCGAGCATCGCCAGCACAGACATGGCGCGACTCGATCGCGTCCTGGCGCTGGCGCTCGCAGCAATGATTACTTTCTTCATCGCACAGGCGTATCCAGTCGTCGAGCTCGAGATGGGTGGAATCACATCGGCCACTACCCTGACAGGGACCGTTTGCGCACTCTGGGTTCAAGGCATGTGGCCACTCGCTGTCCTGGTCGCCTGCGTGACCATCGTGTTTCCGTTTCTCGATCTTGCCGCGGTTCTCTACGTTACCGGACCTGTGCGCCTCGGCGTGGTTCCTCCCGCGTTTTCAGCGGTGCTGCGTGTGCTGCAGTTCGTGCGGCCATGGGTCATGATCGAAGTCCTGTTCCTCGGGGTCGTTGTCACTGCAACGAAGCTTGCTGACCGAGCATACGTCACCCCGGAGACCGCCCTCTTCGCGCTTGGCACGCTGCCGTTCATGCTCGCAGTCGTCATGGAATTCGAGCCGCGTGCCCTCTGGCACATCCGCGAGACACTGGATGCGCGCGAACGCGATAACTTGCCAGGGCCACCCACGACCTTTCCCGCGTTGCCCTCCGTGTCCGCGATGGACCTCGGGCTTGTTGCGTGCAGAACCTGCGACGGTGTTGCCCGCCGGAAGTCCGATGAGTCCAGTCGTGGCGCGCCGTCCGCCCCGCAAGCGCGCGCGGCTGCCCAGCAATGCTCCCGGTGCGGAGCAAGGATGCATCCCAGGCAACCGGACAGTCTCACGCGTACCCAGGCTTTGCTGGTCGCCGCCGCAATCATGTATCTGCCTGCAAACCTGCTGCCTGTTCTTCATACCGTGACAATGCTTGGCTCGAAGGACGACAGCATCATCAGTGGCATTGTTCATTTCTGGCGCAGTGGGGACTGGGCGATTGCTACGGTTGTCTTCATCGCGAGTGTCGCTTTCCCGCTACTCAAGCTCGTCGCGCTCGCGTTCCTCGCCTGGACAGCGGGTTGTACTTCGCGCTGCCATCCGTTGGTGGGTACGAAGCTGTTCCGGGTCATTGAGCGCCTCGGCCGCTGGTCAATGCTCGATATTTTTGTCATTGCGCTTACGATCGCGCTCGTCAATTTCAGGTCTGTCGCTTCTGCGACGTCAGGCTGGGGCGCGGTCGCCTTTGCAGCCGTGGTCCTGCTGACGATGACGGCCACGATGCAGTTCGATCCACGGTTGATCTGGGACGCTCACGCCGGCCCGCATGAGCGTGACAGGAACGGCTCAAATAGCCCGACCGGCTCGTGACTGCCCCACTTTTTGGCCCTGCCGGTGCGATGCCAATGGCGACAATCGCCGGAACGCGTACAGTGCACTGCCCTAGGTTGACGGCGACCCGGGTGCACTTAGGCTCGTCCACGACGGCTCATCGAGCAGCCGCTCGAAAAGCCGTTCGCGCTCTTCCGACGACAGTGGCGACAGCCCGATCAACCCGGTAAAGGCCATGCCAACCGCCGCCGCCCAACGCAGCACCGCGATATCGCCATCGGTTGACTCCTTGCGGACCTCGGCGAGATCAGCAGCGTGAGCGCCCCGAATGGTTTCCAGGAGTTCCGGTGCCTGGACCAATGCAGCCAGTACGGCACGATTGGCGGAATGTGGCTGGCTGGCAGTTTCACGCATCACGGCAATCTGCGCGAGCAGGACCGGCTCCTTTACCGAAGCATCGCAGGAATTCAGGTATCCGAGTGCGAACTCTTCAAGGTACCGCCTCTGGAACTCCAGCAATGCCAGCAGGATTCCGTCCTTTGTGCCGAACTGATGGAGAAGCCCCCCCTTGCTGATGCCGCTCTCGCGGGCGAGTGCATCGAAGGTAAGTGCGTTGAGGCCATCCCTCGAAAGGATGGTCAGAGCGGCCTTGAGGGCCGTGTTTCGGGACCGTTCTGAGCGGGTCGCGTTATCCATTATTGGCGGCTCACTGGAATGTCTGGTGTCAGTTGCAACTTCCTGGTCGCAACCTCATCGGTTATCGGGGTATCAGTTGCCATCTGGTATCTTGATAAACCGCGTCCATGCGTCATCGTCAAGCAGTCGGTCAAACAGATGAGCGCGCTCCTTGTCCGACAAGGGGGAAAGGCCGAACAGCGCATACAGTGCGAGGCCCCATGCCGCCTCCCAGCGCAACAGCGCGAGTTCAGGATCGGCGGCCTCTTCCCTGATCTGCCGGACGTGCCCGGCGAATCGTTCCCGGATAAACGCCATTGGGCTCGGGTCATCCACAAGGATCGAAAGGACTGCCCGCGCAGGTGAGCGGTTCTCGTCCACCATCTGGCGCAATGCCGCGATTTCGAGTGAGAGCGTTTGCTGTGGGGCATCCTTCGGACGCGATTGCAGATAGTTGCGCCGGAACTGCTCGAAACTGTCGTTGCGATACGCGAGCACGCCCTTGAACAGATCAGCCTTCGAGCGAAAGTGATGCGTGACGGCCCCCTTGCTCAGGCCTGATTCCCGGGCAACAGCCTCGAATGTCAGCCTCGCAGTCCCATCGCGGGCTAGGACAGTCAACGCCGCCTCGATGATCGCATTGCGGGTCTGTTCTGAACGCTCCTGCCTGGCCAAAAGTTTGTCCCCAAAGTTATGGAAGGCTGAAATGGCGCGATCGAACGTGCCTTGCTTCCTGTAGCCCACTTGCACAATATCTGCATCCTGGAGAGGGAGTATACGGCTCGTTAAAAAAACCGTCCAGACGTTTTGCTTTCTCTGTATCTCGTGCTAGACTTCGCTCCAGTTCTTCACCTTGCATAAAATACGAACCGTCTGGACGGCTTTATTATTCCGCGAAGACAGCGGAGATTACCTGCTGACGTCGTAGATCAAACCGCCCAGACGCCTTTGTTTATGCCGTTGCCGCCGTGTATCTCTCATGGGACCCAAAATGACAATCACCAGGAATGTTCGCCACCTGCTTTTCGCGCTGTCGTTTCTCTCGCTGGCAGGTTGTGCCGGTGTTCAACCCGTCGCCTATTCCGGCATTCCGTCGTCTTCGTACCTGAAGGCGAATGCCCACGACGATACCGGGCGCATCCCGTATAACTACTCGACGACGGTGAACTGGCAAGCCTACTCCAGGGTGATCGTCGACACGGTCACCGTCTATAACGGTGCTGACAGCCAGTTCGGCGACATGAGCGACGCCGACAGGGCAACGCTGGCCATTTACCTCCAGAAGTCTTTCACACAGAGACTCGGGACGAGATTTGTCTCGACTACGCAGCCCGGTCGGGGCACGCTTCGCGTCAAGCTGATCCTCACGGGTGCCGAGACCACGAAACCCGTGCTTGGTCAGTTCACACATTTCGATATCGGCGGAAACGTCTATAACGGTGTGCAGGCCGTTCGCGGCGGTAAGGCGATGTTTGGCGGCTCCGTTTCGTACGCAGTCGAGATTTACGACGCGTCGAACAACAAGCTTTTGAATGCTTATGTAACAAGGCAGTATCCAAACGCCATGAACCTGGTCGCGAGTTTTGGCTCACTCGGTGCGGCGAAAGCAGGGATCGACAAGGGCGCCGACGCGTTGGTCGCTGAGCTCCGGTAAGCAAGAACACACATCGCGCGACACGGTGGATCAGTAGCGTGGAGCCACTGTGCGCGTAAAGCCCTTGCCGTGCATCCGGTCTCGTAGGTAACCAAATCGGCTGACGGAGCGTCCAATGCCTGGAATCGCGTCCCTCTTCGCACTGCCCCTCCCTTCGCCCGTTATGGTGGCGCTGGTGTTCGTTGCCGCTTATCTGCTGGTTGGCATTCCGCTTCATTTCCTTGCCGGTGCCGAAGCGCGTGACCTATGGGCAACGTGGACCGGACTGTTCGCCGCACTGATTTACATGGTGGTCTTCATTGACTTCTATCCTGAAGCGCACGATGTAACCACACGTCAACCGGCCGTTGCGCAACAAGGACTCTCCGTATCAGGGGAAGCGCGACAGCTGCATCGCGAAGCCAGAAATTGAGTTGGCCAGTTATATGTCGCTGGCTCAGGCGTGTGGCAGACGCACTATGGCGGATCTTACTCTGCGTGTATCGCGTAGTAGTTGGCCAACTTTGATTCAACCGTACTGGTGACAAACCTGCGACTGCTGGGCTCCTCGTTTTGAAGGAAAGTTGATGTGAGATCAGGCAGTCATAACCCGTCCGATGACGCTATCCATACAGGCCATTTTTCACGATGAATGCTTCCTCCCAACTCCAGCCCGGCGCCGCGCGGACATCCCGCAGGCTACTGGTTTGCACGATCCCGGTACTCACGGCCCTCTTTTGTGTGCTCGTTACCGCAATGGTATTTTCTGGCGACGTGCCAGGACTCACCGAAGGATTTCCATCTACCAGCAATATCGACATACACAAGAATCAGATTTCCTTGAGCCAATCTGAAAATCAACCGTGAATTCTGTCGGTTTGGAGAATATTTCCGTCGATATGTGATGTTCGGGTTTATATCGCAAAGCAGCTGAGTGTTCTATCCACTCCCGTGTGGCCCGATTCCGACCGTCAAGACAAGCGCAGAGAGATGGCATACATCATTGGCCAGGACGTGGGCGCGATTCTCGATCTGCTTTGGTCGAGTGCGTATTCGATGTTCTGGATAATAGGGCTGGCGACCACATTTCTATCGCTCATCGCGGCCTCTATTTCCCTCATGCGACGGGCAGAATCCTTCGAGGTTTTCGTAGGCGCAACTGCCGGATTGATTGCAGGTCTTGCCTATTTTTCCCTTGCGCTTGGAACGCTCCCCGAAAGCGATGCCCTTGCAATGCGCTCGACAGGTTCGCTGACGTCTCGCGTTGATGTACACACGAGTCCGATAGCCGTGTCTGGTGAAGGTCAACATGGTCGATGCAAGACAATACACTAAACGCCATTTGTTTTTGTGATCGAATTTCAACCGCAGAATACTTGTCCAGAATCCCGTTTGCACAAGTAAAAAGCCGCTGGAAGTTATTTGGAGGTAGGTAATGAGACGCCTGAGAGCCAGTCTGACTCTGTCAATCGCGTTCACGTGCATGCTGGCAGGGTGTGCTGCGACTGCGACAGAAAGTGAAGTCAAACCAGAGAGTATTTCGGAATTCACAATCGGCGCGACAACTCAGCAATACGCAATCTGGAGGCTGGGAACCCCGTCTTCAACAACCACCCTACCGGATGGATCGACGTTTCTGGTTTACACCTTCACGGGTAAGCCGCCATTTTGGGACAGAGTGATCTCAAATTTCGGACCGTACGCAACGACAAATGTCCGCAGAACCACCGTCAGCTTTATTTTCGGACCGGACGGGATTCTCAAGAAATCGGATACCGTTTCATATCAATGATCGCCTGTACGAGCTACGGAACACAAAGCTGCTGGTCACCCGCGGACATCCACGTTGACGTTGACTCATCTCCGCTTCCATGCGCATGTGAGCGCTTTCAGGTGCAAGCGTACCGGCGCCATTTCTTTTCAGGATTTCCCTACCCTCCTTTCAGCTCATCCTTCTTTATCCTTGTGACATTCCCGCCATAATGAAAAGTTCAAGCCTTCGCTCCCGCGTCGCATTCTCAACGTTGTACCGTGTTTCAGGCAAATGGCGGCTCGTGTGCACATCGACCAAAAGCAAAAGCCGCAACCCGCGGCCACGATGCTGCATTGTGGATCGACGCTTCGTTCCGCAGGACCAGAAGCGAACCTTCAATCGCAACGAATGTATGGCCGCCCGCCGATGAACGCCGCCTCAATCGCGGATGTCCTTGCAGCTGCAAGCACTGAAAAAATCGATAACACATACATCTGTCAACGGTCCAGTGAGAATTCGCCGGTTCGATCAGTCAGTACGAATCGGCTGCCCAGTGAAATTGCGGCCTAAGGACTACGATCCTGGATTTGATCACTATGCGTATCGCGGTTCTCGATTATGACCCTGGCCAGTCGCGATTCGTCTACGAGGCGCTGACCGCTGCCGGCCACGACTGCCATGTGTTTGCCGAGGGCGGCGCGCTGATTCAACGGATGCAACGGGAAACCTTTGACCTCGTGACGCTCGACTGGAACGTCGTTGACATTCCGGGTGATGCTGTACTTGCCTGGATCCGCAATAACGTCGACTCGAATCTGCCTGTGCTTTTCATGGCAAGCCGCACGGGCGCGCAGGACGCCGTCCATGCGCTGAATGCCGGCGCCGATGACTACGTCACCAAACCGATCGCCGCCTCCCTGCTTCTCGCGCGCGTCTCTTCGCTTTTGCGCCGGACTTTCCAGCAGGAAGCGGCGGCGACCTCGCAGCAGTTTGGCGAGTACCTGTTCGATATTCGGGAGGGTAAGCTTTTTCGCCACGGCACATGCTTACCGGTTACCCGGAAGGAGTTTCAGCTCTCGCTACTACTCTTTCGCAATCTTGCGCGCCCGCTATCGCGAGCTCAAATCCGCGCGACGGTCTGGAAGCAGCTGACTGACATTCCCACGCGTACGCTCGATACACACATTTCCACCGTACGAGTCAAACTCGGACTTCGGCCAGAGAACGGCTATTGTATCGTCCCGATTTACGGCTACGGCTATCGTCTTGACAAGCTTGATGCAGCTGCGGTGGGCTCGTCATAAATGCTCGGAAGAGGTTAAATGGCCACTCGTTTCGCGCCTCATATCCCGGGGTGCGCAGTTGATCAAGAAGCCAGCGCAATGGCGCCTCCTTTCGCGTCGAACCTCCACAAGCCGCTCGTAAGAACAGGTTGCACGGATGCGGGTATCGAATGCATCACGAAGCGTCGAAGGGCATTCGAGTAGCGTCTGCGTCGCACCGGTGCGCCAGCGTGATGCACTGTGTGGATGTGCCGGCCCCCGTGCCCGCTTCGGTCAGTGCGGTTGCCTTGGCGGCGCGACCAAACACAGCAATGACTCATCCAGTGAGACTCATTGTCATCACATCCTGAACGAGCTTGCCCGCTACCGCCCCGATCTACTCTCTCTGTTCATCATTTATCCCCCCTCATCCCGTCACGTGCTTCGCTTAGTGATTGTCGTTGCAAGGATGGATAGATCGCGAAATCCGGACTTGACGTACAAGTGAAAATCCCGTTGGCATTTGCAGACCTGCATGCACTTTGTGGCTGCGCGGCGTAGTGCTCATCTAGTTGCCGGATGCCATGGCTCGACGACGCGCGATGCGTCTACTGAATTTCAACTATAACTTCCCTCTGATCCAAGTGATCGCATCCTCGAAGACGGGCCACTGGCAGCGACCACAAGGAAACGAATCGCGAGCAAATCGTGCGGTTGGGCGAACGAAGAGACGTTCCTCACGTCAGAAAAACCATATTGCACCAGTGTTCGAGTCGGCAGACGCAATTGACGGCGTGCGTGCATTCGCAGAAAGGCGCGAGCCTCGATGGAGCGGAATTTGACATTCTTCCCGCCCGGCGCGCAAGCGATGGGGATTCCTTCTACAGGACGACGTTCCGTCGCTAGCAATCGCATCAGCGAACTCGCGCCGTGAGTCGTTGCCCCTCGGCTCGGCACGACAGTCTGAAGGTCACGATCTCCACTCACGACGACGCTGGTGCCACGCTTACCGTGGAATCGTGATCACGACACGTAGCTGGCTGCTCCAGTCGCGGCTCGCGTGGCCTTGCGATAGACACAGGCCCGTGCTCCGGCGAATTCGACTCAAGCCACATCAATTTCCGTTTGCTCGCATCAACGACCAACCGAGTGGCGTCCCTCAAAATGGTCGCTTTCAATACGGTCGTCCGTTTTGATCGCCGCAACAGCCCGACGCTTGTCGGCAATCAACACGATGGAGCCGGCCTTCAGGGCGGCCTCTGCGACATCGCGCGAGCGCATTGTCCGGCGGCGCACGCACTATCTCAACCGTGAGCCCGCCTGTCACATCCAAGACCTTTGGCGATTGTCCGCGACATATTGCACCCCTCCGAACTACGCTACGCCCCGGCACGGCACCTCATTCCAGTGGTTGCGAACCATACGAAAAGCTTTCGAGTAGTTGCTTTCGAAGTTCGGCACATGTTTGCGAACCAATGCAGCTAGGTCATAGCCAGAGGGGAGTACTGCGATCATGGCTACCGCCAACTGAACGTCGCACGCCTAGAACCGTGCTCCCCGATCCGTCGATGACGGTGGCCGCCATCGATGACCCTGGTCGATCGCTCGACGATCCTCGAGCTCAACGTTGAAAGCTACTCGCGTCGTAACGCCAGCGGAAGCAAGCGTACCCGCCTGACGAACGAAAATTCCCGCCCTGCACGGCGACGTGCCGGGGGCGTCACCCTCGAATTTTGATATTGCTTGACATCGCCGGAGGAGTTACACAATAGTAAACAGTAGTTTCATGAAATACACCACATGAATGATGAAGGGGACACTTGGAGAACATATGAACAGGAACAATGTTAGAGGCGGAGCAGCAGGCGGCAGGGCGTTGGCCGCCGCGTCGCTGGGTAATGTCATCGAGTGGTTCGACTATGGCGTGTACAGCTTCGCCGCAATCACAGTCGGAACACACTTCTTCCCGACGAGCTCCTCGGTTGCGGCCGCGCTAGCGTCATTCGCAGTGTTTGCCCTTTCCTTTCTGATCCGTCCAATCGGCGGCATCATCATCGGTTCCTTAGGAGACCGCCGCGGCCGTCGGGACATGCTCATGCTGACCGTCGGGCTGATGACTCTAGGAACGGCTCTGATTGGCCTGCTCCCGACCTATAGCGAGATTGGCGTGGCCGCCCCAGTGCTCCTTGTCGTGGCGCGCATGATCCAAGGGTTTTCGGCGGGCGGGGAATATGGCGGCGCAAACACATTCGTGGCCGAAGTGGCACCGTCTGGCCGGCGAGGGCTCTTTGGAAGTGTCCTGGAGTCTGGCGTGCTGTTTGGCTACCTGTCCGGGGCAGCTATCGTAATCGGTCTGATGCACGTGCTGTCCGCTGACGCATGGAAGGCATGGGGCTGGCGACTACCGTTTCTGATTGCCTTGCCGCTTGGACTCCTCGCAGTCGCACTACGCAGAAACCTCGAGGATTCTCCCGTATTCAAGAAAATGAAAGCGTCTGGAGAGCAAGTTGCCTCGCCGCTGGCGGATTCGTTTAGAAGAGCCGCACGGCCCATGTTCCTAACAGCCGCCTTGGTAGCGTTCGGAAACAGCGCCTACTATCTCATTCTGGCCTATTTGCCGACCTACCTACAAACCGACCTCAAGATGTCGGGGGACGCCGCTCTGATGTTGAGTGTGTTGGTCATGGTTACGATGCTGGTCGCTATACCAATCTTCGGACGCTTGGGAGACCGGATTGGGCGCCGAGTATTACTGGCGGCATCTCCGATCATCTATCTCGTTTTCAGCGTACCGATGGTCATGATGCTTCAATCAGGAAACCAAACGTACGTCTTTGCTGCAGCGATACTAGCCGGTTTGGCGCTTGCGCCAAACGCGTCGCAATACTCCGCTGCCCTTACCGTCCTCTTCCCCCGATCGGTTCGCTTTACGGCTTTCACCTTGGCGTTCAACGTAGCCACAGCCTTGTTTGGAGGAACCGCGCCGTTCATCGTGGGTTGGCTTACTCAGGCAACAGGCAGCAGCTTCACGATCGCTTACTACCAGATGGCCATGGCAGTGCTTGCACTAGTCGGCGTGTCAATGATGCCGGAAACCAAGTCCCTCACTGCAGATCATGACGCGGTCATGGGCAATGAATCGCTCGAGACCGCGGTCGCCGAGCGATAACCGCCGGCACTTTTCCTTCCTATAGACTTCACCAACCCAGAAGAGAAAACATGTGGTTCGATATTGCTGAATATCAGTCTCGACTCGAAAACGCGCAGAAATATATGGCTCGACATGAGCTTGACTATCTGCTCGTGTTTGAACCTGAGCTCGTAACCTACCTAACAGGGTTCTACACATTAGGGTACGGAACTTCATTTCAATGTGTTCTCGTCCCCAGCTCAGGCCTCCCTCTCACAGTGCTTCGAAAGGCGGAACAGTTTCATTTCAACGATACCGCGGCGTGGCTCGACAAATACCTGCTATGGTACGACGGCGAATCCGCTCCAGATGTCGTGATTCGTGCGATGGCCGAACTGTCTGTAAAAGGGCGCGTCGGCTTCGACGGGGCATCGTGGCGTGCTACCACCACAATAATGGATCGCGTCAGAGGGGCGATTCGCGCAAGTTTCATTGATCTTGGTACGCAACTCGATTCGCTTCGTTTTATAAAGTCCCAAGCTGAGATTGCCTATATGCGCGAAGCTGGAAAAGCCGTGTCCCTGATGCATGAGGCTGGAATCGGCGCTGTATCTCCTGGTGCAACCGAGAGGGACCTAATGATCGCGACAGCTAGTGCCGGCTTGCGAGGAGGTAGTGATCAGGCGGAGCCCGGGCCACTAGCATCGGGTGAACGTGCATACCATATCCATTCTTGCTTTCAAGATCGTGTCATCTCACACGATGATCTGGTTTTCCTTGAAATGTGCGCACACAAGAAAAACTATCATGCTCGTTGCATGCGCACCATTGTTGTCGGCCAACACGACGATCACATGGTCGACACCTACCGTCGATTTGTCGACATTCAAGATGAGGCTTTAGCTACGATTAGAGCAGGTGTGCATTGTTCGGTCCCGGACCGGATAGTGCGTGAAGGCGTTGTAAAGACCGGATGGGTCGACCAATATCCGAACAAGACCTTCTACGGTATCGGAATGATGTTCTGGCCTAACACCTACGAAAAGCTAGAGGTCACTCACAACGCCGACTTCCATTTCGAGGCTGGAATGACATTTCACGCTTATATCTCCGCGCGTGGCCTCAATATTTCTGAAAGTATCGTCATCACAGATCGGGGCCATGAACGTCTAACGAACTTCGACCGAGGAATAATTCTCAAATGATCTCAGGATCACATAACACCTCGTCTCCGCTATTTGAGAACTATAGCACCCGGGATCTTAGAGAGTTAAAGCGCGCAAAATGGTCCAGTTCAGGCGCGCAATACGGAGCGGCAATCGCAGAGATGGATTTTGATCCGGCGGCCGACATAGCAGCTGCACATGCGGCATCGGCCATGCGCGGCGACCTTGGATATGCTCACCCTAAGGCGCTTGATGCTGCCTCGGATGCGCTTCGGGAATATCTCTTTCTCAACTATGGATGGCGGATCTCCTCGGACGAGGTAATAACACTCGGCGATCTTCTTCGAGCCCTTGAGGTTTGCCTTGCGTATTTCAGCGCGCCCGGCTGCCCGGTTATTGTACCGACCCCGTCCTATCCGCCACTTTTGATAGTGCCACGATTGCTCGGGAGGAAGGTAATCGAGAGCCCACTTCGTCAATCAGGCGGCCGTTGGACTTTGAGCCTCGAGGATATCGAGCGTGGACTCAGGTTGGGGGCTCGCCTTCTGATACTTTGTAATCCACATAACCCAACAGGAACTGTTTACACCCGCGACGAACTCGTCGCACTTTCCGAACTCGTGGAGAGGTACGGGGCTCGCGTTTTCGCGGACGAGATTCATGCACCTCTCGTCTATCCATTTCGGGACAACGACGGTCAGCTTCACTGCCATACGCCATACGCTTCCGTCACCGAGGTTGCGAAGAACCATGCGCTGACTGGCGTATCCGCCACGAAAGGCTGGAATTTGGGCGGTATCAAGGCCGCACATCTGATCGTCTCGAACGATACGGACATGCCAATACGCAAGCGGTTACTTGAAATGCTTGCTCACGGCGCAAGCACTGCAGGACTTTGGGCGACAACGGAAGCATATCGTAACGGTGGAGCGTGGTTAAACTCAGTACTAGCCTACCTTGACCGAAACCGCTGCCGGCTATCAGATATGGTTGCGGAGCATCTCCCGGGAGTCGTCTACCATCGACCATTTGCTTCGTATCTCGCGTGGCTTGATTTTCGTCGGGCTCAGATTGGCGACCGTCCAGCCGAATTCATGTTGCGTTCTTCAGGGGTGGAAACTAGCGAAGGCGTTGATTTTGGGGAGTGCGGTTCCGGATATTTGAGGTTGAACTTTGGTACCCCCTATCCGGTACTTGAGGAGACGCTCAGCACAATGGGTCATGCACTTCGCGTGGCTTCGCGGTGACTGCTTGTCAAATCCATCATATACAGACGTGCGCCATTTTTCGTTTCTATGATTGTGAAAAACCAAAAATATACTTGAACTTGGATATCTGCACATGCGCCAAGGTTCGCAATTATTTACCATTTATGGATGAAAATCCTCCTCGCGAAAACGGTGCAGGCGCTTTTTTGAACTGACGTAACCACACATCCTGACGATTCCATCTATTATTTAGTAGCGCATTTTTGAGGAGAAAGCCGTGCATAATAAATTCCACTCGTCGCTAATATTTTGCATTACTAATCAAAAGCGAATCATAGGTGTCAGCGTAGCGCTAATGACTTCTACTGTCGTTCATGCGCAAAGCTCCGTGACCCTCTACGGGTCTATTGACTTGGGCGTTGATTTCGCCAGCAATGTTGGTAGCGCCCATCAGTACCGTATGGCTAGCGCGGTCGGGATCCCTACGCGATGGGGTCTGACTGGCAACGAGGATCTCGGTCAGGGGCAGTCAGCAATCTTTAAGGTGGAGGGCGGTTTCGACGCGACAAATGGCGCACTAAGTTCTGGATTGGGCTTCAGTCGGCAAGCGTACGTCGGCATCAAGGATGAACGGCTCGGAACTCTTACTCTGGGTCGCCAATGGTCCCCTTTGACCGTTATGGTAGGGTCGTTTTCTCTGAACGTTAACTACGGTGGATGGTACTTCTCGCATCCGAACGACGTGGACAACCTGGACTACACGTTCTCGATTCCGAGCGCGATTAAATACGCGAGTCCAAAAATTGGTGGCGCCAGCGTCGAAGCTCTGTATTCCTTCGGAGGACAACCCGGGCAATTTTCAAACGGCTCGAGCTATAGCGCTGGAGTGGACTATTCTGTGGGACAGTTTTCTGCCGCAATTGCCTATCTTCGCGTTAACGATCCGCAGACAACCGTGTTCGGCTATCAGAGCGGTGGAGGCTATGTGAACTCCGTATACGGCACGTATCTTCAGAACGCTCGCAGTCAACAGATTTTCGGTGTCGGCGCGTCATATGCCTTCGGATCAGTCAGAATCCTCGGCAACTTCACTGACGTCAATTTTCAGCAGGGTGCTGGGAACGGACAGGATGTGAAATTTCAGAATTACGAACTCGCGACAAGCTGGAACGCAACATCCGCGCTCGCACTCTTCGGCGGCTATACGCTCACCGACGGCCGAAACCACGCCACAGACCAGCAGCCGCGATACCAGCAGTTCAACATTGGCGCCAACTACCAGGTCTCCAAACGTACTGCACTCTACGCAATCGTCGCGGTCCAGAAGGCGAGTGGCGGTGCAGTTGCACAAATTGCCGGTTTCAACCCGTCCTCGAATGGTAAGCAGGTCGTCGGTCATGTTGGCATTAGTCACGTGTTTTGATCTGGCCGCTTGCACGCTTCACTGATCACGTGGTCATTTTGCATGAGTGGCTGAATTACGCAATTACGGACAGAAATTTGCCATTTAAGCGATGACTAAGTCCCGGTGCTTCAGCGAGTACCGGGACTTGCCTATACTCCAACGCAACGTCGATGCTTGTGTAAATGGCGTGTTCGACGCCGTTTATTGACGTGATATTCAAAAGAAGCGGCGCGAACAGACCAGGTAGGCGTGCTTCTTGCAAATGCCCGCCGCAACATGCCAAAAATTTTTACCGTCCAACCGACGGCACCATGACCCAAATCAATTCAGCAGATTTGGATTTTTCCAAATTATGGTAGGTGTGAGGTTCACGTCCAGGAAAGGTTATTGCATCTCCTGCATTTAAATCAACAACCTTGTTCGAAAACTGGATACGGATTTTTCCTTTCAGAACGTACGCCGTTTGCGACTCGCAGAACATTGGGTACAGTTCTTCGCCAGCGCTTGCACCGGGTTCCATTGTGGTATGGGTGAGCGACAGTAGCTTGTTGCTAGCCGGGCTCAACAGACTATGCCTAATCCCTTGCGCCTCGTTTGAACCCACAATGACGCTTCCAAACGAGACGACCTCCACCTGCTCGATGGTCAACAGGGCCCCCGGGTCCACACCGAGGGTCTTACACAGATTTACGAGAGTTCCGACAGTTGGTGAGATGTCGTCTCTTTCGAGACGCGACAAGTACCCCTTTGTTACGTTGGCAGCATCCGCGACCTGTTGAAGCGTGAGACCTTGCGCCAATCGCGCCGCCCTAAGTCGGGGGCCAATAGTGAATGACGCATCCTGTTGATGGATTGCCGTTGATCTGATAGTCAAATCCGCCCCGCCTCCTCAAAGCATTCAGAGTTTCGTCACTACGTTGATCGAATATGCACCAGCTATCGAGTATGTCATGTACACGCACAACGCGAGCGCCACGCTCCATGCCGGACTCCGCAGATGATGGCCACACGTTCTCTACCGTCCTTCAGCACCACAGCAGCTCTTGCAGGCGCAATCGGGTTGGCTCAATTTTCGACATCCGAGATTGGCCGTTGCTCGGCCAATCGCCCACTTGATGGCTTTGACCGCCGCCAGCCCGGGAACGGCGTCCAGTAGGATTGTAAGCGACCTCTGCAAAGTTGAGCGAGACGGCTTGCGCCAGATAGCGATGCTACTACGCGGAGGCTAAGGTACAACACTGCCTGCCCCAGAGAGGCTTCACGTTAGAGCGATCCGGTGAGCTTTCGAAAGAATGGCGGTGCTTGTACGATGAGCGGTGAGGATGTGCTACAGCCTGCCGAAAGGGGTGTCATAGACGTTCGTGCATTTTCCCGATTAGACGCACCTGGGCCTGGCGCAGGTCTGCTTTGCCGCCTTGTATAAATTCCCTTTCCAATCAGACACCTGCTGACTACCCTTTGCGGACTAACAACTGGATGACGGCAAACGCGCGATGGTTCAATCCGCAAGCCGTGACGGAAAGCCGAATTTGCAGACGCTGACTGCACCATCGGTTCGGTGGTCAGGACCCAGTCTAGGCGACTGGCGCTCGAAGCGGGCACATCACTCTTGGGGCTTGGAAGGAGTTGGTGGGCGGGCCGAGCCACGGGGGTTTTGAACTTCCCACGGGGTACCGGCAGACACAGCGGCGCTCTCTGTCAGCGCTCGTTGAAGCTAGGCCGCATCAGATAGGCCGAAGTCGCGGCAAGCGCGCCCAGCACGGCCACATACACCCCGACTGGCACGATACTCGCATACTTCGCCACGAGGGTTGCGGCGATAATCGGCGCAAGTCCCCCGCCTAGTGCCGACGCGAACTGGATACCCATCGACATGCCAGAATAGCGCAGCTCTGCGGGAAACTGTGCAGCGTACAGATTCGATTGCGGCGCGAAGAGAATCGCGTAATTCAGTGCTAACGCAAGAATGGTGGCCACGACGTAGGCAGAGTACGAGCCACTACCTATGGCCTTGAACAACGGCACTGCCATTACTGCCAACAGGGTGCCGCCGAAGTAGTACAGCCGACGAGCTCCAACCTTGTCCGCAACCAATCCGAACAGCGGAATGGACAAGGCCATCGCTGCCGCTCCCCACAACAGTGCGCTTAACGCCTCCGACCGCGTGAACTTCAGTTGGTTGACAGCGTACGAGAGCGAAAAAACCAGGATGGTGAAGATCAGCGTCGTTTCGCCCAGCTTCCCCAAGATCGTTAGGACGAGCGGTCGCCAATGCGTCTTGATCACGTTCCATGCCGGCAACGACGCGGTGCGCTGCTGCGCCTTTACCTCCAAGAAGGCCGGGGACTCACTGATACGCATACGCACGAACACGCCGACCACGATCAACAAGGCACTAGCCAAAAAGGGAATGCGCCAACCCCAAAGGAGAAATGAAGAATCTGGCAACGCCGTGACACCGGCAAATGCCGCCGATGACATCAATATGCCGATGGGCGCGGCCATTTGAGGCATACTACCGACCAGAGATTTCCACTTCGGTGGCGCGTGTTCGACTGCCATCAGCATGGCGCCTCCCATCTCGCCACCAATCGACAGACCTTGGAAAATGCGCAACACGATCAGCAGCACCGGAGCCCAAATGCCAATTGTCCAATAGGTTGGCAGCAGGCCGATCAGCACCGTACAGAAACCCATCAGCAACAAGCTCAGCATCAGCATGGATTTCCGGCCAAGGCGATCGCCGAAATGCCCGAACAAGATTCCGCCGATGGGGCGAGCCAACATGCCACTGGCAAAGGCACCGAACGCCGCCAGTGTTGCCAGTGAAGGAGCAAAATTCGGAAAGAACAGTCTGTTGAATGCCAGCGCGGCAGCGGTGCCGTAAGCCATAAAATCGAAGGCTTCGATGGCGGATCCGATCATAGTAGCCAATGCGATGCGCCACAAACCGTCCTGGCGAGCCGGTGCGTGGACGTCCGTGCCAGAATGAGCAGTACTCATATTCTTCCTCTCGAGATTAAGATGTGGATATGGAAGTTACGCACCACGGCCCCATAATCCGCGTGACACCATTCGAACTACTGTAGTGGTCAACTGATTTCGGACAGGCAGATAGGTTCTTTCGCTGTCGGGTTCGCCTCGTAGGCGGCGGGCGACAGATAGCCCAGCGTGGAGTGCAAGCGCACCGGATTGTAGAAAGCGACGATGTACTGGTTGATATCACGGCGAGCCTCATCGTGGTTGGCATACTGACGCTGCCACACGCGCTCCATTTTGAGGTTCAGGAAGAATCTCTCCATCACCGAATTGTCCCAGCAATTTCCTTTGCGACTCATGCTGCAAACCACGCGATGCTGCTTCAGCAACGCCTGGTACTCATCGCTTGCATACTGGCTGCCCCTGTCCGAATGCAGAACCAGTCCCGGCGCTGGCCGACGCTGCTGCAGCGCCATGGTCAACGCCGACATGACCAGCCCAGTCGGCATGGTTGGTGCCATTGACCAGCCGACCACCCTGCGCGAGTACAGGTCAAGCACGACCGCCAGATAGAGCCAGCCCTGCGCCGTGCGAATATAAGTTATGTCCGAAACCCAGGCGCGATTGGGCTTGGCAACTTCAAACTGTCTGTCGAGCACGTTCTCTGCCACAGGTAGCGTATGCCTGCTGTCGGTCGTCGAGACGAACTTGCGCTTCCAACTCGTGCGCAGGCCCGCTTCGCGCATCACCGTACGCACCCGGTAACGACCGATTCGTATCCCTTGCTCCCGCAGTGCATGCATCACGCGGCGGCTACCATAGCTCGCGCCGCTAGCGGCGAATGCTGCCTTGATGTGTGTCTGTTCCTGCAACCTCTTCGCGCTCGGCCCAGCGCTGCGGTGCGCATAGTAGCCAGAGCGGCTCACCTGCAAAAGCCGACAGGCGTGACTGACCGATACGGCCTCCTGTTGCAAATGAGTTACCAGGCGGTAAATCACTTCAGTTCCCGGGCAAAGAAGGCCGACGCTTTTTTTAGCAGCGCGTTGTCCTCGCGCAGTTGCCGGTTTTCCACCTCAAGCTGCCGGATACGCTGCTGCTCAGCCGTCAGCGGCTTGCCCTCGCCGGGGCCGCCGGCACGCTCTGCGTCGTACTGCGCCACCCAGCGGCGCACAGCTGTCTCAACCAGGTCCATTGACCGGCAAACTTCGCTGACCGACAGCCCTTGGTCTCGCACCATCCGTACTACTTCCAGCTTGAAGCTGGCGTCAAATTGTCGGCGCCTTCTTGTCATCTTGCTCTTTTTCCTCGTCGATTCAGGATTGTCCTCCTATCGACCTGTCCGAGGAAATTAGACCACTACACTACTTTGCAAGTGCGCGAACACCACAACCATACTCAACGGTTCCTGCTGCGGTAACCGACTTGAGTTTTGACAAACTTTCCTATGGTTGCGTCCGAGGAACACGCCGATAGCCCTGCGATGTGATACCGGACATCAAAGGAGGCGTTCGAATTTTTTCATACACATTCGCTGTCGATATCCAGCAGTCACGACAGGCACTGATTCCAAAGACTACACGGCCTGCAGAGCGATCCCTCCTGCTTCTGTTACCACGATTGAAACCTCGTCTGTCATAGAGCCCGCCGGTATTCCGAACATACACAGCATCTTCGCAATCTCCGGCATGTCTGACCCTGAAGCATTGCGACAAGTCCGACGAAACGAATAGAGCTTTTGCCACTAAGAGCAGATTCCAGCGAGCGTCTATTAACACTACTCCGTAGTGAGCTAGTCCTGGCTATTAAGCCAGTCGCGCATGAGTAGATTGAATTTTTGCTCCTGCTCGATGTTAGGCAGGTGCCTTGCGTCGGGAATCTCGACGACCCTGGATCCCGCAATCAGCTCCTGTATGTCACGCGCTACCGGTGGTCCTGCGAGAACGTCTTCATTTCCGGTGATGATAAATACCGGAACCCTCACTTTCGCTGCATGGACCCTCAGGTCCGACGTCGACGCCGACTTGCAGTATTCCGCGTAACTACCCGGATCGGATTGGCGAAATGCCTGGCAAAGGGACTCCACCTGATCTTGGTGCACGGAAGCAAACCCATCTGAGAGCCATCGAGATAGCACCGGCGCCCAGAGCTTTTCTTTGTTGTCCAAGGCCATGTCTGCGCGCGCGACCCACTGGCCTCTCGCTTCCGGTGGAACGTAGATCGCAGCGGAGCAAAGGACCAGTGATCGTATTTTTTCGGGAATCTTGGAAACAGCCGCCAGCGCAACTGAGGCGCCCAGAGAGAGCCCTGCCATATGCACCTGCTGAAGGCCAAGGTGTTCTACCAGTGCACCAACTGCTTGTCCGACATCACCGATCGATGCCCCGGGCTTCAACGGACCTGCCCCACCATGGCCGGGCAAGTCCACAGTCACGACCCTAAACCGATCTGCAAGAGCCAGAACCTGGCTCTCCCAAAGACTCCGGTTACCGCCAAGGCCATGCAGGAGGACGATTGGCGGCCCCGACTCGGGCCCATTCATTTCGTACATGATCGAGCCCACTGCAGACTCGAACCGACCAGTTCCTTCCTTCTGGGTGACCTCCGGCTCGGGTAGCCCCACGGTCCGGAACTCGGCAGGAGCGACTACCTCCATGATTAGGCAATCAAGCGAGTGGCCGACCTCCCTATGGCGACCAGGCGTCTGGTACATGCCATCTCCTTGCTCCAATCGCACTCGCCCTACGCCTTCGATCTCAAAATCCATCCAACCACGCACAATGTAGAGCAATCGAAACTGGGTTTCGTGCCTGTGCCAACTGGCGATCCCATCCATCTTTCCGTTAGCACGTCCAAAGCGGACTGCGAACGCACCATTGGTCGCCTCAGTGACGCCGACATCCCAATAGCCAAAGTAATCACGCATGCCGTGCGTGAATTGCGCGTCCGACTGCCTAAAAATCAGAGGAATAGTGTTTGACACGGCGGTAAGTTCCTTAAACAGGGGGTAGCGGTGCAATCCATGCTACTGTACCGAACGTTCGGGTGTCAACGCGGGTGTGCGATAATATGGTTTCCCATACCTTTAACTGAAGGGCACCAGATGAAGGAGCATCGAGCCAGACGCAGTCGCGAAGACATCGTTCAGCAACTACGAGGTGTCTTCCGAGAATTCGGCTATGAGGGCGCCACACTGACGCGGATTTCCGACGAGACAGGGCTTGGGCGGGCAAGCCTATATCACCATTTTCCAAACGGAAAAGATGAGATGGTCATGGCGGTACTCGAGGAGGTTGAATCCGTCTTCGATCACGAATTAATCGCTCGCCTTCGCGGTGACCAGCCGCCCGAGGAAAGACTAGAGTCGATGATCGAGCATCTTTGGAACCACTACCAGGGAGGGAGTACATCGTGCTTTCTGGCAGTTCTCGCCCTGACCTCGAACCAAGGGCCGATTGGGGCCAGCGTCCAGCGAATCTTTCTCAAATGGATCGAAGGCATTGCCTTCGTCTTGAGGGATGCCGGCGTGCCCGCGCGTAGTGCCACACTTCAAGCGGAGGAAGCGGTTGGTCGCATTCAAGGGTCGCTCGTGCTTGCGAAAGCAACCGGGGATCCATCCATCTTCCAGCGCGTAATGAAGGCACTTCCAAAATCTCTTCTCCCGGAGTCTGAACCAGCGAAAGATGTGAGACCAACGGAATCGGCGCGTGGCAGCGCACCTTTGGATAAGCACCGGAACCCGGTGAAAGCGTCAGATGAAATCCGAGTGAACACATCTCCAGTTTCGTCTCGACGGCGTGACAAGAAATTGCCAGAGTAAACCCCACCGAGGTTGTGAGGACCAAAGTGGCAATAGAGGCACCGACGAGAGCTCCGCGCACAGGCATCCCGGTCAGGCGATCGAGTTTCGACGACATCGGGCCACGCTTGCCTGAAAGCCGGACGTATCGGAGGCGCGCCTGGTGATAGAGCATGAGGCGAATCCAAACTTGATATTCGAATAGCACCGAGCGCTACGTGCCGGCGAAACTGATCCGATGGATTTTTCGCCTGAGACAGTGGACGCGCCAGCGCAAGAGATCAAGCATCCGCCAGGTGCGACCGAACCAGCCATCTTCGTGCTTCTATCGCATCATTCATGTGGGCGCGCTGAACCGTCCCGTCAAGCGACCCATAGTCGGGCCGGGGTCGCGGGTTCACGCATTGGTTCGATGAGATGTCTTACAGTGAGCCTTTGCTGCAGCAGAAGTCGCCGCGTGCCTCGACGCCGAGTCTCCCAGAGGCCGCAATCTTGACCCACTTGCCTCGCCACAGCAGCTCACACCGCACGTTGCCAAACCGCAGTATGAGCCGGCTGAGCACGGGCTCCTTGCCGAGGCAAAGGTCGTTTCTGCGGATCTGGTCATCTGCGAATATCGCGCGGCACGCGCTATTGATCGTGTGCGATGAGCGTAGGCCGCATCTGAGAGGCTTGCCAAGCTACTTCGCACAAGCCGCCCCGTGGCTGCGACGCATTCATGCTGGACCACCCGCGCTACGACCGCTCAAACCGCTCGTCGACCCCGCCATACCCAATTTCGAAGAAAGAGTTCCGCCTAACTGCCAGGGTGGCCACTAGGCCGGAGGAATCGAGTGCGCCGTCGCATGACTTACTTGGGACCTGCCCATCCCGCCGCCAATGTACCGCATCAGGGCCGTCAAGTCATACCCCGTCGCTTCTGCGCGCTCGATAATTTCTACCGAAGGCAGTTTTTGCGCTTCAGATATGGCCCAAAGCTTTACCGCAACGGCCGGACTCAATATCTGCGTCGATAGGAATTCGACTTGGCTCAGATTCCGCAGGATTCAGATGCGGTAGAAGAAGGCGAAAAAGGCGTCATCTTGTCATGCGCTTCACTAATATTCAGAAAGCACCCGACCCCTTGTCCGACGTTGCGCCACCCGCGCGGAACATTCGGCGGGACCATAATGGCATCCCAAGCGTTGAGGCAAACCTTGTTTTCCTGAGCTTCGTCAAAAAATATGACAAAGCTACCGCTTGCCACGAACATAAGCTCTTCTTGAGTATGGTCATGCAATGACGCACCTCCACCAGGAACCACCACACCGACACTCAGCCGGAATGCGTCACTTAAAGCGGCCGGCGGAATTCCCATTGCAAATCCTGATCCCGCTTTGTCAAAGTATTTGTACAATGGGCTGTGCGAAGACGTTGCATCTGTTCCCGGACGCCAATTCGGACGCACGTCGCTGAACCGAACGACTTTGCTGATGGCCTTTTCGATTCTCGCTTGCAGCTCAGCCGAATCGTTCTGCGCGTTAGCCAGTGGACCCATATCTTTCCTCCCTTAGGTAGGCATTCAGTGTTGATGATTGGATTTTCGTAAAGACAGAAGTCAGCGATGCGTTAGTAGCTCTCGCGAGAAAACTGTGGAGGCCTTCCGATCGTTCGTCCTCGCATCCTCGGCACATACGTCCGCGCCACAATCGGCGACTCTCCCATCAGACGACGACGCCCCCTTCTGGGCCAGCGCCATCCTCTTTTCGAAATTCGGCAGATTCGAGCGCAATCTCGGCCTCCGGAAGCGCTCGCTGCGCATAAACAACCCGGCTTCCAGGTGTGCGATTAAGCAGCAACTGCGTGACATCCGGGCGCGAGTAGTGGCCCGCAGGGTCTGCTACAGCTTTGGACAACGATACGAGGCCCAAATCAATGTCTGCATAGACAATGCCTTCTTCGTTTTCGGGCAACGGTTCGTGGAGCAGCGCGCCGTCCGGCCCGAAAATTCTCGTGAAACCGCCGCCTTCCTGAATCAGTTGATGCTTAGCAGGATCGTCACCACACAGGATTTCAATCATTTCCTTGCTGACGAGCGAAGTTGGAGCGATGACAAAGCATTGACCTTCGACAGCATAAATGCGAGAAGCGGAAATATTCACTTCCGAACTCAATGCATTCGCAGCGCCGCGATACAGCGAGAAACTCGGCCATGCCGCGATGTGTACTTGCTCGTTTTGCGCATACATCGCGTACTTGGAGAGTGGTTGCAGATGCTCCCAGCAGCACAGTGCACCGATGCGACCCAAAGAAGTCGGCCACACCGTGAGGTCAGTTCCGTCGCCCTCACCGTACACCGTCCGCTCGACGTGCGTAGGTTTCAGCTTTCGGCGCCGTGCGATGGTCTGACCATTTTCATCGATTATCCATTGCGCGAGGTAAAGACTGCCACCATCCCTCTCGCTCATGCCCATGGCAACCACAATCGAATGCTCCTTCGCTGCTTGAGCGATACGATCTGCCTGTGCAGATCCGTAGACCAGTGAATTGTCGTAGTATCGCTGGACAAACTGCATACCCCAACCAGGAGAGCCGAGCCAGATGTACCAAGGGTAGCCGGGTAACCAAGCCTCCCCGAAGGCGACCAGCTTTGCCCCTTTAGATGCAGCCTCGGCGATCAGCGAGACCGCCTTGTCGACTGAGGCGTCAAGGTCCAAGAACACGGGTGCCGCCTGAATTGCCGCGACGCGGAATTTAGGATGCGCTACGCTCATTCCTATCCTCATAACAAGTAGTGGGTAGTGAGTTCACATCGTAGGGAAAAGGTCTCGCTCCGGCTTGACTGTACGCCGCACTTTTTTTGACTACGCTTGTCTTCCCGGTAGAAACCACCGCAGTTACAGCGCTGATGTCTGACGAGCTTATGCTTTGCACAGACTCCACCGCTCCAATCGACCCACTTCTCCGCCTAACGCATTAGTCGGAGATTGTCTGCAGTACGTTTGTGCAATTGGAATGCGAGCCCCTGCCGACCAGCGGACGATCGATGGCAGCAACGCTAACACACATCGGGCGACGGTCAGCCTGACCGTCGTGTGACGTCAACTGCTCACCGCGCCCATCGGACCCCGGCCAGGATCTCTGCCCCGGGGCAGATACAGCGGGGCACCAAACCATCCACGGGAAATTGAACGGCGCGATGCGCGCCCCCTCCCGTTTCGCTGAGGTCATTTCACTCGTGCCAACATCCACTCGCCGGCGCCCCTCTGACCCACGCGTGTCGTGGGCGATCAGATCCCCGCTGTACGCCGGTTGGCGCACCACATAGGCCTCGGAATGCAATTTCCACCGCGATCGTGGGGTGTCACACCTCGAAGAGCGGAGGAAACCCAACGTTCAGCAAAGGTATGTGACTAGAGCCGTCCAGAATCCAGCACAATATCTTGCATCAATGCCGACGAGTCACGAGACGAGCCCCCCACCCTGAGCACGTACTTGCCTGGATTGATTTGCCACGCATGTTTGCCGGTATTCCAGGTTGCAAGTCGCTCGGCAGGAATAGACACGATGATTTGGCGGGCTTGCCCCGGTGCGAGGACGACCTTTGCCCATCCAACTAGACGCTGCGGCGGCTCCCCGAGGCCAGTGGGCAACATCGCATAGACCTGCGCCACTTCCGCTCCCGCAAGCGTGCCAGTGTTCTTCACCGTGAAATGCACTCTGACATTGCTCGAGCCATCTGATCGGACTGTAATGGCAGAGTATGCGAAAGTAGTATATGAGAGCCCGAAGCCGAACGGGAACAACGGCTTGATTCCTTTGGCGTCGTACCAGCGATACCCCATCAATAGACCTTCGTCATAGTTGACGTTCAGGTCCGTGTGGCTAACCAAACGCTGTGGAAGGTCGGTATCCCGCTGCGGGAACGTCATCGGCAATTTTCCAGACGGGTTGACGTCCCCGAACAGCACGTCAGCAATAGCTTGACCGCCCTGGACGCCCGGATACCAAGCCTCGAGCACACCTTGAACGTTGTCGAGCCACGGCATTAGCACCGGGCTCCCATTCTCCAAGACGACGATCACACGTTTAGCTTTCGACGCGACGGCCGAGATTAGCGCGTTTTGATCGTATTCCGCACTGATCGGAGTCGACCTCGTATCCGGTAACGAGAGGCTCCCAAGATCGCGGGCCTCGGCCTCCCATTGCGTAGCGAAGACGATCGCAACATCAGCGTTTGCGGCTGCGGTGGCAGCGGCGTTCGCATCCGTTCCGCTATAGTACGTGACCGCTGCATTAGGCGCCTTCGCCTTGATCGCGGCGAGCGGCGACGACTTGTACCAGGTTGCACACCCACCCATGGCAGTGTTCACGTAGTACTGGCAATTTGCAACCGCATTACCATTCTCCGCAGGAACCGTGGCCGAGCCACCACCGGAAAGTACACCCGCGTCTGCATGCCCACCAATGACTACAACAGACGAAAGCTTATTCGGAACGAGCGGAAGGACCGCCTGCTGACCGCTCGACGGCGCAACGTTCTTCAGAAGAACAAACGATTGTTGCGCGATTGACAACGCGTCGATGTTACCTGCGGATCGATCGATGACGCCACCCCGTTTGGGAGGATCATCCATAATTCCGGTGCTGATCAGCACGTGCAGTTTTCGCTGAACCATGTCATTCAGGCGCGACATCGGCACGGTGCCCGCAGCGACCGCCTCCTTTAGCTTCGAACTAAAATGCGGAATAAAAGCAGGAATCTCCTTCTCTGCTTCGCCGCCTACCTCGCCCGGCTCCTCCTCATCGAGCCCAGCATTGGCAGCATTAACCGTGCTATGCGTCGCACCCCAATCGGACTGAACGACACCCACGAAGCCCCACTCGTTTTTCAAGACCGTGGTGAGCAAGTACCGATTTTCGCACGCGTATGTGCCATTCACGAGGTTGTACGAGCACATAACGTTGCCCGGCCTACCCTCCTTCACTGCGATCTCGAAGGCAAGCAGCTCCGTCTCGCGCATCGTGCGCTCATCAACAACTGAGTTGCTTTTTATGCGATTCGTTTCTTGGTCGTTCAACGCATAGTGCTTGATCGTGCCGATGACCTTGTGCGACTGGATTCCCTTCGTTAGCGAGGCGACCATTTTCCCAGATAGCAAAGGATCCTCGCCCATATATTCGAATGTTCTGCCATTGCGTGGTTCGCGCGTAAGATTAATGCCACCAGAGAGTGATTCTGCGAAGCCAAGCGTCCGGAGTTCCATCGCGATACGGCCGCCATAAAGGGCAGCGACCTTTGGATCCCAACTCGCAGCGAGCGCCACGGGTGCCGGAAGTGCGGTCGCGTTTGTCTGTTTAACCGTCACTCCAGCGGGGCCATCAGCACTCTCGATCGGCGGAATGCCCAATCTCGGGATTCCGGGAATATAGCTCTCCCCATTCACGCCTGGCGGAAAGGGACCGCCGATGCGTTGGGCCGGCACGCCGTTGCCGTGAACAAGCTGTACCTTTTCATCAAGCGTCATCTGTGAAACGAGTGCAGATACTCGCGCGTCGACATCTGCGTTGGATGAAGTTGGCTCGGAATGAGATCCCGATGCGCACGATGCAAGGAATATTACAAAAGGGTAAATTCCCGCGAGCGCCGTATGCCGCAGCACTATATTCAAGTCAATTCTCCGCTCTCAAAACAGCCTATGTTCTCTGGAGGTCGGTCGAAGACGGTTACGAACGTCACGCGACCCTTTCGAAACGCTCGCAGTCATCCCTAGGGACGGCCCACCAAGAAACCTGCGCAGTACCGTTGCTGAGCACCCATACCCGCCCCAAGGTGCCTGCATATGCTCGACTGCCCGAAGTCAGCGATCTCAGCCTTCGCATTGCGCCCCTACTGCCCTATTGCGACCGCGCAAAGCGAGGTTCGCTTCGGTAGGACATACTTCGCGCCAAGGTTCAATTGATCCCAACCCCGGTCACGAATCCTGTAGGACGCGTGCGAGCAGAAACCGTTCGTTCGGACCTACTCCATCCGCGCGATTCCATACTTGTAGGCGTACACGACGCACCGACGATTCCAGCTAGGGCCACGCTGGCCGTGATTTTCACGACTTTACGGTAATTCCATAAATGCTCCGTAGTTCAGAAAAAACGACGCAGCGATAGCACCAAATCTTCAATTCCTTTCCTCATATTTAATGCGGATACCGAATTACATAATTAACCTCATGTAGTAGCAGATACATCAACACCATGCAGTCTCAGCCGAATATCAGATAGCCTGGAAACCACGCCCTACCGAAGGCTACAAGCTTCGCGCCATTGGAACTACAGCGGCGATCAGCACGACGGCCTTGTCGATAGATGCACTCAGATAAAGTATTGCTGATGCCGTTTCGACGGCCCTCGGGATTTTCGATGCATTCCGCTTATTTCGTACCTCAGTTGCAAGGAGTGAGATCGCATCGTAAACAGCCGAATTTCCTGCGGCTTGACTGTGTGTCGCGCCGCTCTTGACTGAATTCGTCATGGCCCGCAGTGATATCCCTACCTACTTACTGCGGAAAATTTGTGCGACACGCATGATCTCCAATTTTCATTGGTGCACTCTGCGCCTGAAATGGAGGAGCCACTATGGGCCTCGTTCGTCACTGGTCGAAGATCAGAAGCATCATGAAACGCCGACGCCCTCATCCCCAAGGAAGGTCTTGAGTGACATGTCACTGACCGCACTACTACGTCGAGTCAAAAGCAATCAGCGATGCTTCTGGACACGACGCAACATCCCATGGTTCTCGTTCCGGCTTTCGGCATCCCCCGCGTCGACACGACGCGGACAATCCGAACCGCGCCGACGCCGCATGCGACTGCCGTGTTGTCGAATGAATGCCTAATGAACGCTCCCAATTGGACGTTCAAAGCGGCATCAGCACGTAGCCTTGGGATTCGAGCGTCGTCACCGTCGTCAAGCCGGACAGCGCGAGCGTCACATCTGGCGTGATCGCGTCGTAGCCGAAGTGCTGCTCAGCCACCGCCTGCGCACACACGGCGACCGTCACACCAGCCGTCGTCAGTTGGGCGATCAGCGGTAGGTTGGGGTTCGGCACGCCGTATGCCGCGCGGTAATGCGCATCGTCAAGCGCAAGCGGCGTCGCAGGGCCGTAGGCGATCGCGACGAACTTCAAGCGCGAAAGTGGGACGCCGGCTGCAACGTACAAGTTCACGGTGCGCGCGACGCGATCCAGCGCGGGATTCACCTCGGCCGGCTTCATCCCTCCCTTCGTCAACGCGAAGACGATCTGGTACGTATGGTCCGCCTGTGGCTTGAACCCCGCATTGGGCAGGAAGTGGATCCGACCATAGCCCTGAATCACGGGCGTGGTCCAGAAGCCGTCCGGTTCGCTCTGCTGCGCGCGGGCAGAAAGCGAGACGCCGGCTGCGCAGACCAGCGCGGCGACGGCGAATGGCTTGACGATTTTCATTGCGTCTCCATAGTGTTAAGTGTGAACAACTGCGGATCGACGAGCATAGTCCTGCGACGTAAATCACGTGTACAAGCAATTTCATCGAGCACGGCCATCACGCTGCGTGTGCGTGAGCGGCGGTCGTCGCACCGCCCACGATGCTTCAGCTTTACCATCTGGAATACTAGCTACATAAAGGATGATATGTTTGCAGGTGTAGTAGGAGCGACTCAACGAATTAGCCGATTACGATCTCGTCACGCTTCACTATTCAATGTACATTCTCCCGCATCACAAGTTTGCTGGTTACAGACGTCACCCCCGGCACCTTTTCTGCAACCATTTTTGCCAAGTCATCTTGGTGTCGTTCACGAATGAAACCAGCAAGGGTCACTTCCCCGGTTGCAGCATTGCCGAAGACGGAAATGTCCGAGCCAGTCAATCCTTTTTCTCTATTGAGCGCCTGAAGCACCTTTTTTGAAAACTGCCGGTTTGCCGCCTTTTCAGCTTTCCGCGAGGCACGCGATGTTGGCGCAACGAGCGTCGAACTATGCGCGCCTGCGGGTGGAACTGTCGGTTGTGACTGCGCGTATACACCTGACGAAATCAACGACAAGATAACGTAACTCACAATTCGAAGATTATTTTTCATCGAACCTCGCTCCGAATAAATTGCAAAGGGATAACTATCGCTCCAATACTGAAGTCAGCGCACACCGAACCAGATTCACGCCTTATTCGTACTGGCAGACGACTTGTCTACTTCTCATCGTCGTTCTCCTTGTCGAGAAGTGTCCAAACAAAGATAAAAAATTAGAATTGGTGCTGGACTCCCAGCACGACTGCAAGCTGTCTGCGGGTACTTGAAGATGAGAGATTTAAAATCTGAGCATTTGCGTTTCGACCTTGCTGCCCGACCGCAATGGCATAAATAAACGTTCTCTTCGAGAGTAGATATTGGCCACCGATATTAATTTGATCCCAACCTGGATTGCGAATGTTCGATGGAACCCCCGAATAGGTACCATTCGTATGAATGTATGCCAACTGCGTGCTTAAATAAGGGGCAATTTGCCACTGGAGATAGGCTAAGTAGTTATCGAGCGTAAGTCCCGTTCCGTCGAGATATTTATATTGCACTTTCGAATACAAACCATCAATAGTTACATGGCCAATGCGATACGATGTACCAGCCAGCCAAATTCTCTGCCGCGCGACGCTCGCATGATTAACGACGCTCTGTGCAAACATGAGAGTGCCATAGTCATCAGCCGTCCCACCTCCTGCTGTTCCGACCGCGCCCGCCGGCTGGGAATCGGGATGATCGAGTTGCTCAACTCCCAACGAAGCCGAAAACGACCCATAGGCATATGTCGCGCCAGTGGACATTTGCCGGTTATTTTTGAATTGGCCCGCTTCATTGCTGAATCCATATGTAGCGCCCAATTGCAATCCAGCCCAATTCGGACTCAAATACTTGACTGCGTTACTGACCTTAAACGATCCGTTCGTATTATCAGAATCACCAACATGTGCCCACGTGTTGCTAACTGCATATATATAGAGAAAATCGAGAGTTGTGTCATACTGACGACCTAGCGTCAGGGTACCATAGCGGTCATTGCTCAATCCAGCATAGGCCACGTTAAACGCGCGCCCCGTGTTACGCCCATTCTGTACGCTGAAAGGATTAATCAAGCGAAAGATCGCTCGCGTCCCTCCGCCCAAATCTTCTGTCCCCGACAGAATCCACCGCGTAGGCGTAAGAAGACCGTTGATTGTTGACCAACTCGCGTGACCACCATTATTGTTAGAATACATTATGCCAGTATCAATAACTCCCGATAGCGTCACACTGCTCTGCGCCTCCGCAATACCCGACCATGCCAAAATGGCCCCAGCTAAAGTGACGTTAGCCGCAAGGTTTTTTGACGCTGACATACCAATTCTCCAAGTCGCTTTATAAGAATAATCGATCTCCGCATTTAAATCGATACGCGCGCGGTCGATAATTAGGATAACCAATTATTTGAATGTAATCATTTTTACCGCCACCGATCTTCAGCTTACTTTAAGTTCGCCAGCATATCGGCATACTTTTCGGCCTTCGTGGTATTACCGGCTAACTCAGCACTCCGAGCCGCCCCAACAACCGCACGACGAAGATTCGGCTCACGCTCCAGAACCGTCTCAAACTCCGTTAGTGCATCGGCCGGTTTTCCCGAATTCATCAGCAAGGTAGCTAGCATTTCCCGAGCGGAAACGATCTCTCCTGCAGTTACGGCGCTTTTGTCGGTTGCGTCTTGGCGAGCCGCGGCATCTCCTAGCACCATTGTTCCTTCGTTATGCTTTCCATCTGCGAAAATAGCAAGGCCACGTACGACTTCGGCTTGAATATCGATCTGCTCTGCCCAGTAAGGCAAATTCATTGCGGTGGCTGAGTCACGAAGCGAAATCATTCGTGCCACTTCCACGCGGGCCTTAGCTGGATCACCACTCATTGCTGCACCAATACCACGTGCAAAGGCGTTCTCCGCCTCCGCTTCTGGATATTTCTTCCAAGGATACGCATCGGCAGCCGGATCGAGCGGGAGGTTCGCTGCGTCCTTCCACGAATCAGTCGAGATTGCGATACGGGCAGGGACGGCAGCATAAGGGTACGCCGCACCTAGATCGTCGACAATCGGCCTTGCCCGCATTTGTACAAGCACTTCACGCGCAGCATCAACCTGTCCCAATTGAAGATATGCGTACGCCATAAAGTCGGAAAAGTGAAATGCCTGTAAAGTCCCACTTCTTGCGGCCGCATATGCGGCCCGATTCGACACAATCGACTCATCCCAGAGGCCCAACCGTGTAAAGATATGCGACGGCATATGCAAAGCATGCGGCGCATCAGGCGCGATCTTTGCGTAGAGCCTCGCGGCTGTCAATCCGCGCTCTGCGAGCGACGGGTAGTCGTAGCTATGGATCAGATAATGAAGCACTCCCGGATGATGTGGCTGCTTAGCCCGAACGGATTCGAGAATCGAAGCTGCCTTTAGCTCGCGAACGTATTGCTTATCCGAAGGATCGGAATTTGCTGATAGTATCATCGCGTAAAGAACTGATGCCTCGGAGTCCTCCGGGTATTTGCTAGCCAGTTTTTCGAAGGCCGACTCGAGGGCCAGTGCACGCACATGCCGGTCGATTTTGTCTCCATTATTAAAGAATACGGAGAGTGCATCGACATAATCGCGCTCACGCTGGGATTTAAGCCCCGTCTTTCGTGCCTCGTTTAGCGCAGAAGGTCCATCTTTCATGGCGCTGGCTGGCAGACTCGCAGGCCAACCGAATGGATTGTTTAGTGCCGCCATAGCGCGCACCCAGTACGCCATTCCACATGTACGGTCATCCTGAAGCACACGATTAACAGCCGAATTTATTTTGCTCCAATCATAGGAATAGTAGTAAGCCATTGCCGCATTGAAGTCATTTTGCGCAGCACTATTACACTCAACTCTAAAGTGGACATTCCCGATACCACCATCATTTGCGACAGAAATTTGTGCAAATACCGATTGTGCCGCCCCCAATGCCATGACGGCGAGCATAGCTTGCAAACACTTCCGCTTCAGCAGCATGCGATTCTCCATATTAATCTTGCGGTTACTTATAGTTCTTTTATTCGCTATTGTTAGACGTGGACTTTAATGTCATCGGACGAATCGTTTGCCTTACTCTGGTCGATCGATTCCGGTGATGAGAACGCAGTCGCGTCAAACTGTGATCCCTGTGTAAAGATGACACGGCTACCTGGAGTCCGATTCAGCAGTAGGCGCGTCACGTCGGGACGTGAGTAATGTCCGGCAGGGTCTGCTGCCGCTTTAGACAACGAAATTAACCCGAGATCAATCTCCGCGTAGACGATTCCCTCCTCGCGCTCCGGCAACGGATCATGCAGTAGGGTTCCGTCTGGGCCGAAAATGGAAGTAAACCCACCACCCTGTTGAAGCAATTGACGTTTGGTCGGATTATCGCCGCACAGCGTGTCAATCATTTCGCTACTGACGACAGAACACGGGGCAATGACGAAACACTGCCCTTCGACCGCATAGATTCGAGAGGCAGAGACATTCACCTCGGGGCCCAAAGCATTAGCCGCACCTCGATAGAGCGAGAAGCTCGGCCACCCCGCAATATGTACTTGCTCATCTTGGGCATACATCGCGTATTTGGACAGTGGCTGGAGGTGCTCCCAGCAACACAGAGCGCCGACACGACCCAATGGCGTGTCCCAAACCGTCAAGTCCGTACCATCACCCTCGCCATATACGGTACGCTCAACGTGTGTTGGCTTGAGTTTGCGGCGACGTGCAATCGTTCGACCGTCAGCGCCAATGATCCACTGCCCAAGATACAGACTCCCACCCTGCTTCTCGCTGTGCCCCATCACCACCATGATGGAATGCTTTTTCGCTGCTTGCGCGATACGGTCCGCCTCGGGAGAATCGTAGATCAGCGAATTGTCGTGGTAACGCTGAATGAACTGCATTCCCCACGCCGGAGAATCCAGCCAGATAAACCACGGGTAGCCAGGCAACCAGGCCTCTCCGAACGCCACGAGATCTGCCCCTTTGGAGGCAGCTTCGGCAATCAACGCGACGGCCTTGTCGATGGACGCGTTTAGGTCAAGAAATACTGGCGCCGCTTGGATAGCTGCGGCGCGGAATTTTGGATGCACTAAACTCATGATGTGTCTCGCAAGTCAGGAGCCTTCATGGTAGGAAGGCAATATTCTTGCGGCTTGACTGGGCGTCGCACCTCTCTTGACTGAAACCGTCAACGGCGGCAGCGTTCACCCGACTTGCTTTGTCTGAGCAAATTTGCGCTAAATGAGAACATGTTCCGTGTACACTCCACCGCCCAAGTCGATCCTCGCCTCCGCTTAGAGTATTGGTCTGATGTCGTCTGCGATGCCTTCGTACAACTCGAATGCGAGGTTGTGGAAGGAAAGCCCATCGAAGGGAGCGTCGCCAGCGCACAAGTGGCCAGCCTTTGCCTGACAAAAGTGTCAGCAAGTGCTCAGCGCGTCCATCGCACGCCCGCAAAGATCTCCCAGTCGAGCGAAGACTATTTTCTGGTGAGCATTCAAACCCACGGACGCGGCGGTATAGTCCAGGATGGGCGAGAAGCGGTTCTCACTCCGGGGGATTTCGCGCTTTACGACAGCACCCGCCCGTATACCTTGTTTTTTGACGCAGACTTCCGGCAATACGTACTCATGTTGCCTGGACGGTTGCTGCGAACAGAATTTCCCAGCGCAAATAATCTGACCGCCAGCACTATTGACGGTCAACGTGGCGCGGGACATTTGATGCTCAACTTGATCCATACGCTGGCGAGTGACATCGATACCCTGGCCCCAGAGTCCGCGAGCGCAATCGCAGACAGTGTTAGGCAAATTCTGATTGCCGGCCTGTCTACACTTCCTGCAGCCAAACAGGCACCAATGTCACAGCTGCGACTATTCCATCTGGAGCGCGTAAAATCCCTTGTACGCAATAGACTTCGAGACCCGACCCTCACAATTTCGTCAATTGCCGCAGAATTGAAAATGTCGGCCAGTACCCTGCATCGTACGTGGGGCCGTGAGTCGTGCTCGCTGGGCGATTGGATTTGGACGCAGCGCTTGGATGCAGCCTACCGAGATATCTGCGATCCGAGCCTGGCCGGCCGCAGTATCAGCGAGATTGCATTCTCGTGGGGCTTCAATGATCCAGCGCACTTTAGTCGAGCTTTCCGCGCTCGATTTGGATGTACACCTCGGGAGCTCCGACCACATCAGATAGCACGTCGACGCGAAGCATAGTTGCGAAGCTTCCTGACCAATTGGCAACGAGGATTCTTTCCGAATCTCTCTCCTGTCGCGGCCTGCTTTAATAGACAACCACGTCACATCCAGAAGCGCGAGCGTCAGGAGGATGTTCGACATAGCTCGAGAAGAGAGCGGCACACAAGCACTGCACGAGCGAGGTGGCCGCAGTTATGAAGTCGAAGCCAGAATTCACGGAACCTCCCACGATCAGCGATACGGTGGCCGCACGCCCCACTTGGCTCAACCGACTATCCGTAATAGCAATAATCCCTGCGTCCTGCTTTAGACCGTATCGCACGATTTCTGCAATTTCCTGCGCACATGGGCCTACTGATATCGCTACAATTAGATCACCAGCCCGCACAGCTCGCGCTTGATCAATGGTCAGGCTCTCGAAAGCCCCCAGATGACCGACGCGCTTGCCGGCTAGCCGAAGTGCATGTTCCAAATGTACGGCAACCGGGAAAGCGCGATTTGCGCCCACAATCCAGACGATTTCAGTGCGTTCGAGCATAATGACCGCCCGCGCAAATTCGGGTCGATCGAACGTCCGCCGTAGATTCTCCAAACCCGCAATACTGCGAACAAGAAATTCGTCCGCTAACTGCCGATGCTCGCCGCCAGAAGCGTCCGGCTCGTTGTCACTAGATGCTAATGAAACGTCTTGAACGTGCGTGCTTCGGAACAGCGCCCGCATATCTGAAAAGCCGGAAAAGCCAAAATGGTGTGCAAAGCGCACGACCGCGGAGGGATGGACACCGCAGTGCTGGGCAAACATCCGTATGCCCATATGGCCCAGGTCTTCGCAATGTTGGTCGACGGACTGGGCGATCAATTTTAGGCGACCGCTTATCCCGTCGAATTCTTGCGCTATGCGTCTCAGGAACTGTTCTCTCGTTCTCGGCGGAGTTGCGATGACTTTCATAGAGGATGCGCCACAAACACCATCGCGGTAGCACGCAATTCCACAACACGCCACACTGTCCAACCGTGGCGGTCGGAAACACCGGAGCCGGGCACACTTCCGTGAAACGCTCGCCAGTTCGCGGTGCACTCTCCACGGCTCGGTGTTCCGCACTCGTCGTTGCTGTGGCCTTGCATTTCCTCAACAGTCCGCCTGCACACTGACAAATGAGAGCCGGATTCGGACGACACCACTCTGGACCGCGGTTGACCGCAAATCGGGTCACGCCTAGACTTGTCCTTCTTTCGCCGACAACCTTTCTGGATAGCTGTGGCCGCCCCCCGGAAAGGCGTCAAGCGCGCATCCCACGTAGCGTCTGTTCGCATTCATTCGCCTCCTCTACAATATCGCCGCCTTCGTCGAAGGTGATTCTCAGCGGCTTTTTAGTATAGACGTGCTCTCCAGCGCGCAGTGCGGCCGAGGTCAACGGCCCACGCGCCTGCGGAACGGTAAGGTTCAGCACAATGTCGATATCGGCATCGGCGAGCAGCTCATCGGCATTCGCGTAAGAGCGCGTAATGCTGTGGCGGTGCGCCTTCGCAATGGACCGTGTACGGTCACGTCCTGCACAGCAGGGTACGTTCACGATCGGATACTTCTTCGCATTGGCGAAACAAACTTCGCCGATATTGCCGATACCCAACACGCCTACGTTGAAGCTGCTCATAGGGTCTCTCGTGACTGCCGACTGGGCAATCCGGCGGTACAGACCAGCTCTTCGCCGCGGAACTTATTCGTTCCGCAGCAGAGCTTCACGCAACGTAAAAGTCAGAATTGCGTCGCTACACCGGCAAAAACTCCGAACTGTCCGTGCCCGTAGTTGGGATTGGTACTCGTCGGATTTCCGTTGACGGGATCGTTGTTCACGTTCGCGCCATACAGACCGCCGTTCAATCCGAGGTTTGAAGTCGAGCTGTTGTGCAAATAGCCAATTTCGCTATAGAGACGAGTTCGCTTCGAAAGCAGGTATTGCCCGGAGAGAGTGTACATCGTCGCGTTGCCGTTTCCCTTATTGGCATTGGCGTGGTAAACCGCTCCCGTAACGTAGGTAGCCGGAGTTACAGCCCATTGCGCGCCGACCCAACCGCTATCAACTGTGGTGGGCAACCCAACACCCGCAGGAAGGGCCGTTGGCGCGCTCGTGCCGAAATAGCCCGCGTCGGAAGCATCCGGCGCGCTAAGATGCTGATAACCCGCGTACAAGGTCACTGGTCCCCAAATGTACGAGCCAGCAGCAAAGATGGAGCGTGACGCAAGATAGACATTGCTGAACTTGCCGTTGCCATCGCGGATTTCGTCGTAAATGGCCTGCAAGTCGAGCTGGTGCGCGTTGTATTCGAGCTTCACGCCATCCGAGCGACCCTGCGAACTGCCGAGCCCCGTGGAGGTACCCAGTTGTCCCGGCGCGGTCCCGGGATTCCCCGCATTCCACGTGGTCGAATTCGTCAGGTTGTACTGCGCCTGAACTGTGAAGCCGCCAAAGCTTGGCGTCTTGTACTCGATGCCGTTGGCAGTTTGCGGAAACATGCGCCCGCGCACCAGCGTGCCGAACGAGTATTTTTGCGTCTGCTGCGGATCGAGCACGCCCGCATACTGGAGCAGCGCGCTCGCACCGAAGTTACCGAGCCGGAACGAGCCGTACGCATCATTGCTCATACCGACCGTTGCTTGTCCTTCAAAGAGCGACCCGTTGGCAACCGAGCCGTTCTGCGTATTGAGCCGAGACTCCAGCGTGAAGTTCACCGACGTACCCGCGCCGATGTCCTCCTTGCCCTTCAGGCCGAACCGCGATTCGCCCCAGTTTCCCGATTCAGCGGATACGCGGTTGCCGTGCGCAAAACCTGTTTCATATTGCAGCCCGTTGTCGACAATACCATACAGGGTGACGCTGCTTTGCGCATTCGCCGCCGCGGCCAAACCCATCGTCAACGAGACAGCCACAAGACGTTTCATTCTCTCCTCCATTTATCGATCGTGGTGACGGTTTACTTTCTTTTATATTCGTACTACGAATTATATTCGCCTGCACAACGCTGCCGCGACGCAAGACGAAGCGGCAACGAATGAACGTCGCCTACTTCAGGTACGAGGCGACGTTGTCCTGGGTGACGGACTCGAACGGCACGATCACTTCCGGCGGCGGCGTCTTGCCACCCTTGATCGTTTCGATCACCTGATACGCGGCGACCGCCTGTCCCTTTGCATTCTGGAAAATCGTCTGCGACATGTCTCCTGCGTGGATGGCGTGGAGCGCGTCGGCCGTGCCATCGACACCCGAGATCATGACGCCTTTCAATCGCCCGGCGGTCTTCAACGCTTCGAGTGCGCCAAGCGCCATCTGGTCGTTCGCAGCGATGACCGCGTCGAATTTCTGGTAACGCTCAACCCAGTCCTCGGTTACTTTCATGCCTTGGGCGCGGTCGTAATCCGCGGGCAGGTTCGAGAGGATTTTCACATCCGGGCGCTTTGCCAGCGTTTGCGTGAACCCGGCGAGACGCTCCTTCGAGTGGTAGAGTCCGGGCGTGCCTTGCAGGTACAGGATCTGTGCATTCTTCGGCAGTTTGGCGTCCATGAATTCACCCTGCAGGCGCCCAGCATCGAAATTCTTCGAGCCGACGAAGGTATATTTGCCGCCGGCTGACTGAATGCCAAGCGCAATGACGGGAATGCCCGCCTTGTTCGCCCGTTCGACGCCCGGAACGATGCCTTGATAGTCGACCGGGACGATGACGATCGCGCTGACCTTCTGCGCAATGAAATTGTCGATCTGGTCGAGTTGCCGACTGACGTCACCGTTCGCATCGGTATAGATGACGCTCAGGTCCGGGTCAGCCTTGACCGCGTTACCGAACGCGGTCTTTCGGGTCATCGTGAATACGTCGGTGTCGGCGAGATTGGTGTAGCCAACCACAAACTTCTTTCCCGCCGCGGCGGCGCCGCCCGCCATGACCATCAATCCCACTGCGACTGCGGCGATTCGTTTCCATGCCTTCATGTGCTCCTCCTGGTGTCTGACCGGTTTCTCACTACGTTGTGACTGCTGGAATGCGAAACTTTGAACCGTCTCTCAGGTTGCTTGCGGCTTTCTTTTCGAGCCGCTGTTCTTCGTCTTCACGTCGAGAATGACGGCGACGGCGATGATCAACCCCTTGGCAATCTGCTGCCAGTAGGAACTCACGTTCAGAAGATTGAGAATGTTGTTGATGACGCCGATGATCAGCGAGCCAATCATCGAGCCCATGATCGTTCCCGTGCCACCCATCAGGCTCGTGCCGCCCACCACGACCGCGGTGATCGCATCGAACTCGTAACCGACACCGCCTGCGGGCTGCCCCGAATTGATGCGCGACATCAGCACGATGCCGGCAACGGCCGTGAGAATGCCGCTGTAGATGAACGCGGTCATCGTGACCTTTCGCGTGTTGATGCCTGAAGCGAGCGCGGCCTTGCTATTGCCACCCGTGGCGTAGACATAGCGGCCGAATTTTGTGCGGTTCAACAGGACCCACGAGACCAGCAGGACGGCAATGAGAATCAGCACCGAGATCGGGATGGGGCCCACGGAACCCTGGCCGATCACACCGAAGTTCCCGAGATCGCTCACCGGCACCCCGCCCGTGTAAAGCAGGACGCCTCCCCGTGCGACGGTGGTCATCGCGAGCGTCGTGATGAACGACGGAATGCCAAATTGCGTGACGACGAAGCCATTGACGAAGCCAACGACGATACCCATCGCAATGCCTGCCGCCACGGCGAGCGCAATGCTTCCGGTTGCGGACATCACGCTTGCGGCGATGGTGCCCGTCAACGCGACCACCGCGCCAAGCGAAACGTCGATCTGACCGAGAATGATGATGAACGTGACCCCGCTGGCCAGGAGGCTCACGACCACCACCTGCCGCAAAACGTTCGTCAGATTCGATACGGTCAGAAACGCATCGCTCACGAAGGACGCGAGAACGACGATGCCAATAAAGATCAGTACCGTTCCGTACTTCCTGTAGATCGCCGCGAGACTTGCGCCCTTGATTCTCGATATCGCGCTTTCACGCGGCGACATGGCTTTTCCATTCATGCTGTTCAACATCATTGACCTCCAGTAGCCAATTTCATGATCCGTTCCTGCGACGCCTCGCTGCGATCCAGCTCACCCATGACCGCGCCCTCGTGCATGACGATCACGCGATCGCTCATGCCCAGAATCTCGGGCAATTCCGACGAAATCATGATGATTGCGAGTCCCCGCTGGGCGAATTGCGACATGAGTCGGTGAATCTCCGACTTCGACCCGACATCGATGCCTCGCGTCGGTTCGTCGAGAATGAGCACATTCAGGTCACCTAGCAGCCATTTGGCGATGACGATCTTCTGCTGATTGCCGCCACTCAGATTGCCGGTCGTCGTGTGCAGGTCGGCTGTCTTGATTTTCAGCATTTCGCGCATCTCGCTTGCCGCGGTGCGCTCGCGAGCGGCGTCGATCAAACCGCGCTTCACGAACTTGCCGAGATTCGCGAGAGAGATGTTTTCCTGAACCGATCGGCACAACACCAGTCCTTCGGCCTTGCGGTCCTCGGAAACCATCGCAATACCATGCTTGATTGCGCTCGCGCTGCCTTTCAGCTTCAACGCGTTGCCCTTGAGTACGATCTGCCCTTCGTCCAGTGGATCGAGCCCGAAGATCGCCCGCGCGACCTCGGTGCGCCCTGCGCCAATGAGCCCCGCGAGGCCCACGATTTCGCCGCTGCGCACGCTAAAGCTGATATTGCGGAACACGCCGCGCCGCGTTGCGTTGCGCACTTCGAGCACCGTTTCGCCGATGGGCGCTTCCAGCTTCGGGAAGATGTTCGAGATGGTGCGGCCGACCATCTGCGAGATCAGCTTCGATTCGTCGTAGGCGCTCGCGGGACCGGAATCCACGTACCGGCCATCACGAATGATCGTGATGTCGTCGGCGATCTGGAAGATCTCATCCATCTTGTGGCTGATGTAGATGATCGCCACACCACGCGCCTTCAAATCGCGGATCTGCGCGAACAGCATGTCTACTTCGGTGTCGCTGATCGCGGAGGTCGGTTCGTCCATGATGATGAGCGAAGCACCGCGCGAGATCGCCTTGCTGATTTCGATGAGTTGCATGCCCGCCACGCTCAACTCGCGCATCTTTTGCCGCGGATCGTATTTGAGCCCGAGGCGATCGAGCAGCCCGCGTGTTTCGCGCACCATACGGCCGAAATCTACGAAGGGGCGCGCGAACGGGCCAAACCCCGGCGCGGCGGGCTCGCGCCCAAGGAAGATGTTCTCGGCGATGGTCATATCGAGTACGGGACTCAATTCCTGATGGATCATCGCCACGCCGATCTCGAGTGCGGCCTTCGGGCCGCGCGGCGCGAACGGCGCGCCCTTGAAATAGATTTCGCCGGAATCGACGCGGTGCTCGCCGCTCAGGATCTTCATCAGCGTAGACTTTCCCGCGCCGTTCTCACCGACCAGCACATGCGTTGTGCCTGCACGTACCTTGAGTGTCACCTTGTCGAGCGCGAGCACGCCCGGAAATGCCTTCGTGACCTCCCGCATTTCCAGCACGTAGTTTTCCTGCTCTAAAGCCATGGTCCTGCTCCTCACATGCGCGCGACATCGCCCCCTTACGCGGGTCAGCCGTGCGTGGCGTTGCGACGTCAAGCGCGAAGATGTACGGATGGGGTACGGATTTGCGGGCGGATATCGCCCGCCGCTCGTTTGTCAGTCCGAAAACGCGAGGGGACAGTACGAAATCCTGGCGATTTGAGTGATTTCCTGAATGCGGAACATGTGCTGTCTCCATCTATGAATTATTCTGATTTCCTCCTGAGTGCCAGTACGTCCCTTGGGTAGGCGATCGCTGGCACTCGGGAACTCACGCGTTGCTACCTGCTGATCGTCTGTTTGAGCGCGTCGATGGAAGTTGTGATGCCTGCTTCAACCGACATCGTGAGGTCTTCCATCTCCAGCGAGACCCAGTCGTTGTATCCCGTCATGCGGACCACCGAGAAGAATTCCTTCCACCACTGAAGATCCTTGCCGCAGCCAACCGCGACGTAGTTCCATGCGCGGCGCCCCACTTCCTCGACCGGCTTCGTCTCAAGCAGGCCATTCACGTCGACTAGCCCGCGCTCGAGGCGCGCGTCCTTGCCGTGTACGTGATGAATGGCGTCGCCCAGTGCGCGCGCAGCGGCGATCGGATCGGCACCCATCCAGATCAGATGGCTGGGATCGAGATTCAGGCCAACCATCGGGCCCACGCCTTCTCGCAGGCGGAAAAGCGTTTCGGGATTCCAGACCAGCATCGCACTGAAGTTCTCCAGCGCGAACTTCTCGACGCCGGCTTCAGTGGCCTGGCTGACAAGCTTGCGCCAGTAAGGAATCGCGACATCGTTCCACTGGTAGTCGAGACACCCCTTGAGCGTCGCGGGCCAACTGGTGGTGTAGGTAATCCAGTTCGGCACGCTATCCTCCGGACTCGCGGGCGGCAGACCGCTCATCGCCACGATCTTCTTTACGCCAAGTTCGCCGGCAAGACGGATCGTCTTCTCCATGTCCGCCTTGTGCTTCTTGCCCAGTTCGCCCGGATCCAGCGGATTGCCCGACACATTGAGCGCTGCGATTTCCATGCCGCGGCTTTCCAGCGCCGCGTGCAACGCACGCCGCTTGCCAGCGTCGGCGAGCAACTCGTCGGCTCGCAGGTGTGGGGCCGACGACCAGCCGCCGGCCGTCATTTCCACACCGAACACCTCCATCTCACACAGCTTGTCGAGCATTTGTTCAAAGGGCAGATAGCCCAGGCTGTCCGTGCAGAACGAAAGCTTCATCGTTTTCTCCGTGCTTTAAATCTATTGAATGTAATTGGGCAGCAAGCGCTCAGGCGTCGCGGTAAAGCGCCGGTTTTTCCTTGAGCGATACGCGTACCTTTTCTCCACTCTGCTGCGCGGCAACGCCTGCTTCGCAGCATGCCGCCGTCGCGTAGCCATCCCATGCGGAAGGCCCGTCGATCGTTCCTCGGCGTGCTGCGTCGACCCACGTCTGCAGTTCGAGATCGAATGCGGGACGGAAACGTTCGACGAAGCTTGGCGTCACCGCACCACCCCAACGACCGGCGCTGCGCACGTACGGGCCGCCATCGCTTCCGATGTTGACGATGCCGTCTTCGAACACAGCCTGCGCGGCGACCTGATAGCCGAACTGCGCGTTGACGAAGATCTCGACGTCGGCAAGCACCCCGCTTGTCGTTTCGATCAGCACCTGTTGGGGATCATGCTGGCCAGGATGGGCGTGCCGCGTCGGACGACCGAGCCGCACCTGCACCGAGGCGATCTCCTCTCCCGTGATGAAGCGGATGCCGTCAAACTCGTGCACCACCGAATCGTTCACCAGCATCTGGCTCGTGAAATTCGCAGGCGTTGTGCCGTTGCGATGCGAGAAGTGCAGCAGCAACGGATCGCCCAGTTCCTTCGACGTGAGAATCTCGCGCAGTTGCCGGTACTCGGCGTCGAACCGCCGCATGAAGCCCACCTGAATGAGCTTGCGACCGAGCTTGCGCTCCGCTTCGACGATTCGCCATGCCGATTCCGCGTCGGGCGTAAGCGGCTTCTCGCATAGGACCGGCAACCCGTGGTCGAGAACCTGAAGCAAAGTCTTTTCATGCAGGAAACCCGGCGTCGCAATCACTACGGCGTCAACGCGCTCTTCCGCCAGAACCGGCGCAATATCCGCTTCCGCTGTAGCGCCCGGCGCCTTGCTCGCAGCTTGCTGTGCGCGCTCCACATCGACATCGACAACCGCGACGACCTCAGCACCGACAATCCGGTTCGCGATGCGCTCAACATGGTCCGCGCCCATGAGACCCGCACCCACTACCGCGACACGAAGCTTGTTCTTCATATATCGAAATCCTAAGTTTTTGAAAATCCCGTCTGACTGGATCGTGTGCATTCGCTCGCCAGGAGTGAGAACGCCCTGCCGCCAGTCACGCAAAAGTTGACGACACGTCAACGTTGTCCAACGGCATAGGGAGAAGCCTAGGGAATGGCATGTATGCGTCTCCGGCTGCCAGGCCTTTTCCGTGTCAGGTGAACAACGGGGCCGATGTGTCGTTTGTGTCTGTGAGCCGAAGTTTAGAGAGGCGCCCTGCCGCCGCAACAAGAAAAATGACCAGATCTGGTCACACCCTGCAGCATTTCCAGGTTCATCCATGACGGCCGGGTTGCGCGGCATCGATCGGTGTTTTCCCCGGTGATTCCGGGCTGCGAGGCCTGACCAGAAATGGTCAATGTTTCGGTTGTCGCCTGCACGACGCTCGCCTAACTTTGTCATCGAAAGCTCGAACGACACACCCGCCGCGGGTCAGCGTCTTCGCGGCAGAGAAAAATGTTGGAGACAGCCAATGACCTTCCCTTCTTCCCCTCCAGGGCTGCGAAGACCTCCGCCTCTCGTGCGTATTGCCTTCTGCCCCACCCGGCATCGCGATGCAACGGCAGCCTGTCCGGCTGCGCGACTCATCGCATGAGTACCGCAAACACACTTTCATCACCGCACGGATCACACATGGGTCACATCAGGCTAACGACGGCACAGGCGCTCGTTCGATTTCTCGATAACCAGTACGTCGAGTTCGATGGCGAGCAGACGAAATTCGTCAAGGGCGTGTTCACCATCTTCGGACACGGCAATGTCCTCGGCATCGGCCAGGCGCTCGAGCAGGACGCGGGCGACCTCGTCGTGCATCAGGGAAGAAATGAGCAGGGCATGGCTCACGCGGCCATCGGCTTCGCGAGGCAAAGCAGACGCCGCCAGATCTACGCCTGTACGTCGTCGGTCGGCCCCGGCGCGGCGAACATGGTGACGGCTGCGGCCACCGCGACCGCGAACCGCATCCCCCTGCTGCTGCTTCCTGGCGACGTCCACGCCGGACGCCAACCCGACCCTGTGCTCCAGCAGATCGAGCAGTCGCACGATCTCTCCATCAGCACCAATGACGTGTTCCGCCCGGTCAGCAAGTACTGGGATCGCATCGTGCGCCCCGAGCAACTCATGAGCGCATGCATCAACGCCATGCGCGTGCTGACCGATCCTGCGGAAACAGGCGCCGTGACGCTCGCCCTTCCGCAGGACGTTCAGGCCGAAGCGTTCGACTACCCCGACTACTTCTTCGCGAAGCGCGTGCACTACATCGAGCGCCGGCCACCAACGGCCGCCGCCGTGGCGCGCGCCGCCGCCGTCGCTGCTCGCAAGAGTCGGCCGCTGCTCGTTTGCGGAGGCGGCGTGCGCTACGCCAATGCCCAAAAGGCACTGGTTCGGTTCGCCGAGCGATTCGGCATTCCGGTTGCGCACACCCAGGCTGGCAAGGGCTCGATGGCGTGGGATCACCCGCTCAATCTGGGCGGAATCGGCGAAACGGGCTCGCTTGCCGCAAACGAAATCGCACGTGAGGCCGATCTCGTCATCGGCGTTGGCACGCGCTATACGGACTTCACGACCGCCTCGAAGTGGCTGTTCCAGTCTCCCGAGGTTCAGTTCGTCAATCTGAACACCAGTGCGTTCGACGCCGGCAAGCTCGATGCAGTATCGATTGTTTCGGATGCCGAACCAGGTATCAATGCGCTTTCGGAAGCATTCGAAGGCATCGCATTCTCTTCCGGCCGCCGAAGCGATATCGCAAATGCGATTGCGCGTATGCGCGCCGAGGAAGAGCGTGTCCATCAGGTGCGCTATACGCCCGAACAATTCGTACCGGAAATCGATGACCACCTCGATCGCGGCGTGCTCGACGAGTTCGTCCGATTGACCGGCTCGTCACTCACGCAGACCCAGGTGCTGGGGCTGCTGAACGAGAAGCTGACCGATCGCGACGTGGTTGTCGCCGCCGCCGGCAGCCTGCCGGGCGACCTGCAACGCATCTGGCGACCGAAGGGAGAAGACAGCTATCACGTCGAATACGGCTATTCGTGCATGGGTTACGAAGTCAACGCCGCACTGGGCGTGAAGCTCGCGCAGCCGCACAAGGAGGTGTTCGCATTCGTCGGCGACGGCTCTTACATGATGCTCCACTCCGAGCTCGTCACCTCCATTCAGGAGCGCCGCAAGATCAATGTCCTGCTGTTCGACAACATGACGTTCGGCTGCATCAACAACCTGCAGATGGAGCACGGCATGGGAAGTTTCGGGACTGAGTTCCGCTTTCGTGACAGCGAGGCAGGCGCACTCACGGGCGGCTTCGTGCCCATCGACTTCGCAGCCAACGCGGCCGCCTACGGCTGCAAAACGTACACGGTCAAGTCGATGGATGAACTTGTCGCAGCGCTCGACGACGCGCGCACGCAGAGCGTCTCGACACTCATCGACATCAAGGTGCTGCCGAAAACCATGGTGCACAAGTACGGATCGTGGTGGCACGTGGGCGTGCCGGAAGTTTCCACGAGCGCAGCCGTCGACGAAGCATCCCGGCTCATGAAGCTGGCGCTCAACCGCGCCCGGCGGTATTGATCTCCCTTTTCTACAGACCCTCAATCAGGAACCGACATGCGCATCGCCCTCGATCCCTACATGTACCGCCATCTGCCGATTCCGCAGATGGTCGAGAAAGTGGCCGAACTCGGCTACGAATACATCGAACTCTCGCCGCGGGAAGATTTCCTGCCGTTCTACAAGTATCCGCGCGTGGACAAAGCACGCGTGCGCGAGTTCAAGCACGCATTGCGCGAGAACGGCGTCAAGCTCTCCTCGCTGCTGCCGCTCTACCACTGGTCGCACCCCGACGAAGCGATGCGCGAAGCCGCGGTGCGCAACTGGAAGCGCGCGATTCAGGTTGCCGTGGACATGGAATGCGACCTCATGAATACGGAATTCAGCGGCCAGTCCGACAATGCGCTGGTGTGTGAACAGCAGTTCATGCGCTCGATGGAGGAACTGCTGCCGGTGTTCGAGCGTGAGGGCATCAAGCTCGACATTCAAGCGCACCCTTACGACTTCTGCGAGCGCAACAACGAGTCCGTAGACATCATCCGCGGCCTCGACAAACCGTGGCTCAACTACCTCTACGCCGTCCCGCACACGTACTTCTACGATGACGGCAAAGGCGACATCGCGGCCATGCTCGACTACGCGAAGCCGAAGCTCACTCACCTGATCATCGCCGACACGTACAACCACCGTGCATCGTCGAATCTGCGCTACATCGTGAATCCTCCAGGCGTCACCGCGACGGTACATCAGCATCTCGACATCGGGCAGGGCGAGATTCCCTGGGACACGTTCTTCCGCTCCGTGCGCGACATCGGATTCGACGGCATCGCGACCGTCGCGGTCTTCGCCTGGGAGGAACGCGCGGACGAGTCGTCCCGGATGATGCTCGACGCCGTCCAGCGCGGCCTCGGCCTGAAGTGACCCGCCAGTCCATGCTTTTCGCCTGACACTACACAACGCAACAGGAGCACCCATCGTGCAAAACCCGGTGCAAAACGCCGCGCAAAATCCAACGCTCGCGCCCGACCGAAAAATCGACGTGATCTGCCTCGGCCGGCTCGCGGTCGATCTCTACGCGCAACAGATCGGTGCCCCGCTCGAAGACGTCTCAAGCTTCGCACGCTATCTTGGCGGTTCCTCGGCCAACATCGCCTTCGGCTGCGCACGGCTCGGTCTGAAGTCGGCCATGCTCTCGCGTGTCGGCAACGATCACATGGGGCGATTCCTCGTGAACGCGCTCACGCGCGAGGGCTGCGACGTGAGCCATGTCGTCACCGACCCGCAACGCCTGACCGCTCTCGTGCTACTTGGTCTTAAGGATCGCGAAACGTTCCCGCTTGTGTTCTACCGCGAGAACTGTGCCGACATGGCGCTGGATGAAGCCGACTTCGACGAGTCGTTCATCGCCTCGAGCCGCGCGCTGCTCATCACCGGCACGCACTTCTCTACGCCGCAGGTGCATCGCGCGAGCATGAAGGCGCTGGAATATGCGCGTCGCAATGACGTGCGCACCGTGCTCGATATCGACTATCGTCCTGTCCTGTGGGGACTTACCGGCAAGGCCGATGGCGAAACCCGCTTCATCGCCAACGGCAGCGTGAGCGAGCATCTGCGCGGCATTGTGCCGATGTTCGACCTCATCGTCGGCACGGAAGAAGAATTCCGCATTGCAGGCGGTTGCGACGATCTGCTCGACGCCCTGCGCGCGGTGCGCGCCTTGACGGCCGCCACGCTCGTGGTCAAGCGCGGGCCGCTCGGATGCGCGATCATCGACGGACCGATTCCGGCTGCGCTCGACGACGCGCGCAACTATCGCGGCGTTCAGGTCGAAGTGCTCAACGTGCTTGGCGCCGGCGACGCGTTCATCTCGGGTTTCCTCAAAGGCTGGCTCACGGGCGCCGACGAGACGACCTGCTGCGCCTTCGCCAATGCCTGCGGCGCGCTGGTCGTTTCGCGGCATGCGTGCGCACCCGCCATGCCCACGCCGGCCGAGCTCGATTACTTCCTCGCCAACGCCGCGCAAATGAAGCGGCCCGATCGCGATGCCACGCTCACGCATCTTCATCGCGTGACCCCGGCGCGACGTAAATGGGACGAAGTGCTCGGCTTCGCGTTCGATCATCGTGAGCAGCTCTTCGCACTCGCGCAGCAGGCAGGCGTGGACGAAGCGCGCATTTCGACGCTCAAGCAACTGTTCGTGGCGGCCGTGGCGGAAACCGAGGCGCAGATCGGCGTGCAAGGCAAGATCGCCGTGCTGATCGACGATCGCTATGGCCAGGATGCGCTCAACGCCGCGACAGGCCGCGGCTGGTGGATCGGCCGGCCGGTCGAACTTCCGGGCTCCAATCCGCTGCAGTTCGAGCATGGCCGCTCGATTGGCACCGCGCTCGCCTTGTGGCCGCGCGAGCACATCGTGAAGTGCCTCGTGCAATATCACCCCGACGACGAAGCCGAGCACCGGATCGAACAGGAGCAGCAACTGCGCTCGCTTTACGACGCCGTGCAGGCGAGCGGTCATGAACTGCTGCTCGAAGTCATTCCTCCGAAAAACAGACCGAATCCACCGTCGTTGATCGTTCGCGCGCTGGAGAGACTGTACGACCTCGGCATCCAGCCGGACTGGTGGAAACTCGAGTCGCCGCGCGCGACCGAGTGGCGCGACATCGACGCGCTGATCGAAAAGCGTGATCCGTATTGCAGGGGCGTGGTGCTGCTCGGCTTGAACGCCCCCATCGAAAGACTCGCAGACGGCTTCGTCGAAGCCAGCGCGAGCCGAACCTGCCGCGGATTCACCGTCGGCCGAACGATTTTCTACGAGCCGAGCCGCGCATGGCTCGCGGGTGAAATCGACGACCAGACCCTGGTCGCTCAGGTGCGCGCGAACTTCGAGGTGCTGATCCGCCTCTGGAGACAGTCTCGCACGCAGAAGGAGGCCGCATGAGCAACCTGATCGTCAAGGGGCAGCAAACGGGTCGTGGCATCGTGACAGTGACACCCGAAAGCGCGGGCTGGCGCCACGTGGGATTTACCGCGAAGCGCTTGGGCAGGGGCGAAAGTATCGTGTTCAATACGGGCGCCGTGGAATTGTGTGTCGTCGTGCTGACCGGCGTCGTCACGGTGTCGACGCCCCAACATTGCTGGCGCGAGATCGGCGGGCGGCGCAGCGTGTTCGAGGCTCAGTCTCCGTATGCGGTGTACGTTCCGCCGCGCCAAAGCGTGTCGATCGAATCGCACGATGACGTCGAGATTGCGCTTTGCACCGCGCCGGCGACCGGCCGCTTCGAAGCGCGCCTGATCGAGCCGGCGACCATCGCGCGATCGGTTCGCGGCGCGGGCACGAATACGCGCTACGTATGCGACATTCTTCCTCAAAGCGAACCGGCGGAGTCGCTGCTGGTCGTCGAAGTCGTGACACCTGCCGGGCATTCGTCCAGCTATCCGCCGCACAAGCACGACGTCGATGCCATTCCCGAAGAGAGCTTTCTCGAGGAAACCTATTATCACCGCATCGATCCGCCGCAAGGGTTCGCGTTCCAGCGCGTGTACACCGACTCGCGCGACATCGACGTGGCGTATGCGGTCGAGAATCACGACGTCGTGATGGTGCCGCGCGGATACCACCCGGTCGTCGCGCCACACGGCTACAACAGCTATTACCTCAACGTGATGGCGGGTCCGAAGCGCGTCTGGCACTTCAGGAACGATCCCGCGCACGAATGGATGCTGGCGAAATAGGTGCGTCTGAACGCGGCGGCGTGGACGGTGCATGCCGTCCCGCCGTCCGCGTTCAGAGCGTCGCTGGAAGATAAGGCGCCTCGCGCACGTTCGCGAGGCAAAACACACCGAATTCGACCGGGCCAACCGGAGGAGAATCGGCGAGCACACCACAGGCATGCAGCAGGTGTTGCAGTGCCGATATGACCTGCGCGTCGGGGTTCTGATCGATCACGAGATCCATCGTCCCCTCTTCGATGAAGGTCCGATGCTCGTCGAGCATCTCGTGGCCGATCCATACGACTTTGCCCGCTGCACCGAACTCCCTGAGGGCCGCAGCGATTCCGGGCGAACCATAGCCGCTGTTATAGATGCCCGCCAGATCGCCTTGCTTCAGTGCGCGAGACACGGCGCGGTAACAGGCGTCGGCGTTGTCCTGCGTTTCGATTTCCGCGCCCTGATAGACGAGGTCCGCGTGCGCGGCAGCCATACCCTCGCGGAAACCGGCCATGCGGTCGCGGTGCGCGCCGAAGCTCAAGCCGCCGCACAGCTTCAGCACGCGGCCCGGAGCCCGCGCCAGTCGCCCGATGAAATAGCCGGCCGTGCGGCCCGCGCGCACATTGTCGATGCCCGCGTAATGCACGCGCGGCACGCCGGTGATATCCGTCATCAGCGTCACGACTGATTCGCCTCGCTCAATGGCGGCCGCAAGCGCCTCGCGCACAGGCACGGTGTCCCGGGCAGTCAGGACGAGCCCTGCGCGCTTGTAGCGCGAGCGCGCGATGGCCTCGACCACCGCGGCGTCCGACTCCGGGAGAATCGTCCGGTGCAGGACGATGCGCTTGTCAATGATTTGCGCCGAACGTTGCCACGCTGCGAGCAGACGCCGGAAGAAAGGCGTATCGCCGTGCGACAGCAACACGTCGATGTGGATGAGCCCATGCCGCACATCGGGCAACACGCGCCGCACGCCCAGTCGACGTGCCGCTGCAATCACCCGCTCGCGCGCGGATTCGGACACGCTGCCGCGCTCGTTGAGCACGCGGTTGACCGTCGACTCACTGACACCCGCTTCCAGCGCGATCTCGACAAAGCGCGCGTCGCGTTTGCGACGCGCGCCCGTCCCAGCGCGTTGCCCTGTTGCGGAGTCGCTCATCTAGCCGCCCGCGACGACCGGTCGTGTCCGGCCTGGAACCAGGCCTCGATGGCTTCGAGGCTCCGGCCCCTCGTTTCCGGCAAACAACGCGTGATGAAGGTGATCGAGACGAGCCCCAACGCGGCGAACAGGAAGAAGGTATTGGAAATTCCGACATGCGCCACGAGAGATGGAAAGCACAGGCCAATGACGAAGTTGACGAGCCAGAGTGTGCAGCCCGCGACACCTGCCGCAAACCCTCGGATCCTCAGCGGGAACAGTTCGGACAGCAGCACCCAGCTGACCGGAGCGATCAGCGCCTGCATGAAACTCAGGAAGCACACCATCGCCGAGAGGATCAAGCCCGCGCGCAAGTGGGAAACGGGCAACCAATCCGAGAACAGACCGATCATCAACAGGGACAGTGTGGTCCCTGAAAGACCGAGGATAAACATTGGCCGCCGCCCGATCTTGCCCAGCGCGTAGATACCCACGCACGTCGCCAGCACGGAGATCACACCGTTGGCGATATTGGCGATCAGCGCGGTTTCCCGGCCGAAACCGGAACTCGTGAGGATCTGCGTGCCGTAGTACATGATCGAGTTGACGCCGGTTGCCTGCATCACCACGGCAACGCCCAGACCGATGAAGAACACACGACGTATCCAGGGCGTCGACAATTCGGCAATCACACGGCGGCCCGTCTGGCGATGTTGCGCGCCCGCATGACGGATCTCGGCGAGTTCAGCCGCGACGTTTTGCTGTTCCCGAACACGCTTGAGCACGCGGAGCGCATCGCCAATGCGCCCCTTGGACGCGAGCCAGCGCGGGCTTTCGGGCATCGCCAGCATACCGATCCACAACGCGACCGCCGGCAACGTCGCGATCACCAGCATCCAGCGCCAGATGCCGTGCGTCGCGCCCCACTGGTTGCCGATCACGGCGTTGAGAATGAACGCGAGCATCTGCCCGGAGACGATCATCAATTCGTTCTGCGTCACGATCTGGCCGCGTCTGTCCGCGGGCGCCATCTCGGCCAGATAGGTCGGAACCGCCACCGATGCGCCGCCAACCGCAAGACCCAGCACGAAGCGCGCGATCACCATGGCCGTCACGGTGGGCGCGAATGTGCAGGCGAGCGTACCAACGAGAAAAGTGACCGCCAGCGTCATGATGCTCGTGCGGCGACCATATCGATCGGCAAGGTGGCCGCCAATCACAGCGCCCATTGCGGCGCCAAGCAGCAGGAAGCTCGTGACCATCCCCTCAGTTAGGGGAGTGAGCCCGAAATCACGCTTCATGTAGCCGAGTGCGCCGTTGATGACGCCTGTGTCGTATCCAAACAGCAGGCCGCCAAACGTGGCGACGATGGTGACGAGCCGGACGAAGCGGGCAATGCGCGTAGCTTCGCTCGTATCGGATTGGTCAAAGTCGCCGGGAATGGGCGCTTCGTAAGCGTTTCGCATCTTTGTCTCCGTATTCTTTCTCGACAGCGCTTTCTTGCAATGCGGATCCTTGCCGCAATGGCAAAGATTCGCAACCACCAGTTCGCTGTTCCTGATCCGGCGCATTCGACGATGGAACGCATCGATCCTGCTTTTGCACCGCTCACCATGCACGGTCGCTCGCGCAACCGCGATTATGCAAATGGATCGTTCAGGGACGGAGCCCGGGTTCCGGGCGAACACGGGACGAGTCGTCTCGTGAGAAGCAGGATTGCATGGACGGTGTCTCCGACGTTATCGACCACGATCCCGCGCGGGAGCCGTCCGTGGCCCATGCCGCGCTTCGCGCAAGTCTGTATGGAGGAAAGTAGTGAAACTTTACCCCAGCGACAACGCAAATTTTGACCATTTTTGGTCAACTTAATCTTGCGTTGCGCACGGGAAAACAGGATTTCCGCGGATCAACTGACAGGCGTAAACATTTTGTAAACAAGCAGTTGGCCGTCATATTTCCGTTGCGGACGAAAGAATGAACAGCATCAGGGGAGTGCCGTCTGAAGGCCGTGGACGCGGTTCACAATGGAAATAACGTCCTGTGCAGCTTGATTACGAACGTCTGAGGGAAAACCTGGGCTTCTTGACTCGCGCGAATCCAGGCAACGGGACTCGGATTAGCGAGCGATCTCTAACCAACCCGCGCCTGGCATTTGCGAGTCAGCCCTGATCGCCGCCGGCAACCGGCAATACGGAGCCCGTGATGTAGCTCGCTTCGTCCGACGCGAGAAACATGATCGGGGCCACCTGCTCGTCGAGACTGCCGTAGCGCTTGAAGAAGGTCGATTCGGTAACCTGCGCTACCGCCTCGCTCATCCAGACCTTTTCCTGCTCGCTGTCACCAGCGGCATTGCGCGGGATGCGGCGCGACGGTGCCACGGTGCCACCGGGCGCCGTGGCAACCACGCGGATATTGTCCTCCGCGTATTCCATAGCCAGCGATTGCGTGATCGCATTCACGCCGCCCTTCGCTGCCGAATACGGCAACCGGCGAATGCCGCACGTGGCGTTCGAAGAAACGTTGACGATGGTGCCGCGCCCGCGCTCGAGCAGATGCGGCAACACGGCGTGACACGTGTACAGCGTGGGCATGAGCGAGCGGCGGATTTCCGCATCGATCTGTGCCGGCTCGAATTCCGCATACGGACGCATGCGGATAGCGCCGCCCACACCGTTGATGAGAATGTCGATTCCGCCAAATCGTTGCGCGGCGAAATCCATGGCCGCTTTCGCGCCGTCATACGTTTCGAGGTCGGCGACGAATCCCGCCGTTTCAGCGCCCTTCGCCTCGGCCGCGACTTCAGCCACGAAATCCGCGCGATCGACGAACACGACCTTGCCGCCTTCGACCGCCGCACGCAGCGCGACGCCGCGCCCAATTCCCTGCGCCGCACCGGTGACGACGACGACCTTGCCTGCGAATCGTTGCATGTTCATGCCGCCTTCGGACCGACGTTCGGGGTGAACTTCTCGTAGTGGAAGCTGTTGGGCTTCACACCTTCGTCATCAAAATACTTGCGTACGGCGTCCACCATCGGCGGCGGGCCGCACAGGTACACATCGACGTCGCCATCGTTCAAGGCGTCGGCGGAAATGTGCTGCGTGACCCAGCCCTTGCGCGGATGATTCGAATCCACGTCGGCGATGACGGTAGCGAAGCTGAAGTTCGGCAGCTTCGCTGCGTAGGCGTCGATGGCTTCGACCAGCACAAGATCGAGGTCACGCGTCACGCCGTAAATGAGGTGCACCTTCTGCTGCGCGTTGGTGCGCGCGAGCACTTCCAGCATCGAGAGGAACGGCGCCAGACCCGTGCCGCCTGCGAGAAACAGCAGCGGCCGCTGTACGTCGCGCAAATAGAAGCTGCCGAGCGGCCCCGTCAAATCGAGCTTCGTGCCCGGTTGTGCGGCTTCGAGCCACGTGCTCATCACGCCGCCAGGAATCTTCTTGATCAGGAAGCTGATCTTCGATTCGCCCGGCGCAGAGGAGAACGAATACGAACGGTGTTGGTCACTGCCCGGCACGTTGATATTGGCGTACTGGCCCGGCAGGAACATCGGCCCAGCTGTATCCACATCGAGTTCGAGCACAATTGCAGCGTCGTTGTGCTGCTCGACTTTTGTCACCGTAGCGGCAAACTTGCTCTGCCCCGTTTTGCATACGATGGAAGACGCCGGTACCGCAATCACGCAATCGCTTTCCGGCACCATCTGGCAGGTGAGCACGAGGCCTCTGTCCTTTTCGTCCTCGGTCAGCGCGTCTTCGATATAGTCTTCGCCGAGGTCGTAGCTGCCACTTTCTGCACGGCACTTGCAGGTGCCGCACACTCCGTCGGAGCAATCCATCGGCAGGTTGATCCTCGCGCGGAAGGCCGCATCGAGGACCTTCTCGCCCGCTTTACAATCGATGAAACGGGTAACACCGTCCTCGAAATTCAGTGCAATCTTGTAGCTGGACATGGTGTCCCCTTCTTTTCCATGTTGAAACCGGGTCTCGCTTTCAAACGACAATTAGGCGCGCCTTCAAACGTGATAAACGTCGAGCACCTGACGGATGTAGTCGTTCTTCAGCACGATCTTTTTAGAGGCAATGAGGAACTCGCCGCCGCTCTTGCGCAAGGTGACGAACATCGTGCCGAAGAAGCTATCCGTGGTTTTGTAGCGATGACTGAGCGTGTGGAAGTTGTAGCGCACATCCACTTCGTCGCCTCGACCCGCCAGCACTTCCACGTTCGTGACGTTGTGGTTCGTGCGCGGCTCCGGCATCGAGGCCCCGCTGCGTTCGGTCTTGATGCGGAACACGCGGTCTTCGAGGCCGCCGCGATTCGGGTAATACATCAGCGAGATCTGCGACTGGTGGTCGTCGGTGAGCTGGTCGTCGTCGTCCCACGCGGGCATCCAGTACGTGACGTCTTCGGCATAGCAGTCGAGCCACGCTTCCCACTGCCTATCGTCGAGCAGGCGCGCTTCGCGGTACAGCACGGCGCAGATTTTCTGGTAGTCGAAACTCATGCCTGTGCTCCTTCCTGTTCCTTCTTGAGCGCGTCGCGCATCACGCGCACCCAATATTCGTGTTGGCACACGAACAGGCCTTCATCTTCGCTACGCTCGCCCGAAATCAGCGGCTTAAGTCCCATCTTCTTTGCGTTTTCGTCCGGGCCATCGACCCACAACGGCGCGCCTCGCGACAGGTCGTTCCAAAGCGCTGTGGTGCCGGCGTACCCATTCTGGCAGGCGCGAAACTCTTCCAGATCGTCTGCGGTACCCATGCCGGACACGTTGAAGAAGTCCTCGTACTGACGAATTCGCGTAGCGCGGTCAGCCTGGCTCTCACCCTTGGGCGCGAAACAGAAGATCGAGACTTCCGTCTTGTCCACGCTGATCGGGCGCACCACGCGGATCTGCGTGCTGAACTGGTCCATCAGGAACACGTTCGGGTACAGGCACAGATTTCTCGTCTGCTTGACAATGAAATCCGCCTTCACTTCGCCGACACGCGCCTTGATTTCGTCGCGCTGTCGATAGACCGGACGCACTTCTGGATTCATCGTGTTGGTCCACAGCAGGATGTGGCCGTAGTCGAAGCCATACACGCCCGCCACCGACTTGCTCCAGCTGTTGGCATCCACAGCCTGCGTGCCCTCTTCCTTTCGCCGTCCCATCGTCGCGGCATAATTCCAGTGAACAGTGCTCACGTGATAGCCATCGCAACCGTTCTCCATCTGCATCTTCCAATTGCCTTCGTATACGTACGAAGAATTACCGCGCACCACCTCAAGCCCGTTCGGCGACTGATCAACGATCTGGTCGATGATGACTTTCGCTTCGCCGAGGTAGTCCTCCAGCGGAAGAACGTCCGCATTGAGACTGCCAAAGAGGAACCCACGGTAGTTCTGGAAGCGCGCGACTTTTTTCAGGTCATGAGAGCCGTCCGTATTGAATTGCACGGGATATTCGGTCGTTTTCTCATCCTTCACCTTCAGCAGCTTTCCGGCATTGGAAAAGGTCCAGCCGTGGAAAGGGCACGTAAAGCTGCCCTTGTTGCCGTGCTTGCGCCGGCAGAGCATCGCCCCCTTGTGCGCACAGGCATTGATGACCGCGTGCAATTCTCCGGTCTTATCGCGCGTGACGACCACCGGTTGACGACCAATCCACGTGGTGTAGTAGTCGTTGTTGCTGGAAACCTGGCTCTCGTGAGCTAGGTACACCCAGTTACCCTCGAAGATGTGCTTCATCTCCAGATCGAACAGATCGGCGTTGGTGAAGATATCGCGCCGGCAACGGAATATGCCTGCCTCCTTGTCATCCTGGACTGCAGTGACAAGTAGCTGATCCAGTTCTTTGGCTTTGCCGAAAATGTTTGACATGTTTCCTCTCCTAAGCGCGTTCAAGATCCTGCACGGAGTTCGCGCATTGGCGTCGAATGATTCTTATGGGCTCTCGCCAGGCGGAGGTGCTTACCCACCGCCGCCAGATCGGGCTGTTACGCCGCGGCGGAAGCCCGAAGGCGATGGACGAGCTGGTTATCCTTTCCCTGCACCAGCGGCGTTAGAACAAAGTTGAACTCGATGTCCTTGTACGTTTCGTCCTTCAGGCCCAACGCCGCACCTCCAGTCTTCTCGATCACCTGCGGAATTAGCTCCTCACGGGTGGCGTACGCGAAGTCGTCCCAGATTAGTGGATCACCTTCGATGTTGAATTGCGTCGTCAGCTTGCGGTGATGCGCACTCGTGACGAAAAAGTGCACGTGCGCCGGACGATTTCCATGGCGGGCAAGCTCGTTCAACAACTGCTGCGTAGCGCCGTGCGGCGGGCAGCCGTAACCCACCGGCATAAGCGTGCGGAATTCGTACTTGCCGTCGGCACCGGTTCTAACTGCGCCGCGCAGGTTGAACTCGCTCTGGGCACCCGTCGGGTCGAAATGCGAGTAGAAACCCTTCGAATTGGCGTGCCAACATTCGACGACTGCCCCTGCAACTGGCTCACCGCTTGGTCCCGTGACAGTACCGTGGATGACAAGCGGGCCCGCGTCTGTGTCAGTATTGATGTCAATCTTCGATACGCCATCGCGCAAGGGCGCGCCAGCCACATAGAGCGGTCCCTCAATGGTCCGCGGCGTGCAGCCATCGATACCTATCTCCCTGTCCTCGGCGTCCATGCGGATGTCGAGATACTTCTCCAGACCCAAGCCGGCGGCAAGAAGAGCCGCTTCTCCATCCTGGCCGAGCTTGTTCAGATAGTTGACTCCGACCCAGACCTCATCAGGCGTGATATCGAGATCATCAATGGCTTTGAAGAGATCGCCCAGCAAACGATTAAGAATCTCCTTGAGCCGGGGATTTCCGCTCAAATCGTCGATATTGACTGCGGCCTTCAAAAGATCCTGTACTTCCTTTGTTCTGAATACTTTGACATTCATAGTTACAGTCTCCACTTCGTAATCGAAAATGACTGGGGTTACGCCCACTGTCCCGGAATCACGCACGGGGGAATTGTTAGCGAATCGAGAAGGAAAGTTCCTACGCGTTCAATCGCCACTCGAGCCGTGACGCAAACCGCAATGGTGAAGTTCGTTGAGTTGCTTTATACGCCTCGTCCGGTAACAGCGTCCAATACTTTGGATAACAGATTTCCATATCACTCGGGTATTGCATGCGGGTTGGCAACGGGATATCGCACAGACCGAGCCGCCAGCAGCAGATTTAGGTGAGAGATAAGTTGATCCAAGCCCTTATGGTGCAACTCATTCAGCGTCGCGCGGCAAGCGACCGAAATACGCGGCGATGTTGACGATGTCTCGGTCCGACAGTGGCTTTGCCATCGCATTCATCGTTGGGCTCTGTCGCGTTTGCCCATCCCGGTACGCGTGCAATGCAATTTCCAGATAGTCGGAGTGCTGACCCGCGAGGTTCGGCACGCCCGGCAACCTCGCAATTCCGTTTGCGTTGTGGCAGGCGAAGCAGACGGCCGCGCGCCGCGCACCGGCATTGACATCTGGCGCCGGGTCGACAGCCTGCGCGTGTACGGCGTGGTGAGTAAGCAGCAGCGTGAGACCAGCAAGAAGAGTCGATTTCATGAGAGTAATTTCTGCAGCATTTACCGCGAATCAGATGAAGCCGTCGCGATACGAGATCGCAATACCGTAGGCGAGGAACACGGCGATCCAGAGTCCGAGCGCCGCGAGCGCTCCGGTGCCAAGGCGCGCGACCGGGCGCTCGGCCGTGTAGCAATTTTGGACCCGGCCCGAACGGTACAGCAGCAACAGATAGAAGCCGCCAACGAACCCACCGATGCCCGTGAGCGTTATGAAGAATAGAAAAGTCGACGGCCAGTCGAAGTGCACGGGGTAGGTGTATACGTCATAGCCAAATGGCCGAAGATAGGCAGTGCGGATGATTTCGCGCCAGAGCGAGAGCAATCCGAGCAACGCAATGCTCGCGACGGCCGGCAGGTAACCATGCGTTGCTGGGTTGAGGCGATGCATCCACCACGCCATCGCAACTAGACCAGCGACGAGGAGCCATCCAACCGGATTTAGTGCGAGCCCACTCGCGTGCGGCAGGTCAGCTTGCCATGCAAGCAGCGTCGGGACCGACAGCGCGAATCCCCATTGAGCTATACGTTGGCCGAGTCCACGTGCGAATGCAAGATATGCCGCTTCACGATCAGTACGACCGGCGAAGTATTGCGCGTAGACGAGCAGGAAAACGCCGACGCCCGGCACCGACAGGCCCATGATGAACATGTAGCGCGCCCATTCGATCGCGTGTAGCGAAGCTCCACGCGTATCCACATCCCCAACCGGCGCGTACCACTGAGTCCATTGCTGCGGCAGCAGTTCCTGATAGGACAGTGCGTGCATGATGAGGCCGTCAAGAAAGAACAGCGCAAGCGCAACCCATGCGTAAAGGCCGATGCGCTTCTTCGCACCCGCGTGATTGACTTGGTAGAACGCGAGCCAGCAACAGTACCCGACGATGAGGGTAAAGATGAATGCAATCGCCCAACGCCCGGACAGCACGTTCGACGTATACCACTGCGGGTCGTAGATCACTTGCGTAAACAGCAGCGGCCCGACCCCGAGCACGATCAGTAGCGACACTGCGACCTTCGCAACCTTGGTCAACCCGAACGACAATCGCTCCCAATACGGGCCGGCGCCGCGGCGGTGAAACGCGATAATAGCGAGCCCCGCGCTGCCGAGCGCGAGATGCACGAATGCGATATGCAGCACCCACGTAGTCACCATCAGCACCTGAAACACGACCGGCTGCGCGGGAAGCCCGGCAGGATCGCGCATCGCATTCATTACAACTCCGATATCCATGGCCTTACTTCCTTGTCGATGCTAGTACGATCGACATTCGTTGCTGTTCAATCAGTTGGTTCACGTTCTTGCCGGCATTCACCGCCGCGAGGTAGCTTGCGATCGCGCGGATCTCGTCATCGGGCAGATCGATGCGCGGCATGTATGGCTGTGTGCCGTGTTTCAGCGGGCCTTGCATGAAGGCAGCGATCATGTCCGCATCGTGCGAGTACTGAAGCTTGCCGGGTAGATTTCGCAGCGGGCCGCCAGGCTCTAGCGAGTGACAATTCGCACAGGCCATCTTTGTCAACAGACGGCCTACCTCAAGTTCGTTCGCTTCGGTCACCGCGCGCAGGCCGTCCGGCACGAACGGGTTAAGCTTCAACAAGCCGTGCGCGGCGATCGCGTCGACCTCCGACTTGATCCCCTTCGCCGGCACATCACGCGCGATCACCTGGTTCCCGTAGATATACTGACCGACCACGTACGGCTTGCGCATCGATTCGCGCATGCGCTCCTCGGGCCAGACGCCAAACACCGCGATAAACAGGAACATCGTCACCGCAAGTGACGTATAGACCTTCTGCGGGCGCCACCACGCGAACAACAGCCACAGCGTAGCGACGACGAACACGCAGATCATCTCCTTGCCATAGACTGGCAGCAGATTCGCGTTGAGCATCACGATGGCGTTATTCGGCAGTGTGCGCAGGTAATACAGGAACATCAGCACGGCAACGAATCCACCGACAAGCCCGACAGGGGCAATCAGGCGTACGACGCCGCGGCGTAGCTCGCGGTCACTCACTCGGCTCGCTACTAGCAGGCCGACAACAGACGCCATCACGAACATAGCGCCGGTCCGCGTGCCGAGTTGAGCGAAGAAGTTGACGTTAAAGAATGCATCGCTCGTCGAGCCGGTCTGATACCAACGATCGCTGCCAGGCCACATCATGAACGACAAGATCCCGACAATCAGGAGCATCGTCGCCCACGACGCGAGCGCGAACGACCAAGTCAGCTTCAGGTGGGTCTTCGGGTCGACCTTGCCGATCAGGTAGACGAGCGCGTATACACCGATCACCTCCACCGTAAAGTAGACCCACTCGGTCGCCCAAACCCAGACGAAGTTGTGGATCAGACCACTAACACCGCGCGGGCTCGCAACTGTAATCGCGTACCAAATACCGGGGCCTGTGATCGAGCCGATAATGTACGAGAACACAAGCAGAAACATCCCGTACTTCTTGATGAATTCCATCAGTCGCGGCTCGTTTTTGCGATAAGCACGTGTCTCGAGCAGCGCGAACAGAAACGATGCACCGACCGACGTATGGGACGCAACGACGTGAATCACACCAATGATGCCCATTACCCAAGCTGTGCCGATGCCTGGAACGTAGAAAGTCGGGTACATGCCGAGTACCGCCATACAAATATTCCTCTTCCTAAATAAATAACCAATAAAGCCAATCGACCGACAGTTTCTCAGCGTCGCATCATGCGTCCGCTTCCCGCGTCTCAATATCCCGCTCCCGAAACCGACCTCGATCGATCACAGCGTTCAAATTCGAATGAGCTTGCGCGTGCCTTATGGCGCAACCCGCTCCGCGGCTTCGTTCTATCAGCCGGCTTTAAGAACTGTTTGATGTACACGTGATTGCGTGGCCGCGCGCGACGTGAGTGTCAGGCCTTGCGCTTGTCGATTGAACCGCTGCCACATTTTGGGCGACTTGTGGCCATATCGTTGGATTGATGTGCGTAGAAAATCGCCTGCGTCATCGGACTTTTCCGCCCTCACGGCGCTGCGCACGTCCAGACTCGTCGCTTCACACAAGATCTCACAAAGCGGGGGCACATAGCTTCAGCGAAACAATTAGCTATCTTCAAGCGCTCTTCGATGCATGCGCCCCGCTTCTACCCAATTCGCAACGTCTGGCGCCGGAACGGTTGGCCGCCCGCTCCGCCGTTTACAGGGCGCAGGCCATTTTGAAAGCAAAGCGCAGCAATCTTCACGGATAATCAAAGCTTGCCGTAGCTATGCAACCCCGACAGGAACATGTTCACCCCGAGGAACGCGAACGTCGTGACCAAGAGCCCTGTCAGCGCCCACCAAGCGGCGATAGTCCCGCGTATCCCCTTCATCAAGCGCATGTGCAGCCATGCCGCATAGTTGAGCCAGACGATTAGCGCCCAGGTTTCCTTCGGGTCCCAGCTCCAGTATCCACCCCACGCCTGCGCAGCCCACAACGCGCCGAGTATCGTCGCAATTGTGAAGAACATGAATCCAACCGCGATCGACTTATACGTTACGTCGTCGAGCACGTCGAGCGCAGGCAACCTGTCGGCCAGCACGCCGCGTGACTTCAGCAAATACGCCACGCTGACCATCGCCGACAAAGCGAAACTTCCATAACCGATAAAATTCGCTGGCACGTGGATTTTCATCCACCAGCTCTGCAGCGCTGGCACCAATGGCTGAATCTGCTGTGCGTCGCGCGTCACCGAGTACCACGTGAGGAATCCGACAGCCGCACTGATTACCAGTAGCACGAACGCGCCGAGCAATCGGGTACCGTAATACCCTTCGTAGTACAGATATAGCAAAGCGGTGATTAGGCTGAACAGCACAAAGACTTCGTATAGGTTTGATACTGGAATGTGGCCAACGTCCGGACCAATCAGATACGACTCGTACCAGCGCGCCATCATCCCGGTAAAACCCATCAGCACCGCAGCCCAGGTCATTTTCTGGCCGATTGCGCCGCCCGCCTCCGAACGGCTCAGCATGCCGACCCAGTAGAAAATGGTCGCTAAAACGAACAATGTGCTCATCCACAGGATCGCGGACTGACTCGACAGGAGATAACGCAGGATGAACGTCGAATCCGCACGGCTTAGATCACCGTCGTACAAATGGATTGACAGCAACGACAGCACCGCGACGCCAGCCGTCAGCAGTCGCGCAGGCTTCCAATACCAGCCAACGGCGACGAGTGCGAGCAATGTACCAATCATCACCATGCGATCGTAAACGTCCATGTGCGCGTAGTAGTGCACAAGTGCGAAACCCACGCCACCGACAAGCGCAAGTGCGAACAGCCAGTCTACGATTGAGAGACGCAGAAAAAATGCACGGTCGTCAAAGTGCGGCACGGCCGCCGTGTCTGCGGCGCACGCTGCCGCCGGCGGCAAATAAACCTGGTTCTGTTCCATGATATTAACGTGTGAACTCTTCGTGCCTATCGCGTAAAGGACTGCGTCTCTGGATACTGATGCGCTGCCATGTAGATCGCGCGTCTGCGCGATCTACTTCTCGAGATTGAACTTCCTGCAGGCGCGCATTGGCGACGACACCATCACTCCGATGCGAGCGCCTGTGGCTTTCGGCCGGCAACAGACCGCCGCGCCGCACCGCTAGCAGCTCATCAACACATTGGTGCGAAGTCGACATGACACACGGGCATCGCAGATTGGCTCGCGCAAGCCATCGAGGGCACTCTCACCAGCAAAGAAGCGGTGCGCGGAATACGCTTCCGGTGACCCCTGCGCAAGGTGACGAAATACCCCCGATGCCCATGCGCTTCCGTTCGTCGAACACTGCTCGCACGGGCATAGTGCAAGTGAGATCGCACCGCCCGCGCGGCCAGACCATCGATTGCCATACAAGCGATCGCAGTACGAGCCTACTCCATCAATCTATCGGACAAAAATTTGCGGAGTAGCTTGAGCGGTATCTCCGCTCAGTCGGATTTCCTTGATTTTCTTCATGGTCGCTGCGTCGAATACGCTAATTGAATTGGCCGCTCCTGCTACATATACCTTGTTGCCAGACTTATTTAGCGTCAACACGTAGTAGGTGTGATCAAGCGGCGCTTCCCCCACAAGCTTCTCTGTCTTTGAATCGAATTTCGCGAGACGATTTCCGACAACATACACAATATCCGGATTTGTCGGAGAACGTACACCGCTGAAAAACACTTCCGTGACGGGGGCAAAGTCCTTCAGCGACGCCTTGCCGGTCGCAAGATCGACGTCAATGTAGCCATACATCGTCTCATTCGTCCCTGGAGCCTTCTTCTCATCTTTGAAGCGATCAGCAGTGTATATAGAATCGAACGAATGTTGTGGTAGTTGCTGCGGCCACACGTTCAATACGTCTGGTTGCCCATAAAGTGGTCTTTTCCAGTTCCGGACCGCAACAGCGACGTCGAGCTTCCCAGATTTCACGTCCATGCGGTAGATGTCGGCACCTGCAATATACAAAGAGCCGTCATCCGCTGCGAACATAACCCCGAGTTGGCGCGGTACCGGGAACGTTCGGATCGGCTTCGCATCCATGCCACCACTGGTCGAATACACCTGTAGACGCGGAGTCTGAACTTCATAGGTGTCGCGATTGAGCTTGGTCGGGTTGACGACGCTGTATACCTCTTTTCCGTCAGGGCTCACAGCTATGGAGAACATCGATTTGACGCGTTCACCGGGTCGGTCCGAGAGATCCGCATGGAACACGACCTTGCATGTATCAAGCTCGACGCCGTAGAGATCGCCGTATCGATTGTTCAGAACATATGCGTGTGACTTATCTGGACTAATCGTTACCGTCCCTGGATTAAACGCGTCTGGCATCGAGCACGTCTTAAAAATCTCATCGGTGAATGCGTCCACGACAGTCAGCGTATTCGGATAGCCAACAATTGCGAGGTACTCGTGCCCTCTTTGCAACGCGCTACTGGCCGCAGCTACACTCACCAACGAGCCAGTCGACAGAATTGCCGATAGCAGAGTGATACCAAAACACTTCTTAATTGACATATTTTTCCCCAGTGTGTGCGGCGTCGATTACTTACCCTTCGGAAACACGCTACCGAGCTTGCGCCAGTCGGCGCTGGCTACGGAGTCGGATTTGTTCCAGTTCGGGTAAGTTATCATCGTGTCCGGCACCTGCGCGGGCCACCAACACGGATCGGAGCAACCGTAAAGATCCGCCTCCATTGGCTGGCACAACGAAGCAATGCCACCGAATGCATCTGTCTCCCAGCCGGGGTCGGTTGTAGCAGTACACCCTGCAACAGACGTCATCGCGACGACTTCTTCGAGCCGGTCTTCCTGCGCGGCTTGCTCAAGTTGCTTTGCCTTGTTGTTGAGCGGCTTTAGATGTTTCATGTCAGTGCGCCTTCCGCGGAGTAATGTGGTTATCGATGAATGCCGGGTTGCCTGCGATGATGCGACTATAGACTTCGATGCCGAAATCGATCCAATCACGCATTAGCTCGCAGTAGTGATAGGTCGGGTGCGCTGGGTCGCCGTAGCGTGCATAGCTTTCGTGATAGCAGCCGCCCGAGCACAGGTTGCGGATCCGGCAACTATCGCAGCCTGTGCCGCTGCGGTCGAGGCGTTGCGACAGGAAGTCATTGAGTTGCTCCTGTGCGACACCATCGCGCACATTGCCGAACGTCGGCAATGTTGAGCCTGTGAAACGATGGCACAAGTTCAGATCGCCCTTGTGGTCCACTGCGAGCATCTTGAGCCCCGCGCCGCACGGAAGCGACTTCTTGTGCCCTTCGTGCAGATCCGTGATCAGTTGGTGCAAGTTCGAGAATCCGATGTTGCGGTTCTCGAGCGCCTCCGTCAGATAGCGCCGACCGAGCGCCTTCATATTCGCAAAGACGTCCGCGAGCTCGTTGGGTCCCAAATTGAACGTGTCGAGCTGACCCGAGGTGACGGGTGCAAAGCCGACTTCCGCGAAGCCGAGCTCGTTAAACAGGTGATCCCAGATCCCCTCGATATCCGTCACCCCGCTTGTTAACGTCACACGCGCGCCGACAGGGCGGCTGCGGTAGCGCTTCAGCAGCATTTCGACCTTGCGGCGCACGACGTCATACGTACCCGAACCACCAACAGTTCGGCGATTCAAATCATGGATCTTCCGCGGTCCATCAATGCTGATTGACAGACCGAAGCGATGAGAGTCGAGCCAATCAATGATCTCCTCGGTCAAAAGCGTGGCGTTGGTCGTCATTACGAAATCGACCTGCTTTCCGAGCGCTCGGAAACGAAGCTCGCAATATTCGACCACGTGCTCGATCAGCTTGCGGTTACTGAGTGGCTCGCCGCCGAAGAAAACAACTGTGTATCGCGGTTCATCCGGCGACTCTTTGAGCAACATCTCGACCGATGCCTTCGCAGTCTCGACATCCATTCGACGTCCGGCAGACGGCGTATCGAGATCCTCCTTGTAGCAGTACGTACAACTCAGATTGCAACCGGTGTTGACGTTGAGCACGACGGTATTGATCGCGGTGCGCTCGATGCGCTTGGTGGCAAACTCCGGTGTCAACGGGGAACCATCACTAACCACTTCAAGTGCCATCAGCTCGCTAAGCGTTTCGGATACGGCACCACGCGGGGATGCACCTAGCCGATCAAATAGTTCTTCAGCGGTGCAAGTATTAGCGCGCAATGAATCGATGATGGCCGCCGTGAGCTCGTCGGCAGCAAAGAGTGAGCTGCTCGGCACGTGGAACATCAGACGCTCGTCTTCGACACGTACTTCATGCACATTGCGCTCGACTACATTCAACAGCGCGCCCATGGGAATCTCCTAGCAATCTCTAAGTTTGGATCGGACCGAAGCCCTGGAGCATGCCGCCAGGGCCGCTGACGCGGCCCGACGGCAAAGAGACATCACAAATCACGGCAGCGGCGGATTGTTCCAGCGCTGAACTGAAACGATCATCTGCCCAGTGCCAGTGACAGTACGACTGCCGTCAGCGACCGATGCAATGACTTTCAGGTTGCCTGTATTGTTGTTGGACCTGCGGCGCTCAGGGTTCGGCCCAGCGTTTGCCGGTGTGAAAATGCCAGTCGCGCTCTGCATCACGCCTGCGTATTTGACGTCGTTATCGTTCTTCGCCTGGTCGTCGAACGGTGCAACTGACCATAGCGCCGGCATATAGCCGATCCGGAACGGCTTGCCGGCCGAATCCACGCCCCAAGCCTCCGCATCAAATCGCCCTTGCACCTTCGGCATTGGACCGCCGTTGCCTCCGATCCGAGCAACTGCGTAGTCGGGCAAAACTTTGACTTCTTTGATCTCACGATAAACTGCGAATCCATCGGAATGTGCCGTACCGACTGAGACCTGTCGCGGTCCCGCGACGCTATCGCTGCTGGATTTGACTCGCACTCGCAGATACTCAGGCGTGCGCTCGAGCACAGATGTAACCGTTACACCTGAGCCAAAAGCCGGAGTTCCCTCAAGATTCGGACCGACAATTGTCACCGTCGCCTCACCGCCAGCCTTCACATAAGCTGGTTGAACGGCGAGGACACGCGCGTTGCCCTGCTTTGCCGCGCTAAAATCCATGCCTCGCTCGTCGTGCTCGTCTTCATACATGCGGCCGCTCAATTCGCCATTCCCGGCCATGAGTACCTGGTGCATCGGCACGCCCGCAACATTAACGTTCGCGCGCCATTCGTAGCCAGTGTAAAGGGTAGCGGTTCCAGTACCGACTAACGGACTGCCGTCTGCAAAGCGCCCCTTCAATTCCACCTTGAAGCTATCCTTGTCGCCGCCCGTCACGGTCATCAAGCCAAATGCATCGCCTTTCCCAGGCATGTGCCCACTGAAGCTCCACGTGCCGGCAAGCGCAGTCGCCGGCGGCTGGCTTTTCTTCCAGTCGTCCCACGCTTTGCTGTCGTATGGAAAGTTCTTCGCGAGGTACGGCGCGATGTCCGTCAGCGCGATATTGAACCAGTCGCGATCGCGCCCGAGCGAAGAATATTCAATCGACGGGAATTGCCCAACGTGGAAGTTCACGAGCCGCTCCCACTCCTGTACGGGACGGCGCTGCAGCAATGGTCGTGCGGCCGAGTGACAACGCGCGCACATCTGCTTGAACTCATCCGAACCGGCGGTCTCCTGGGTGTTCAGGCGTTGCTCGGGTGCATACCGGAGATCTTTTGTTTCCGATGGCGCAAGCCCTTGCGTATCCGACAAATACTTAACGAGAATTCGCCGCTCTTCGTCGCTAATAGTTAGGCCGTGCATCGTCTGCATTCGCCCGATTGTCAGCAACCAACCCTCCGGGGTCTTGCGCTGATGGCTGATACGACTCCACGAGTCCTTTGATTCTGCGGCGTGACACGCCGCACAGGTCTGACTCAGAATCGCTCGCGCGTCGCGGGGCGGTTGCGCTTGGGCATGAGCCACACCCGCAACCAGCGCGACCGGCATGGCCGCCGCCATGATGCCCATCAACCTGCTGCGTCGAATGAACGTTTTTAACAAAGCGCTGCTCCTTTGAGAGGGGTCTTAATTCGCCGAGGATCGAGGGGAACTGGCGTGGGACCATCGCAATAAGCAGGTTCCATGCCAACTGGAGAGAGCCCCGCGCGCATTCAAAAATCGCGCTAAAACGCGGGCCTGCGCCTCAAATATTCCGGGGAAATCCCTATTCAATTTTTTGCTTGAAACCGCATCAACGCCGCATCCCTGAGAGCTGACACGGGCTCTTGTTCTCGCGTCCCATTCCCGTCCCGCGAGAATTCCCAATATGGGACTGAGGGTCGACCTTGAGCGTCAACGACATTGCCTGATAATGCGTCGGAAGGCTCGCAGGCAAAAGGATGGGAAACCTCGCAGAACTCAAAGGGACAAAAAGCCTTGAGCTGGCATGCGATGTGCTTATGTATTGACGGACCATGCGCGCTCTGCTCGTACGGTCTATACGCCGCGGGTACCCTCCTGGCTGCTCTGCCGGTGGCTTCTGCAGGCGTTTAACCGATGTGCGGGCGGCGCGTCTCGCACGCATGTCGTGCGCTTGGTCAAGCGGCGCCACTGAGAGTGGCTCAAGTGTCCGATCCTGCATCGGGTGGGGTTGGTGGTCGGGCGAAGATCGTCGGAACGGCCTATGCAATTCCCACCGATCGGACAGACAGCGCGACCTGATTCATTCATCAATACTTTGAGACTAGCAATCCCCATGAAGCATCAACTGAATCGCTCCCGACGCAGCTTTGTCATCGCAGTTGCCGGCACTGTATCGGCACTAGCCCTTGCCCGCACTGCGCAGGCAGAGGCGCCGATGCTGGATGAGAACGACCCCGCTGCAAAGGGACTGGGATATCGCATTAACGCTGCGAACGTTGAAAAAGCAAAATACCCCCGATACGAGGCCGGGCAAGACTGCGGGAACTGCAGCTTCTATCAAGGAAAGCCCACAGACCCAGCAGCTGCTTGCCCCCTCTTCGCCGTCAAGCGAGTGTCTGGGAAAGGCTGGTGCAGCGCTTACAACAAACGTGCTTGATCATCCACGCGATGTTCCAGCGCGCCAGTCGCGATACCCAATAGGTTGATTCGGCTGCAACGCCGACAACCTCCGTACCCGGCGGGAGATTCTCCCGTCGACTCCTCGGCTGGTATCGAAAAAGATACTGAGAACCGCTGCGAAGCACTTATTTCAGAGCATGTTTCACTAGATGGATATACCTTGCGCCCTGAGCAAGTCTGACAAGACCGAAAGTCAGACGTCGCGCTTCGGCCGCGTAAATACAAGAGTTCACAGATCAGGTCAACGTCTGGGCCTGAATGACTTGTTCTTTGCTCTGGTCTATTCTTACCTAAATTCCTCCCAACACTTCGAATTGCGGCAACGCTCTTCGGCGCCAACGTAGCTAGGTCCATGTTGAGTTTCATTCTGCGCTTCGTGCAAACTGACGACCGGGCACAGTTAGCACGCTCATTAGCCTGGCTTTACAGCTTCGTGCGGCCACACCGGCTCGCGATAGCGGGGTTGCTAGCGCTATCCGCGTGCGCATCACTGCTGGCCATCGCGCAGCCGTGGCTAACCAAGGAGCTCATCGACCGCGGTCTGGTGAGCAGGAATACTTCCGCGCTCATTGGCTTTTCGCTCGCAATGGTTGGAGTCGGACTCGTCGGCACGCTACTAGGCGGATTTAATCGATACGTCTATACACGGTTATCCGGTCGCGTTCTTTTCTCGTTGCGCACCGCGGTCTATGCACACCTCCAGCGCCTGTCACCATCGTTCTATGCAGAGCGGCGGATCGGCGATTTGCTATCGCGCCTCGATGGCGACGTCGCCGAGATTCAGCGTTTTGCCCTTGACGGACTGTTTTCGGCGGTCTCCAACGTAATCGGTCTCGTCGGCACACTTACACTTCTGGTTACGCTGTCCTGGAAGCTTTCGCTGGTCGCGCTAGTCCTGATCCCTCTCGAAGTTGTGTGGCTTCGTATGATGCGACGAAAGGTTGAGGCAGGTGCGCGCACAGTGCGCGAGAGCGCCGCAGATGTATCGGCGTTCCTCGTCGAGACACTCCCCGCAATGAAGTTCATTCAATCCGCGGGGCAAGAGTCTCTGGAAGTACGCCGTCTCGACGAGCTTGGCGAGCACTACTTGGGGAAGCTGCTCAAGCTTCAGGTGACCGAATTTGTCACTCAGTCGGTTCCCGCAACGCTCACCTCGATCACCCGCGCCGGCGCGTTTGTTCTTGGCGGTTATTGGGTAATTCAGGGAACTTGGCAACTAGGCTCACTAATAGCGTTTTCGAGCTATCTAGGTATGGCCATTGGTCCTGTACGGAGCCTTCTGGGTCTGTACGTTGCCCTGCAGCGAATGACGGTAAGCCTCGGACGCGTCACCGAGTTGCAACACGCGCCCGTTTCCGTACAACAGGCAATCGTGACCCGCAGTATTCCCACGCGTGGCGACGTCGAATTCAACAATGTCTGGTTCGCGCACGATGCACGAGAGGGGCCGATTCTTCAAGGTGCCACCATGCGCGTCCCGCGCGGCGCCAAAGTTGCGTTGTCCGGCGTGTCGGGAAGTGGGAAATCGACACTGATTGATCTCCTCCAACGCTTCTATGATCCCCAGCAAGGCAGCATTCATTTCGACGGGGTCGACTTACGCCTCGTCAGCATTGACGCCTTGCGACGACGCATCGCCGTTGTAAGTCAGGATATCGTCCTCTTTCGTGGAAGCCTCGCAGATAACATACGCTATGCCTTTCCGATGGCGGGACACGAAGAGATCGTGCGCGCGGCGCGTGCGGCACAGCTTGACGAACTAATCAGTTCGCTACCGGGCGGACTCTACGCGCCAGTGGGTGAACGCGGTCAGCAGCTATCCGGCGGTCAGAAGCAACGGATTGCCATAGCCCGTGCACTTTTACAGGACCCAGCGGTCCTAGTGCTCGACGAAGCAACTTCCGCTGTCGACGAAATGACGGAACGGCAAATCATCGCGCAGATCGACGTACTTTTCGGTGACCGTACTCGAATCCTCATCAGTCATCGTGCATCGACGCTCGCTGGTGCAGACCTGCATTTCGAGCTATCCAACGGTCGCATCATGAGTCGTACTTCCCGGAGTCCAAGCAATGAGTGCTAGCGCACCCGGCTTCGCGAATAATGTTAGCGTCGGAGTCGTCGATAGTGGCTGCTCCGATGCTTTGGCACCGCAGGTTGATGCTGCACTGCGCTTCTGGTTCGAAACCGAGGATAGGCTGCGCTACGGCCCCGCGGAGCGGGATCGCATTGGACACGGCACCGCCATATGTGCTGCTATCGCCGCAGCCGCACCAAACGCACGTCTGCACATCGCGCAAGTCTTTCATTCGCGCAGTGTGACAAGCGCGCCGCAGATAGCTCATGCGATCCAGTGGCTCGTGGTTCAACGCGTGCGCATCATTAACCTGAGTCTCGGTGTGCGCACAGATCGGACAGCGCTGCGCGAAGCCTGTGCCAGCGCAATCGCTCAAGGGATCATCATATTTGCAGCCAGTCCGGCGAGAGGAAATCCCGTGTTTCCAGCCAGCTACCCCGAGGTCATAAGAGTCACCGGTGATGCGCGCTGCTCGCCATGTCAGTGGTCGTCGCTCGACAGCGAGCAGGCAGACTTCGGTGCAATCGTCTCGATCGAGGCGGCTGGATCGCCCGCCGGCGCCAGCATAGCGTGTGCTGCTCTTAGCGGACACGCCGCGCGGTGGCTCGGACAACATCGAGATGCGGATCGCGCCGATCTGCTCGCCTATCTCCGCGCGAATGCCTCGTTCATCGGCAGGGAGCGGAGAGCACTCTCATCATGACCGTACCGCGTATTGTCGTGCTCGGCGCCGGCCCGGCAGGGGCTACAGTCGCCATTGGACTAGCCCAGCTAGGCTACAGCGTGGCGGTCGTAGGAGAAAGACGTCGCTTCGATGCCGTTGAGGGCGTATCCGCTCGCGTGCTGCAAGGACTGCAACACGCCGGTCTTCGACGAGCGGCGGCATGTGCGCTACCGCCGTGTGGTCGCACGACATGCTGGAACGGCGAAGAGCGCGAACTGAATCACGAATATTTGATTGACCGACGCCGCTTTGACGATGCGTTGCGCGATGATATGACAGCGGCCGGAATCGAGATTCATGAGGCAACAGTCCGCGAAGTGCGTCAAGTCGGGGAGAGATATTCCATCTGCATCAACACACCGGCGGGTATCGAAACACTTGATGCAACATTTTTGGTGGAAGCACGCGGCCGTCGTGCACCAATTTCTCGAAACGCTTCGCGCGGCCCGCAATCACTAAGTCTGTTGAACATCTGGCAAGGCCGGCCTGGGAATCCGGCATCGGCAATTGAAAGCCTCCCGGATGGTTGGGCGTGGATGGCCAAACTACCGGACGGCCGCTGTTACTGGCAAGTCACCCTCGACATCGCGAGCACAACGCTCCCGGCGCGAGACGCGCTGGCAGCTTGGTGCACCTCCATGCGGGAGACCGATCTTGCCCGAAGATTTTTTGACAGACACGACAGCGAAGTGCGCGTATACGCCAGAAGTAGCAGCGCTGTCTTGAGCGACGAAACCGGCGGGGAAACATGGTTACGTGTCGGCGACGCGGCGATGGCTGTGGACCCTCTCTCTGGAAACGGCATCTTCCAATCGCTGTCGTCCGCCCTACAGGCGCCAGCCGTCATCAATACGCTGCTCGCTCATCCCGATCGCGCGGCACTCGCATTGCGGTTTCATCAGCGCCGTATTGCTGAGTTGTTCGGACGATTCGCACGAGTTGGACGAGATTTTTATGCGCTCGAGCAGCAGTGGCCAGACCGACAATTCTGGCGCACACGAAGCGTGTGGCCCGATAACCAGCCCGCTCACCATCCGCGTGACTTCAGCAAGCTAAAGATACAAAAGGCGCCGGTACTAGACGGCCACTTGATATCCGAAGCGGAAGTAGTCACCTGCCCCGACCAGCCTCTTGGCATTTGGCATCTGCATGGTGTTCCGCTTGCACCAATTGTCAATGCTCTTCGCTATAAAAGCGCTCATCAGGTCCTCTCGACACTCCCGTCGGAGGATGCTGTGCGAGTTCAGCAATGGCTCGAAAGTCAGGGATACCCTTCCAGCGGTCTAGCTTAGTTCTGCTATTTCTCGTCATCAATTGAGCGGATCTTAGTTTCGGTTCACTAGCCTCGCGCTAGCGGGCAGTCCAAACACCTCGCAGTCCTCGTCCCAAAGTGGGATTCCTGTCGCGATATGGGACGGGAATCACGCGCACTTATCCCACCTCCTGTGATTTCCGCACTCAAGGAACGACCGGCAGACGGCCTCCTTGGCTATGTCCGACGGTTCTCGGCACGTATGGCACGACATCTGCTTAGTACTAGACGCATCTCGAAGATGCCAGAGATGGTCCAACGGCCCCTGACTGCAACGCACCTCAACAATGACTATGATTAAGAGACATAAACCCCACGTCCTCTCCGCAGCACTCCTGATGTTCTCCATGCATGCACATGCGCAAAGTTCAGTCACCTTGTTCGGGATCCTCGACGAAGGCATCAACTACACGAACAATGTCGGCGGACATTCAGCGTGGCAAGTTGCCGGTGGCCTGTTGTCGACAACGCGTTGGGGCATCAAGGGCACCGAAGATCTGGGCGGTGGGCTGCACGCAGTCTTCGACCTCGAAAGTGGTTTTGCACTGGAAAACGGTCAGCTCCTGTACGGCGGCCGTCTGTTTGGCTTTCAGTCCTCCGTTGGCCTGCAATCTGACAGTCTCGGCACCCTGACTGCGGGCCGTCAGTTTGACACTGTTGCCGATACGATTGGGCCATTGACTGCCAATGGCAGCTGGGCTGGATTTCTGTTCTCGCATCCGCTGGACAACGACAACACGGACGCCACGTTCCATGTCAGCAACTCTGTCAAATACATAAGCCCGTCTTACGCTGGTCTCTCAGCAACTGCCATGTATGGGTTTGGGAATATGGCAGGCGCGTTCGCCCGAAACCGCATGTACGGCGTCGGGCTGAACTATTCGTACCAGTCACTTTCCGTTGCTGCTGTCTACGAAGACCTCTCCAGCCCAGGATCGACGCCTGGAGGCGCCATAGCTACCGATGATATTGGCTTCTCCGCAGCGAACCAAAAGATCTATGGTATCGGCGTGAACTACGGCATCGGGCAGGTCACGCTCGGTTCAGTTTATACACATGTCAATGTGGGCCAACCCGACTCATCAATATATGTTGGCAATCTTGGACTAGATAACGCACATCTCACGTTCGACAATATCGAAGTAAACGCAAGATACAGTCTCACACCGGCGTTCATCCTTGGCGGTATGTACACCTACACTCGTGGCGGATTGAGTCAGGGCGGTGCCAAGCAGACCCTTCATTGGAACCAGGTCGGCGCATTGGCTCAGTACTTACTTTCGAAGCGAACGTCGGTCTACAGCCAAGTCGTCTATCAAAATGTTTCGGGCGGCACAACCGGTACACCGCTAGACGTAGCATACATCCCTGGTTTGTCCGGTCCCTCGTCCAACGGGCATCAGGTTGTCGCTCGAATTGGCATAAATCACTCGTTCTAAGGCACCGAGTACGACGCGTCTTATGGAGACGACGGCGGCCGGAGGAGCACTTCTGGCCGTTCCACGGATGGAACGATAGTCTCACGACTAAGACAAGACGCTCGCCGGTCAATCAAAGCCAGAACCAGCACAGAGAGCGCTCACCGTTCCTGTTATGCCACAAGTCGCCCGCAGGTGAGAACGCCGGCCTACGACAGCGCCACAGTGAGCTTCGACCCTCCTATGAAACGTCTCGTTGTCGCCCTGGCTGTCTTGGCAATCACTGCATACCTGACCGAGCGGTTTCCGATCGTGACACCGGTTTTCTCGTCAGGCCTCTCTAACACGAAGCTCGAAGAACCGGACGAGTAAGTGCACCAATGTGATCGAGACACAGGTTCCATCCAGGCAACCCGACCTTGAAGGGCGGGTGTCCTGCGGAATTCAGGATGCGTTGGCCCATGTCGATGGGCTCACCTTTCACCGTTGCTGCGGCAAGAAATTAGCCCGCATCTCGAGCGACAGCACCTCCTCAAAAAAAGGTGAGGGCATGGGTTCGTCCACGGAACGTTCTGTCGAGGTAGATTTTTTTAGAGGTGTCGCTTTACTCGTTATTGCCCTCGATCACAACACGAGCGGCGTCCTTCGACATGTCACGTTGCATACCTACGCGTATTGCGACGCAGCTGAGGTTTTCGTCTTTCTGGGTGGTTATGCCTCGGCGGCTGCATACGTCGGTGTTGCCACACGCCGAGGCAAACTTGTTGCGCGTCGACGCTTCCTAAAGCGCGCCTGCGACATCTACCGCGCCTACCTGATCACGGCAGCACTGATGCTCGCTTGCAGCGCGGCTCTGAGATTCGTCAATGTGCCGTTAGCCGCAATCCATCAGACGTGGCCGATGTTTGCCGCACATCCGGTACGGACGTTGCTCGACTTCGCACTTTTTCGTCAGCAACCTTTCCTGTCTGCCGTGCTTCCAATGTACGTGCTGTTCGCGTTCGGCGTACCGTTCACAGTACCATTATTCCGGCGGTCACCCTCAGTTGCTCTTTTTGCCAGCCTCGCAGTTTGGCTCGCCGCCCCGTGGCTCGGTACCGGATTGCCCAGCTCGACCGGCGAAGGTTGGCCGTTCAATCCCTTCGCGTGGCAACTAATGTTCACTTTAGGCAAACTGTCCCGCCTACACCCCGTTTCTCAGGAATTCCACGCATCGTTTCGGGGCAGACAAGTGACGAAGATCGCGATTGGCGTTGCGCTAGTCATCGCGTTTATCAAGCTGTGCATAGATGCGCACGCTTCTCCCGGGTACATGAAGCAGAATCTCGCGAGCGTGCGGATTGTGAGCTTTCTGTCGATCGCGTGGCTCTGCGCGCAAGCGGTGCGACTCGGATGGATTCGCCTGCTCGCGGAAAGACTATGGCCTGTCGTTATAGTGGGGCGTCAGGGCCTAGCTTGTTTTGTCGGTGGCACCATTGTCTCAATATTTGCAGACGTCGGTCTTCAACTCGTCACTCGAACATTGCACTTGGCGACGGATTGGCCGATTCGGCTCGCTGGTGACTGCATAGAGATCGCGGCGCTGTTATTAATCGGTACCGTCGCGACTCGCATCGAACGATCTCGTGAATATCACTCCATCAAACAAAATGTCTTGGGTTTCATACATGCATCCGACGAACGATAGAAATCTGCGCTGCAGACATCGATTGAATCCGCGGACAAACCAATTATCGATGAAACCCTCGAAGCGAACAAAGTCTAGCGCTCACCACTACATATAGGATGGCAGTCGCGCACGTGGAACGTGCGCGAGACTATTTATCAGTGATCGCTAGCGAGCCGACATGAAATATTATTAATTGCGATCGCACCTAATCGAAACTACTTTTTTCACCCGCTATAAGTCTGTTAGTTCACGAGATAATAATGAGAGAGCACTGATGAAAAAGAAAATTGTGACAATCAAATTCAAACTGCTTCTTACGTTCGGCCTCTTGGCAGCGATACTAGCAATTTGTGCGGTTCTCGCGGCACTGGCGGCTCAGAAGCTTGATGCCGGCTCACAGTCGCCCCCCCAACTTTGGCTGGGCATTATAATCGCGGTCGCATCGACAGGAGCAGTGATTGCGGTGTACTTCTCGGTTCATCTCCATCGCGTGGTCTGCGGTGGCCTGCTACGCATGGCTCATAAATTTGAGGAAGTCGCGACAACGCTGGATTTGTCCAGACGTTCAGCTAGTCCACGAGCCGACGAATTCGGTCGCGCAGCGATTGCCTTCGACAAGCTAATGCGGCGGGTTGAAGAGGCGATGGCCGTTGTTCATGTCTCGTCGAATTCCGTATCTACGGCCGCTAAAGAAATAGCCTTCGGTAATCTCGATCTATCCGCACGTACTGAGCAACAAGCTGCTTCACTACAGGAAACTGCCGCGAGCATGCTTCAATTGACAGAGACGGTAAAACGTAACACAGACAGCGCACGAACAGCAAATGGCCTTGCATCAGACGCGCACGTCATGGCCGACGCGGCTGGTCAGGTTGTTAGAGTCATGCTGGACGCAATCGAACGTATCGATAGCACTTCAAAGAAGGTATCCGAAATCACGAGTGTTATCGAATCGATTGCATTTCAGACGAATATTCTTGCACTCAACGCGGCAGTGGAAGCAGCTCGCGCGGGCGAACAAGGCAGAGGATTTTCGGTTGTAGCAGCAGAAGTGCGCGTACTCGCCCAGCGGAGTACGCTGGCAGCAAGGGAGATCAACGAAGTGATCGCGTCCTCGGTCTCAACGGTCCATGAGAGTACGCGACACGCGCTGGAAGTAAGTTCGGCAATGGATAAGATGCAGTCGAATGCACGGCGTGTTGCAGGGATTGTTGATGAGATCGCCGTTGCCTCAGAAGAGCAAAGCCGTGGAATCGAGCAAATAAACACGGCGGTAGTTCAGATGGATCAAGTTACGCAGCAGAATGCAGCGCTGGTAGAGCAAGCAGCTACTGCTGCGCATTCTCTTGAGACGCATGCGATGAAATTGCAGGAAGCCGTTTCGGCGTTTACGCTGGCCGATACGGCGGTAGGCGACCACTGAAGTCACTTCATTGCTCGGTCGCCAATGTGCTCGCAACGACCAAGAATTGACTCCAACCGATTGGCCGTGGAACGTTCGATCTTCGGATTGCTCGATAAGTCAGGAAACCCGAACTCGCTTTCGTGGCCACCGAAGTTTCATAGCGAGACTATCGCTACGATGTCGAGAAAGATTTTTGTAAGCCCCTTGCGATCTTGGTGGGGGCAGCCAGTCGAATGATGGCTTATTTTTCTCTTTTCATTGCAGCCAAGTTCAGCCATGACTTTGCAGATACACACTTCAACGTGGAGGCGCATTCGCTCCTCGCAGCGCCCCACAATGCGCCGATGCAGAAGTCTGCCACGTCACCCACGCGTCAAAGCAGTCATGCCTCCGGAACTCCAGAATTGATCAGAAGCCACCATGATTCGACTATCGTTCTTCCATCTCACCAACCGCTCTGCGCCTTTCCCGATTCATACGAAGCCTCGGTTGCCGAGGATACTTTCTCCGCCTCAACATACGGTGATAGCGTGGACCGGTCACGCCATCCGCGGTCACTCATCCAACTCTTTGATCCGCCGATAAAGCGTAGATCGCCCAATTCCCAGCATCTTCGCAGCCTCGCCCACGTTTCCGTTGTGCTTTTCGAGCGCATTGCGAATCAACTGGGCTTCCTGCTCGCGAATCAAGCCAACAGGCCGAGCTGAATTCACACAGGTATCAGCGCCAACAAACCCAGCGCACATATGGTCCAACCCTAGCTCGGTCTCGCCATCACCCCGAACAGCCAATGCCGTGCGTAACACCATTTCGAGTTGGCGTATATTTCCCGGCCATGGATGTCGGCGAAAAACGTCCGCCAGCTCCTTGCTGATGCGCACCTCAGGGGCTCCAAGCTTCTTCAGAATCGTCACGACAAGCAGATCGATATCCGGCCTCTCACGCAACGCCGGAAGATTTATCGAGAAGCCTTTGATTCGGTAGTAGAGATCTTCCCGAAACGTCTTGTCGCGTATCAGTACACTCAGGTCGCGATGGGTCGCACAAATCACAGCCACGTCGATATCGTGTTCACTGCCAGCACCCAAGGGAGCGACTTTGCGCTCCTGCAGGACACGCAGAAGGCGCGCTTGCAAAGGGGCCGGCATATCTCCGATTTCATCCAGGAAGAGAGTACCGCCGTGCGCTTGCATCACGCGCCCAACGACTCCCCCTTTTCGAGCGCCGGTGAAAGCGCCCTCGCGATAGCCGAACAGTTCAGACTCGATCAATCCCTCGGGAATGGCTGCACAGTTCACTGCAATGAATGGCTTCCCGGAACGCGCGCTGGCATCGTGAAGGCCCTTCGCGATCACCTCCTTACCCGTGCCCGTCTCTCCTTGGAGCAAGACTGGCACGCCCTTGTTCAAACCCTGGCATGCCTGCTGCAATGCACGCAACAACTGGCGGTCTCCGCAGGCAAGTGCGCCCAAAGGGGAATGAGAATCGGCTACCGCCTCCGTTGCCTGTGCGGCACTGAGAATATTTCCCCCCACCGGATTCCGCGGCAACGCGAGAACCTTAAACCGGTATTCCTGCTGCAGGCCGGCGACCTTGAGTCCGTGAGCTTGTTCAAGAACAGTCATAAACGGCGCGCCACGCATTTGCAGCACATTACCGCACTGGAGGCCAACAACTTGCTCTCTCGTGAGATTCAACAGTTCACACGCCTGGAAACTTGCGCCAGCGACTATGCCTTCGTCCGTAATGGCCAGTAGCCCGGCCCAAATTGAATCAATATATTGTTCGTATGAATGTATGGCAACAAGAACATGCTCGGGAAACGTGGCAGCGAACAAGCGGCGTTCAATATGTCGCGCCACAGTATTCATCAGCATGAACATAGTGTCTTGTAGCGGCAGAGGTCCGTCGCGAGTGACGTCAAGCACTCCCAGAATCTTGCCGTACGGATCCGCAATGGGCATCGATCTGCAGGAAACACGGTTCAAACTGTCAAGGAAGTGCTCACCACTATTTACGAGTACAGACCGGCCTTCGACGAGCGCCATACCAAGAGCGTTGGTTCCACGCACGGACTCGCTCCAACATGCACCAGGGCGTATGTCCCGAATTCCAATGTGATCTTTGAACGGCGTTACATGACCGTCAATCTTCAGGATAGCCGCGTCGGCATCAGTCAAGATCACGATCTCTTGAGACGAGCAACGTTCAGCTAGAAATCGAAGTTCCGGAGTCGCCGCATCAAGTAACGCGCTGTTCACCTCGCGCATCTCTTCCTGGCTCTTTGCGTCCGGGAGGTTCAATAACGAACGGTCGTACCAACGGACACCTTGGTCGATGCTTCGACGCCAAGACGCTTCGATATCTTCCCGCAATACGCCCTCCGGCAACACCCCGTCCGAGCGCAACTGATCCCGCACCAAATTCGCAATTTGCAACTGGTACGCGACTGATGCCTCGACATGAGTGGTGCCGTGAACTCCTACCACGGCTCTAAGGAGCTGAGCAGCCAATTGAAATCCCACTATCGCTTATTGAACGAAATCTGTCATGATCGCCAGAGCCACACAACTAGGGCAACCCCCCCTTCAGCCTCAAGGACAAGCTTGCCGAATTCTTCTTAGTGACACGAACTTGTTCAATAATTCGGTGACTTCGGTTCACACCCGCGATGGCTCTTTAGAGAGCCGCCCTTCAACACAAACCTCACGGCCTACAAGGCAGTTCCCTGAACTCGACGTGCCCGCGAGACGACGCGCGGCCCTACGCCACCGTAGTGCCGCTTGAAGCACGCAAGCCTCTCCCCACTGCCCCCCAGAAAGCAAATATCGCCCGAAGGACTCCCCGGCAGGCTAGGTTGAAATTCCGTACCAAATGTTCCATAATAGCACACACGGCGTAGTGCCGCCGCAATTGAAGCAAGGGTAGTCAGTGACACAATCGCCGCAGCGAAAGCGAGTGCGATCATCTACAGCCAGATGCTTACGTGTTGTCTGACCTGCATTGCCGAGACCTACGCATACCTCGTGCGTGTGTTGTCCGAATTGCCACAACGCGCGCACCGGATGGCAATGTCACCGACTTGCTGCACCACTATTTCAGCAGGCACTCCAGGGCGTCATGCAACCCCGTATGAATTAGCGTATGTCGCGCCTACCGGACGCACATCTCGGCACGTTCGCGTAAGCGTCTTCGGTCGACTACAGTCGATCGCGACGTTGTGTGTTGCCCGGCAGCGCTCCCATATGCCCCGCTCCACAGCGTTTGGACTGACGGAAATGCGGCCACTCAAGCGCGTAGAACTGGTTCGCTTGTCAGGTGTTTGATCGCCGTGTTTAACCGACGTGCCTGCGCTTAACGATATCTGCGTCGCGTGGGTGTAGTCCCCACCTCAGTTATCAGGGCGTTGCTCGACCAGAATGCAAGGTGTCACTTCTTCTCCTTGTCGTGTCCCATCCGTAGTGCGAGCGGTGCCTCCATGCAGGAATAACCGAGGGATGCACAAAAGCGCTCAAAGCTCTGACAAACGGAAGAATCCAACCGCATCCAGGAGCGAGCGAGCCTGTGACGCGAGCGCATGCGTCGCGGCCGCCGATTGTTCAACCAATGCGGCATTCTGTTGCGTAACGTGGTCCATCTGGGAGACCGCCTGACTCATTTCCTGGATTCCGGTCAGTTGCTCAGCAGATGCAATCGAGATCTCCTCCGTGATCGTCGCGACGTCTCCAACCGACAGTACAATACTGCTTATGATCTGACCGGCATCTTCGACCAGCTTCGCCCCTTCTCTGACACGCGCGGAGGACTCTGAAATCAGCGCTTTGATTTCTCTCGCTGAACTCGCACTGCGTTGAGCCAAGGCGCGCACCTCTCCTGCCACCACTGCAAATCCTCTACCCTGTTCTCCGGCCCGCGCAGCCTCTACTGCAGCATTGAGGGCAAGGATATTCGTCTGGAACGCAATTCCCTCGATAACTTCAACGATGCTCTCGACAGTCTGCGAACTGCTAGAAATCCCACGCATTGTCGACGTCACTCGCTCGACGGCATCTCCTCCGCGTCTGGCCTCCTCCGCAGCTTTACGCGCGAGACTATTCGCACGTTCTGCACTATCTGAATTGCGGCCTACGGTGGCGGTGAACTCCTCCATTGCCCCAGCGGTCTGCTCCAGAGACGCAGCCTGCTCCTCTGTACGAGATGACAAGTCTGTATTTCCAGAGGCCAGCTGTGTTGCGGCCGTAGCGATGGCGTTCGTACCCACACGCACCTGTGCCACTATGCCCCCCAAACTCCTGCTCATGCCATCAAGCGAGCGAAGAAGTTGCCCAGTCTCGTCGAGCGATTGAGCGGTAACGTGCAAAGACAAATCACCCGATGCAACCGTGCTCGCCACGTCCACAGCCTGGATGATTGGGCGAGTGATTGTTCGTGTTAGCAGGAGTGAAAAGGCAGCTCCAAACACCAATGTAATTGCGCCGAGTGCCAACATGAAGTGAAGGGAGGAACGAATTTTGTCGACAACGGTCGCACTTCGAACATCTGCGTGTGCTTTTTCCAGTGCAACAAGCTGGTCAGTTGTCTCACTCAACGCGGTCAAGGCAGGGATTGTTCTATCCGTCGTAATTTTGACTGCGGCATCCTGATTATGCTGTTCAAGTGCGATGCTAACGCTCGAGAGCGCCGACATTAGTGTATCGCGACGCTCACGCAGAGTGGCAAGCAGTTCTCTTGCCCGATCAGATGTGTCAGATCTTTGAATCGTGTCGAGGAAAGTCGCGTTCTCCTTCTGATTCGTGTGAATCTTGTCCAGAAGAGCATTCACCGATGCATCGTCTCGGGCCAGAATTAGTTGCAGCGAGTATCGCGCGTTCATTTGCGTTCGCTTGTCTATAGCATGCGCCGCAGTTGCGCTGCGAAAGTCACTGTCAACCAGCAACTGCGTATCTCGGTCAATGCTGACGAGCTTGTACGCACCGACAACAACAATGACAACCAAAAGAAAGAGAACGACGAAAAAGCCAGCTCCGAGACGGGCTCCGATTCTCATATTGTTGATGATCGTTCTCAATGGCTTGCCTTTAATCGATTTTTATAGATGTCGTAATCGCGATTCAGCCGCACACAATCAGATCGAGTCGATGGGAAACTGCATAAATCTCCTCCCACGCGAGTTCTGCACTGGAAGCTTCCCTGCGCGCAAATTAACCTGGATGGAAGGGAAGAATAGCCCCGGTAAGGACAGGCTCTGGTCTCGCCTGTTGCGCATGTCTCTGAACGTCGCCAGATTGATTCCGTCGCGAACATGGATGTTTGCGTGCCTCTGGTGTCGAACATTGGTCATGCAAATCGGCTCGCGTCCGTCAGGAGGATAGTCGTGACACAAAAAGAGACGCGTTTCTTCCCCGAGTTTGAGGATCCGGCGAGCTGATTTGTACAGGTTCTCGGCGCTTCCTCCAGGAAAATCGCAACGAGCAGAGCCAACGTCTGGCATGAATATCGTGTCACCAACAAATGCCACAGATTCCCCGAATAGAAATGCCACATCAGCGGGAGTATGGCCCGGCACGTGCATCACCGTAACGACCAAAGGGCCGACGTTGAACTTCTCGCCACATTCGAAGAGATGGTCAAAGTCACTTCCGTTGGGCTCAAACTCGGACCCAAAATCGAATATTTCCCGGAATACTCGTTGCACTTCGACTATGCCCGAGCCAATGCCGATCTGACCGCCAAGTTCTTGTTTCAGATAGTCTGCGCCGGACAAGTGATCAGCATGTACGTGCGTCTCGAGATGCCATTGAACCAGCAGGTCGTGCTCTCTAATGTAACTTGCGATCTTGTCAGCAGCTTCCGTCGAGACTCTCAAAGCCCTCAGTTCAAAGCCGAGAACAGAATCCACAATTGCACATTCGCGGTAGCCCTTCGCGTTCACGACGTAACTGAATGTCGACGTCGCCGGGTCGAAGAACGGCTCAATTCTAACTTCCATCTTCTCTGACCCTCAGGCGAATGTCTGCTTTAGCCACAGCACAGCGACGCTGAGGACGAGCAAAGCGAACACCGACTGGACCCACTGCCATGGCAACCGATGCGTCGCTATACGGCCGCCCGCAAGTCCGACGACCATCGCCCCGGTAAAGACCCAGCCAACAGACGCAATGTGAGCGCCGCCTAATAGTGACCCGACTACGGTAAAGGAACTTACGAGCGCTACGACTGCCAGTGACGTCGCAGTAACACCAACCATCGGCAAATCGCTAAACTGCCGCAATGCCGGGACAATGACGAAGCCGCCCCCTACACCAAGCATGCCAGTGAACAGCCCAGCCGAGGCACCAATACTTGCCATCGACGCGGCACAGCCTGCTGTCCAATGAAATCGCCCGGTTTCAGGATTCACCCGACAGAGCAGATTTTTGCTGGACTGTTCGCGCTGGTTAGCGTTTCCTAGCACCTGAGCAATCATCCGGACCGCTACGAACAGCATCACTCCGCAAAATATGAACGTTAGCCATCGCTGTGGCATCTCGTGTGCTAAATGCGCTCCAATTGGCGCGCCGACTGCTCCCGCAAGGGACATTGCAATGGCCGCCCTATAGCGCACATGACCACGCCTTAAAGCCGTTACCGCGCCAATTGCGGCCGCAGATGAGACTGCAATCAGGGAGATTGGCGCTGCATCATGCAGCGTCAACCCTAGACCCAGCATCAGTGCCGGCACGGCCATAACGCCGCCAGCTCCAGTCAGTCCAAGGACGGCGCCGATTGCCAAGCCGTAGACGGCCCCGGTGAACATCATAGGTCCTTCCCTTTTACGGTCAGTAGGACTTGTACGGCAAGAATTTGCCGGAGAGCACCACACTTACGCGGTCACCTTTCGCATCCGCTTGGCGCTGGATGTCCATCGAAAAGTCGATTGCACTCATGATCCCGTCACCGAACTCTTCGTGGATCAACTCTTTGATGGTCGTGCCGTACACGTTCACCATTTCGTACCAGCGATAGATCAGCGGATCCGTCGGAACAGCCGTCGGCAGTGAACCTTTGTATGGAACAATCTGCAACCACGCGATGGCTTCATCGGACAACTCGAAGATTTCACCAACGATGGCGGCCTGCTCTTTGCTCAGCTGCATCTGACCGAGGCATGCGGCGGTAGTCCACTCCTTCGCCATGCCTACTTTTTCAGCGACATCTGCCCACTTGAGGCCCTTGCGAACCTTCGCCGAAACGATCATCTCGGTAACCTGCGTGCGACTCGAAATCATGTGACTATCCTTAAAAAAATCTACCACTAGAAAAATTAAGCCATATTTCCGGTACGGAGCACGCGACCCTGTTCAAGCTCCGTAACGTTGTCTTGGCACAGACCGGGACGAACAATCTGCGTCATTTGATGCATGTCGCGCCCTTGTTCGATATCCTGCTGGATCGTTGCGGACCGTCGGACGAGAAAATCGATGAGATAGTTTCGGATCCGATAGAACTGAGGATCGTGAATCAGCGATTCTCGTGTCCTCTCCCGGGGCATCGTGTTCACAACGATCTCTGCAAGGCGAGCACGCGGACCATTACTCATCAAAAAAATTCGGTCAGCAAGCAAGATTGCTTCGTCCACGTCATGTGTGATCATGAAAACGGTCTGATGCGTAGCCAGACAGATGCGCAAAAGCTCATCCTGAATAACACCACGCGTCAACGCATCGAGTGCCCCGAAAGGTTCATCCATCAAAAGCATCTTAGGCGCGACGGAAAACGCGCGGGCAATCCCGACGCGCTGGCGCATACCACCCGATAGCTCCGATGGCTTTTTGTCGATCGCTCGCGTGAGCCCAACCATATCGAGAAAGCGCATCGCGCAGTCTTGAATCTGTTGCCGTGTCCAGTCTGGATTCCGTGACCGGACGGCAAATTCGACATTCTGTTTCGCTGTGAGCCAAGGCAACAGCGCATGCCCCTGGAACACTACGCCGCGATCAAGGCTTGGGCCAGCTATCTCCCGTCCGCCCATGACGGCACTGCCACCACTTGCCTGCTCAAGCCCACCAAGCACGTTCAGAATCGTGCTTTTTCCACAGCCAGAATGACCAATTACGCAAATGAACTCTCCACGGTCGATCTTGAAAGTCACGTCCTCGAAGACCGGTGGAAGGTCGGCGCGGTAACGTTTCGAGAGGTTGTCAATCTCAATGAATGCTCCGCCGATTGTGCTGCGACTGTCGTTACTCTGCATAGGTCACCTTCTTTTGCAGGCGCGCGAAAAGCTGGTCGAGGAGCATTCCCACAACTCCGATGATGACTACCGCGAACAGGACATTTGTCAGAGAAAGATTGTTCCACTGATTCCAGAGGAAATAGCCAACGCCCGTCCCGCCGACCAGCATTTCAGCAGCCACGATCACAAGCCATGCAATCCCCATCGAGATCCGCATTCCCGTGATAATTGTGGGTGCAGCGGCAGGCAAGACAATCTGGAGCGCTTTGCGCAACGGCGAAACTTCGAGGGTGCGAGCAACGTTCAACCACTCCCGCCTTACGTTTGCGACGCCAAATGCCGTATTGATCAGCATCGGCCATAGGGAGCAGATGAAAATCACAAAAATTGCGGAAACAGAAGCATCCTTGATCGTGTACAGCGCGATTGGCATCCACGCGAGCGGAGAGATCGGCTTCAGTAGTTGAATGAACGGATCAAAAGCGCGATATAGAAGCGGTGACATGCCAATCAGGAAACCCAGCGGTATCGACACGACGACAGCCAGCAGATATCCGCCAGCGACACGCAAAAGGGAATGTCCCAACTGGATGCCGATCCCTTTGTCATTCGGACCATGATCGTAGAAGGGGTGCGCGAGGTTTTTCGCTGCGACGGACAAGAACTGCGCTGGCGTGGGGAAACCATCACTTGTTGGCTCAGCCGATTGATCGCCCGGAGCCTGCCCCATCAACCGGGCATACTCCTTTTGCTCTGGTGTCGTAGGTGCCTGCTGAACTTGCGTGCCCGCAGTTGTTGCGAACTGCCAGCAAACAAGCAGGATGGCCACCATGGCAAGTGACACAAATGCAGCCTGCAACCGAATTGAAGACTTCATCTCATATCCTTTGAGTCAGGTCCGCTTGATTGCAAAATGTGCGAGGTACGTGGCAGGGTCCGCGGGATCGTACTCACGGCCCATCACTGAGAATTTCCGCATCCCCGTAGCTATCGCATCCTGGTCGGCTTCTTGCCCCAGCGCCTTCATTTGCACGCGCGCGTCCGTAAGCAAGAACACTTTTTTTGCAAGGTCATCGTAGGAAATCGGCTTCTTGATGTAGCCCCACCGTTGCATTTGTGTGAGCATCCAGGTGGCCATCGAATACCACGGCAGCGGCTGAAAATCCGTTCGGTCTGGCTGATCGCGCACATGCCCAAGACCATCGGCGTAGTGACCGTTGAGTGCCTGCAAAATGACTGTTTCCGGCTGGTTCAGATAATTCGGCGTCGAGATAGCACGCGCAATCGCAGGACGATTCTCCAGCTTGTGGGCATTCGCGGAGGCCTTCAGCAGAGAACGATATAACGCCACAAACGTGTTTGGATTCTTGTCGATGAAGTCCTGCGCCACACCGAACGCACAACAAGGGTGCCCATCCCAAATGTCGCGCGACAGGATATGAATGAAGCCCACCTGGTCATACACAGCACGCTGATTGAAGGGATCCGGCCCTAGGAATCCGTCAATGTTTCCTGCCCGCAAATTGGCAATCATCTCCGCGGGCGGAGTCACTCGCAGCTGAACATCGCGGTCGGGGTCAAGTCCGTGCTCTGCGAGGTAGTAGCGGAGCAAGAAGTTGTGCATCGAGTACTCGAACGGAATGGCGAACTTGAAGCCCCTCCAGTTCTTCGGATCGCGGTTGTCCTTATGCTTCAGAGCTAGCGTAATCGCCTGGCCATTGACGTTCTGAATGGCGGCAACTCGCATCGGCTGGGCAGCAGACGCAAGCCCCATCGAAATGGCGAGCGGCATCGGCGCCAGGAAATGCGATGCGTCGAGCTGATGATTCAGCATCTGATCGCGAACCAGGGCCCACCCAGCGGTCTTGCTAAGTGTGACGTTGAGGCCCTGCTCCCGATAGAACCCCATTGGTTCCGCTGTAATCAGCGGCGTGGCGCAATTAATCGGGATGAAGCCGATCTTCAGGTCTTTCTTCTCCAGTGGGCGCTTTTCCTCAGCCATCGCCTGAAGGTCAGCTAAGGGAAGCACACTTGCGATAGCGGCACGCGCAGCGTTGACGCCGACTGCTCGCAGGAATCGGCGGCGCAGCGCATCGTGGGGGAACAGCGCCCGGACGGCTGCCATTTCGATGAAATGACGCGACTGAGTTTCGTCACCCTGCCCCTGGGGGCGCGACGCAGCGCCGCTGCGTGCAGTGTGTTCGTCCTGGCTGCCGTGCATGCCACATGAACAGCGCTCCAGCGAGTGGTCCGGGCTATACGGACGATACGGATTCTCATCTTTCATGTTCGACGCACCTGCTTCAATCCGGACTTGGGTTAGCCGCCCTACGGGCGGCAGGACGTTCAAGCAACAAGCCGCTGCTTAGTGACGCCTGCTTCGATACGTGCAATCACTCGACCATCAAGGCTCTGCTCCATGCAAATCTGCCCATCTCGATCCTCCGGAGCGCTCCACGTGCCATCTGAGCGTGGGACCCCGTGGAGAACGACGGGAAATGCCTTCGTTTTCAGGCGGATCATAGGCGTGCTGTGGACATAGCCGGCATGTTCCCGATTGAGCGCGTGATGCGAAAGAACACCCGCCTGGCGCACGATCGGCTCGATGAAACGGCACGGCACCCCGGCGACACTGATGCAGTCGCCGATCGCGTAAATGTCTTCGACGCTTGTCTGCATCGACAACGGATCGACAACAATGCCTCGGTCAAACGCAAGTCCTGCCATTTTCGCGAGCCGCGTTTCGGTAACGAGTCCTGTTGCGGCAACGACTTCGTCAACGCGAATTTGCTCAGTGCCTTGCAGCAGAATGTCTTTTTGGTCGTTTTCCGCTTTCTCGATCTTCTCGATGTGACGCCCCCCCAAAAATCTGACACCCCCATCCTGCAAGCTCGTCAAGAGCTTTTCAGAAACTATTGCCGGAACCAGGCTGGCCAACGGACCGGGGTTCACATCGATAAGTGACACCGCGTGACCTGCGCGCGCAAAGTCCTCTGCGAGTTCGCATCCAATCATTCCGGCACCGACAATCGCGACGTGTTTTTTCGCGCCATCCAATCGTGCCTGAAGCCCTGACCACCCCGCCAAATCATTGACACGCCAGCAGAGTGAAGCTGGCATCTGCTCTGGCAGTGCCGGACGCGCCCCCTGTGCGACTACGAGCTTCGTATAGCGAATCGCCCCTCGCGTCGTCCGAACCTGATTGAGCGACGGGGAAATACCGACGACGAACGTTTCAGTCATCAGCCGCACGTTGAGGCGCCGGGCTGCATTTACGGCAGACTCACGAACCAGATCTGCAGGTTTCAAGCAGCGCCCGAGCGCTACGGACAGTTCGGGCTTCAGATATCTGTCGCCGTTGCATGCGGTCACGAGGGTGATAGGTACTGCGGGATCGAGCGCTCGCAACGCTTCAGCCGCGCTCCACCCTGCGATTCCGCCGCCCACGATGACGACCCCGAGCTCACGCGAAGGAGCAACGGCAGCAGCGTCAGTCTGCAGTGCCGTTCGCTCAAGCGGCTCATAAGGCTCGAAATCCGCCTTCACGACTCCACAGAGCGGACAAGCCCAGTCCTCCGGAATATCGTCAAATCGCGTCCCTGGCGCGAGCCCGCTATCTGGATCGCCCAGTTCTTCGTCATAAATCAAGCCACAGGCCCGGCAGAGGAATTGCCTCCACGGCAACGTGGTCGGCGTGTTCATTCGGGGACCTCCTCTTTCGACAGACGAGCCATCTCCCAACGCAGGTGCTTGATGGCGGGGGTGACGATCGCTACGAACTGGGCCTCGCGCACACGGCGCTGCGGAGCGGCGCTCATGAGGTAGCCGCGAGCTCCCTGATGCATAAGCGCAGAATTTGCAGCGCGCAGCGCCAGTTGCGCGCCTTGCACACGTGCGTCAAGCACATGGAGCAGATAGTCTTTACTGCCGTCATAAGGCGTCTCCGCAAGCCGAGCAACTCGCCCCCCCAGTTCGTCGTACTCCGCCTGAAGCTCCGCGGCGCCATCCTCAAGGAATTGGTTGACGTGACCAAGCACAGGCTCGACTTCGCGGATGGAGTCGATACTCCCCTGTGCAATCCCGATCGCCATTCCAGCTTGCAGTAGCACAAATACCGCTCGTATCTTTGCAATGAGAGGGCGCGCAGGATCTGCAATCATCGCGTCCTCTCCAACAAAGTAGTTGTCCAAGCGTATGCCCCAAGTGCTCGTTCCTTCCATGCCCGAAAATTCGGGGCATTGGCGCAGTACGACCTCGGGCGCGAACTTCAACAGGAACATGATCTCGTGCGACAGTGAGCCATCGTCGCGGAACACCCCCGCCATGGCACCGCAGTACTGTCCGGGGGCGATATGACTCACCCACGGCAGTGCGCCACTAACGCGATACCCCCCGGCCACCCTCACTGCGCGCAACAACATCTTTTCTATACCTGCCAGCGCTTTCATCGGATTTGAAAGCGCCGTGCCCCCAAAAGTACGCCCCATCGCGTGATCATTGAGCAGTTCGCCTGTCAGTGCGGGATTATCGGATTGCTCCATGTAAAGCCCACAGACGTCATGCGCCCACGTGAGAAACCCGGTCGACCCACAACGGCGACTCACAGCGCGCATGGCATCCAGTGCCAAGCCAACCCGACGACCACCTCGCTCGAGGTGCGCACCGAATGCGCCTGCGGCGCCGAGCGACCCCATGATCTCGAGAGGGTAATGTCCCTCGTCAATGCGATGCGCGGCTTCGGCAAGCGGGCCATCGGCGACGGCCGTCACGTTTGACATGACCTGCGAATCGGTCCACGTCGAATCGATCCGGTCGCCAGGAAAATCAACCGCTATCATGATGCGATACTCCCGTTTATCAGAGTGATGGAGCGTGCTGCGGCTTAGTCAGCGAGCGCGATGCTGAACGGGACGGGATTGCGCATCGTGTTGGCGACGGGCGAAAAGTAGTTTGCGTGCTTGACGATATCGTCCAGTTCCTCACGCGTGGCATCGCCTTCGATGAGGACCTTTACGCGAATCGCCTGGAAGCCCATTTGCGCAGGCTGACGTTCGGCGCCGCCGGCGCCCCACGCGGCGGTATTGCCAATATCGGCTTCGAGGAAGATTTCTAGGCGCGAAAGTTTGACTTCGCGGTAGGTTGCAACGGCTGTGATGCCGACACTCAGGCAACCACCCAGTGCGGACAATGCGATCTCACCCGGAGCGGGGACTGTGTTTTCGCCGAAAAGGTGGACCGGCTCATCCACGACGACCGGGTTGTGCGTGCCCACATAGCTCCACGAGCGGAACTGCCCCTGCATTACCGTGTGGACCTTGTTGCTGCCCTTACGCTCGGGGTTCTCACGGCCAGCGGCGGCAAATTTCAGAAGGCCTTCGCGGTCGATGGGGCGCAGGTAGGTGGTGACGGTTTCGGTACTCAAGGTATTTCTCCTGGTAACAGACGTGCCATAAAAGCCGGATAAAACGATCTGCGTGATCGCACATCAGACTAAGCAACGACCGTGCCAAGACACAAAAACCCCTTTACTGCTTTGTATTGGTTGTGTTTTTCGTCACCACCCGCCCGACCAGCCAGTTCGGTCAAATACCAGATTGTTTACAATGTCGACATTTTGTCGAACATTGTCATCTCACCCTAACTGCAGATTTTCTGCCAGCGATACGAAAACTGGCGTGTCGTCAAACCTAGCAGTTGCGCTGCGCGCGACTTGTTACCGCCAGCCGTCCGCAACGCTTGTCGAAGTTCGTCAGCAGAATGCGAGTCGTTCGCCATGTACTGGCGCACTCCTTCCGGGACTTGAATTCTCGCCTGCTGCGTCGACCTTGAGGTCTCCAGCGCTGGCACCAATTCAGCTGCGGGCATAAACCGTTCGACATCTTCCGAGTGAAGTATTGGCTTGTCGGCGAGCAGCACGACGCGCTCGATGAAATTCGAAAGCTCCCGGATATTGCCTGGCCATTGATGATCCTCAAGCCTGGCAAGCGCGTCAGGCGCAAGATTGACGTTGCGTTGGTTTGCCTGGTTTGTACGGCTAAGAAAGTGCAAAGCCAAAGGTCGAATGTCGCCTTTGCGCTCTGCTAACGACGGCAGACGAATAGGAATAACGTTGAGTCTGTAATAGAGATCCTGTCGAAACATGCCGTTGGCAACATCTATCTCCAGGCTTCTGTTGGTCGCGGCAACAAGCCTGACGTCCACCTTGATTTCCCGCTTTCCCCCAAGCCTAGTTATTGTGCCTTCCTGCAATGTGCGAAGCAGCTTTCCTTGCAACGCGAGCGGCAGTTCACCAATTTCGTCAAGGAATATAGTGCCCGAAGTCGCCTGTTCGAAAAGTCCCTCTCGCACACCCGTGGCCCCCGTAAACGCACCACGTTCGTAGCCAAACAATTCGGACTCGAAAAGCGAGTCGGGAATTGCCGCACAGTTCACCTTTATGAACGGCTTGTCACTCCGTTGGCCGGACAGGTGCAGAGCTCTGGCGAATAACTCCTTGCCCGTTCCAGATTCACCAAGCAGCAAGACGCTCGCTGAAGCATCCGAGACCCGCTCCAACTCCGAGATGGCCCTCAACAGTGCAGGCGAGGTGCCCACGATTCCGTACTTTGCACTCTCGTGCTCGAGCGCGTGCATCAACATTTCGTTCTGCTCCTCAAGCGCCCGCGTTCTCGCCCTCATCATCGAATCAAGATGGAGAAGATGTCCGGCCAGTATCGCCAGGATCCGCAAAATAGAAACGTCGCTCGATAGAGCGCGATTCCGGGCGCGAATTCGATGGCACGCAAGAACGCCTACACTGCGATCCTCTATCCGGATCGGCAGAGCAATAAATGAAACGGGGCCCGGCGGAAGGCGATCCCGTGGAACAGCTCGCGCGAGGAAAACGTCGTCCCGATCGATATCCTGTATGATGACTAACTGACCGTGGCGCAGCACATGCCCCGTTATTCCTTCACCAATCTTGTAGCACCCCCGTTCTATTTCGTCGGGCTTGAGGCCATACGCATAGCGGATTCTGCAACTGTCAGTCGCTTCATCCATGAGCACAATACGCCCTCTGTTCAGCCCAAGGAGCTCAGACATAAGATGGAGCGTTTCACGTAGGACTATGTCCGTCGAAAGACTTTTCCCCACAAGACTCATGATTTGCTGGAGAAGGAGCATCTCCTGCTCCCTCCAAAATCCGGGCGAATCGCTTTCACTGTGCAGGGAATTCATCTATCTACCCTTTCTCAAAACACGTTCCTTCATTGATATCTACTCGTACATCAAACATATTCGCCGGACGAATTCTTCAACCTATTACCACCCCATATTTTCCAGCTCGATACGTCGAAACCTGATTTATTGACAAGTAGTTTTTCAAAAAACTCAACATCATTGCAACCCACCCTCGACGCCACCTTCCCTACATCATCGGATTCCAATAACATTTTCATCGCCGACACGATGCGTATCCCGCCCAGAAAATCAGATACAGATTCTCCAGTGAAGGACATGAATAATTCGAGGAAGGCACTCTCGTGGATTTGACAGACAAGGGCAAGTTCGTGAGCCGTCCAATCATGCGACGGGTTGGAGAACATGTGATCGAACGCCGGCTCGAGATACCCCTCCTCGCACGCCCGACCACCTCCGGAATGCTGGTTCGCCAGCTCACAACGCAACGTCATGAAAAAGAGCGCTGATGCGAGATTGCTTGCGAAATAGGAACCACCCGTCTCTGGATCGCAGGCTTCGTCCAAGATAAGTGCAATGAGGCGAGAAAGGCGCAATTGCGGTGTACTTTGCCCCTGCACGCTAAAGACCACGATTGAGGGCAGGCAGCGACGCAGAAGTACGAGATAAAGCGACGATACGAAGAACCTGCCGCTAAGTACCTCCGTCGGCCGAGATTCAACCGCTGAGCTCCGTTCAAGAGCATCCCGGGCATTTAATGGCTCCAATCGGTGCCCGCAGGCATCGACCATCACCGCAATGTCGCCAGCGACCATTGAACGACGACGTCCTGCCGCGTCAACGACACGCACGCCCCCCTGGACGACATAATGCCAACTGAGCTCCGGCACATTGCAGTATTCATTGACTTCGATCTGTGCGGATTTCGTGATTGAACGACGCAATTCGCACACACCGCGCACATGCATCACATCCAAGAGATGAGCTAAAAATCTCATTTGATCACCAAAGCTTTGGGACACCCGGCCGACATGTCCAGTATTTAGGGCTAGACTCCCCGCGCAGCGCACTGCAGCACCTGCGGCGCGCGATCGGGCAAGATTAAGCAATTTGTATGCCAGCACAGCATCTATCTGACAGACCAGACAACGTGCTTTAGGCCATTGGCAGTCTGAACATGCGTGCCCCCCCCACAGCAAATGGTGTCGTATTTCACCCGGCCGTGTAGGCGGCCCACAGACTCGCTCGCTGCGAGAATGCAGGCGGTCTGGCTGACCGCTCCATGGAAATGATGTCGGCGATGTTTGTAGCCAGGGGGAAGATCTGAGACCCCCCCCCCAACATGCATCACCTCGCGAATTCCAGTACGCTTCCTGAATAGAACGGCGTGACGCAACAAGCACACTTCAGGATTGCGTCGGCATGGGTGCAGGTTGCAACCTTTTGAGTGGAGCAACGCTCAACTCGGGAGCGACGCGCTACCGGTCTTCCTCCCACTTCCTGACTCTTTGAGTCCTGAAGGCCCACGAGTGGACGGTCGCACCAGTGAGCGCTCAGTCGATGCTTCGACACCGGTCCGCTTCGACCTCCTCCCACACACGCCTTCCAGCACCGTCCTCCCAAGCGCAACTGATCCTGTACCACATTCGCATCTGCGGCGGATATGCGACCGGCCTTTCATTCGGGGCGGCTCACGATGGCAGGGCGCCCATACCTGCCGCAAACGCGAAACGGCACACCCCCGTGTGTTCCCAACGAGGGACGTTAAAGACCCCCGAACGCCAGCCCGTTTGGCGTCAGAACAGCACAAACTCTCCCGACGAGGACTCCGGTCAGTCTGATTGACATTCCGTAACGGATGTTCCATAATAGCACCTACTGCGAGACGTAACCGCAATTGAAGCGAGGGTAGTTTATGGCGCGGCCACGGGAGTTCGATGCCGCAGAAGTTTTGCACAAAGCGATGGGGGTTTTCTGGCATAAGGGCTATGAGAGCACTTCAGTCGTTGATTTGGTAGAGGCGACCGGCCTCGGAAAAAGCAGCCTCTATGGAGCATTTGGCGGAAAACACGAGCTCTTTCTGGCGGCATTCGATGCGTACCGAAACGACCGCGTTCGCGACATGCGCAACATTCTTGAGCATGGACCGGCACGCCACTCCATCGAGACGTTTTTTCGCATGATCGTCACGGACGCCCACTCGCCGCAGTTTTCGAATGGATGCATGAGCATCAATCAAGCGGTTGAGATGGCTCCGCACGACCCTGAGGTCCGGCAGCGCGTGCAGGACGATTTTCAGCATATTGAGCACGCGCTGAGACGTGCGATAGAGCGCGGTAAAAGAGATGGCTCGGTGAGGTCCTCAAAGCCCGCGCGAGACATTGCTCAGCTGCTCGTCGTGGCATTCCCAGGGCTTCAGGTAATGGTCCGCGCTGGTTACGATAACGAGCGGCTGAACGATGCTTTAAGGCTGTTGTTCTCGAATCTCGATTGAAGATGTGCATGCTTTTATGCATGCATTTTTTTCCTTTGTTATGTAACGATCGTTCCGTAACAATTTCTCCACGCACAAGGAGGTCCTCATGAAGATCCAGCAAATCCGCAATGCAACCGTCATCGTGGAATTCGCCAACACGCGGTTCCTGGTCGATCCCGTACTCTCCCCGAAAGGCACTTACCCCGGATTCGAAGGCACTGCGAACAGCCATCTCTTTTGGCCAACGGTGGAGTTGCCCATCTCCGTCGAGCAGATTCTCGACGTGGACGCCATCATCGTTACCCACACGCATCTGGATCACTGGGACGACGGCGCCAAATCCTTGATCCCGAAGAACATGCCGATCTTCGTCCAGCATGAAGAAGATGCTGAGATTGTGAAAGCATCAGGGTTTTCAGATGTTCGCTTGCTGACGGAAGACTCGTCATTCAACGGGCTGACGCTCATCAAGACTCCCGGTCAACACGGGTCGGACGAAGCAATTCACGCCATTGGTGATCTACTGGGTCAGGTGAGTGGCGTCGTTTTCAAGCATCCGTCAGAAAAAACGCTGTATCTGGCCGGCGACACGGTGTGGAATAAATATGTCGAAAGCTGCGTAGAAACCTATCAGCCCGATGCCATCATCCTAAATAGCGGCGATGCCCAAGTCCCCGGTCTCGGTTCGATCATCATGGGTAAGGAGGATGTCTATAAGGTCCATCAGGCAGCGCCGCACGCCACTCTGATTGCGACTCACATGGAAGCAGTCAACCATGCTCTGTTGACACGCAAGGAACTGCGCGAATTCTCGGCAGAGAAAGGCATGGTCAACTACCTGCTCGTCCCGGAAGACGGCGAGGTTTGCGTCCTCTAAACCGCGGACAAAACTCCTCAAATTATTTAGAAGGATCAATATCATGTCTGTTGAAGCGAACAAGGACCTTGTCCGTAAATTCTACGCCGCACTCCAGCGGGAAGACTATGTCGCCGCCGCTGAACTCTGTCATCCGAACTTTGTGTTCTACACGCAGGTTGATACGCCAATCTACGGTACGGACGGCTTCGTCCAGTCGGAGAAGAAGAACTTCGACGCCTTCAAGGGTTTCCGGTTTCCGATTGAGGCGTTGCTTGCCGAAGGTGACCAAGTCGCCGCCTATTTGACGTTCGAGGGCAAACAATCCGGACCGATCGAAGGTGTGGAACCTACTGGCAAGACGGTGCACTTCTCGCTGATGATGCTCCTGAAAGTTGCCGACGGCAAAATCATCGAGAAACGGGCACACTTTGATCGATTCGACATTCGTCGACAACTGGGCGCACAGGTCTAATCCACGTCGTTAAAGATAGCCGAGTGTAGTGCCCCCTGACTTGTCTCCGGGGGGCAGTCAGGCGCAGGATAAGCCTGCGTCGGGAGGGGTGCTCGCGCACCACTTCCCGCCCGGGTGGTATTCAAGACGCAACCGAGTGGGCCATGCCAGAAATCTCTTCAAGAATACGGATAGCTACGAAATCCGACGAATGAGGCACACAAACCATGAGGCGTTCATTTACGACATCCGAGTTCGCGCCCAGTGATCGTCTTGCCGCATGGGAAAGGTGGATCACGGACTATTGCGCACCAATGTCAATGTCAGCTGAGAATGTGCAACGGCAGCATTTTGAAGCACGGGTTGACATGATAGATGATGGTCCGTTCTGCATTTCACACCTCCAGGCGACCGACCATGTAGCAAATCATCGCCAAGGTCTTTCGGAAGGCAAGGATGGGGAGCACGTTCTCTTGTCCGTGCAATTGAGCGGAATCAGTACGATTCTCCAAGATGGCCGCACTGCCCAGCTCGGTCCGAATGACATGGTGATATATGACGCCTCCCGTCCGTTCATATGGAACTTCTCCGGCCAGCAATACACAGTGCGCTTCCGTCGCGCACTTTTGTCGTCTCGCGGGCCTTGCGATCGCAGACATACTGCCATTCGGGTGCCTGCACAGAGCGGTCTCGGGCGCATCGCAGTCGAACACGTCAGTACCATCTATCGTGAGTTCGGCCACATTCGACGCTCCCCAACAGTTATCGAACACCTTTGCGGCACTACCGCTGATCTCATTTCGGCAGCACTGTCCGAATATTTCAACACGTCTCCAGTACTCGTGTCGGACGTTCGGGAAATGCATTTGCGCCGCGCTCACGTCTTCATCTCCGAGAATCTTCGCGACCCGGCTCTGCGCCCATCCCAAGTCGCAGCCGCGCTCGGTATATCGCAACGCTATTTGTATCGCATATTTGCTAATAGCGACAAATCTATCAGCGATTTTATCCTCCATAAGCGTCTCGATGGCTGTGCGAATTGGCTTGCCCAACCAGCTTGGCATCATCGATCAATCACCGACATCGCCATGAGTTGGGGTTTCAACAACGCTGCTCACTTCAGCAGACTCTTTCGACATCACTTCGGAATGTCGGCACGCGAGTACCGGACGTTAGGATTGAATACTGGCGACAACTCAATTACATGCGCAGAGTCAATAGCAAATAAGATCAACATTCAATCGCGCGAACTAGGGTGAACACTCGAAAGGCTAGCCGCCGGACTTTGGGCGGCGCGTTTCAGCTCGCGATCTTGATTGCTAAAGATCGGTTGACTGGTTCGCGGTCTTGCACTGTGATATGGGCATGCTGCGGACAACGCGCGATGCGCCCGCCTCGATTCTACTATTACGCAAAAGTCGCTTGAAGAGCCGTAGTGAATTTGAGTTGCGTCACCGAGCAAGCGATTTACGATAAGCCGCCAAGATATCGAACGCTTCAATTGAGTGCCACTGAGCACTCTCTTTCCGCAAGTGAGCAGACCAGATTTAGCCGCCAGCATGGCACGAAACATCAACAATCTGGTCCCTTCCAGACAAGACAGCACGAAATTGGTCGTCGACACTGCATTCGGTGTGACGAAAATCATAGTCACGTCCACATGCTCTCTCGAATATTGGCTGCGCTTTTCGAAATATCTGGGGCATTCGACAATGTAGACAGAAGAATCAAAAGACCCACAACTGCCAAATAGTTTGAATCAATCGATGGGTATCGGAGACAAGTATGCTAAAGCGTTTCAATATGAGCATCCCGGCAATGGTGCTCGCAATGTCGGCCTCGCCGATGGCATTCTCGCAAAGCGTGGGGAGCTTTGTCGCGTCGCTAGGTCCGGCGTGGATTGACTTCGGAAGATCACGTGCTACGGAACTTCAAAGTCAGTCGCCGTTTGGAACCTTCACGTCAGCAGGAACAGATGCGCAAGTACACAATGTCGTCACCCCCGAGCTAACGCTTTCCTATTTCGTGACGGATAACATCGCCCTCGAAGCGATTCTGGGCGTGCCGCCAAAACTGAATTTATACGCGCAAGGCAACGTAACTCCTTTGGGTTCGGGCGGTCCGGCACTTCAAATGGGTGACCTACACCCTTTCGCAACGGCCCGAGCATGGGCACCGATTCTTCTTGCCAAGTATTTCTTCGGTGCCGCTAACAACCGGTTTCGCCCCTTCATCGGTGCAGGCGTGAACTACACCTGGTTTTCCGCAGTCCAGTTGAACCCGAACATTGCTGGCGTGCTGACCCAGTTTGGCGGCCCGGGTGGGCATGCCGAAGGGTCGCTGAGCAATTCGTGGAATCCAGTTTTCTCCCTTGGTGCGTCATATCAGATCTCCGATCGCTGGTATATGACTGCGTCCGCGACCTATCTTCCGCTTGTAACGCATGCACACTTTAATGCTGTATCTCAGTCCGGTCAAACAACCCTGACAAACTCAAGCAAGATCACAGGTGACCCTATCGCAGTTTTCGTCGGGATTGGCTATCGCTTCTGAGGCCGGAATGGAAATGCTTTCAGTGAGTGCCAATAACTCGCGAGGATGCGCCGCGGATACCGCGGCGCACTTCAATAAGTGCCTCATTGACAATCTGCTTGCTGTCGGCGGAACTCCCTGGAGTTCACACCTTCCAGAGGGGGAAAAAACGCGAAAAGTACGCGATTTCGGAAAAGCCAAGCAGGTCAAAAATCTGTGCCACTGTCGTCATCGTATATACGAGATTCCGCTTCGCCTCGAGCAGCCGCCGCTGATGCAGGTACTGGAGTGCGCTCTGCTCATCGCAGCTATCACCGGAATGTTCAACGGGTATATCAGACGAACTGCGCACCCGCCCAATGACGAAGTCTTTCGCCAACCTCAATCCGACGGAACTTGCGAGAGGTCGCGAAAACCTCAAAAAAGCACGCCTTGAGCGCACTACTTCTCGCGGAAGATGATATCGAAAGCGGTTGCGGGCGAGCATGAGGCCTTTTTGCGGAAGTTGCCAGCCAGGGCTCCCCCGGGGGCTGCTGGCTAGGAGTGCAGCGTACTGGAAAACACCTAGATTCGCGTCCGATGCCCGGCTGATGAGGCGTTCGCGGTGTTATTCAATCCATCTATAACGATCATTTATTGGCGTGGGTTTTTCGTGAAGATAGGTGCAACTACTATTTGTACAAATATATATTCTTCTCGAATCCTAACGACTTCGAAATTGAATTTTCCTTGGGAGACGTCAAGGCCGCACACCACAGAAGCGCGCGCGAGTGTCTACCAAGAACATATACCGCGCGTGAGAGAAATCTCGTTGCCGGTTGCATTGGTAAATATAACAAGTTCCAAGCTATCAGGGTTAGTGGGTCATGGCTGAGTCGGACGCTAACAATTCAAATCGTCAGATTGCCCCCATATCAGACTAGTTAAACACGGAGACGTTGACTTAGCGATATCTAACTGCCTATCAACTTCCACGCACAGCACGAGGACGTGCTGGGTTGCACACTACCAGACCAACAGGACACGACATGGATTCGAGCAACAATGCCCGCACGGCGGACATTCAACATCACTACCATCCCGTTACCAGCCCGACGGAGCTGAGACGCGACGGGCCTTCGCTCGTGACAAAGGGCGAGGGTATTCGCTTGACGATTGATGGGCGCGAGCTCTTCGACGGTTTCGCTGGGCTTGGTTGCGCAGCTATCGGCTACGGAAACGAAGAAGTTGCCGCTGCGGCCTACTCGGCGATGAAGCGTCTTTCATTCTGCCATAGCTTCTGGGGTCAAGGGAATCCTGACGCAGCCCTCCTCTCCAAGAAGCTCTCCGAGCTTACCAATGGAGACTTCGACACCTTCTTCTTTGCATCGACAGGATCCGACGCAAACGAATCTGCCATCAAGATCATCTACTACTACTGGAAGCTGCGCAACCAGCCGACGCGTAAGATCCTGCTGGCTCGAAACTATGCATATCACGGCAACACCGTCCTGACAACTGTTCTCTCTGGCATTCACCACTATCACGAGCAATTTGATTTGCCCATCAGCGGTGTTGTTCACCACGTTGATGCCCCGTACTGGTATCGCTACGGAAATGGCAAAACGGCGGAAGAACAAGGGGCCGAAGCTGCGGCGTCGCTTGAGCGCAAGATCCTTGAACTCGGTGCTGAAAATGTTGCCGCATTTTTCGTTGAACCTATCCAGGGAGCCGGCGGTATCATCATGCCGACCGCAAGTTATCTGAAGCAGGTTGCCGAGATCTGCAAACGCCACGACATTCTCCTCGTTTCTGACGAGGTAATCACTGGCTTCGGGAAAACCGGCTCGATGTTCGCCTACCAGCATTACGGGTTCCAGCCCGATATCCTGGTCGTGGCAAAAGGCATTACATCGGCGTACTTCCCGCTTTCCGCAGTCGGGCTCGGCGCCAAGGTCGCCGATGTTCTGACAGCCGCAGATGAGATGTTTGTTCATGGCTTCACAAATAGCGGCCACCCCGTGGGAGCCGCTGTTGCTCTGGCGAACATTGATGTCATCGAGAAGCAGAAGCTGCTCGAACATGTGACAAAGGACCTCCATCCCGCACTGAACTCATGGATGCAGAAGTTCTCTCGTCATCCTGCCGTAGGCGAAGCACGTTCGGTCGGTGTCATTGCGGCTCTCGATTTCTCGCTTGGCCACACCGAAGAGGAACAAACTGCCTTCTGCGAGGCAGTGAGTCAAGAAGCACGCAATCGAGGCTTCATTGCAAGGGCGATCGGCCCGGTCCTGGGAATGATCTTCCCTCTTATTACGACGGTTGACGAGCTCAACGCGTGCATGGCGATTCTGGAGTCGTCCTTGGACGCTACATACGCTCTCACCGTAGCAGAGGCAAAAGTGTAAGCACTTGCCGTGGCTGCTGGCACCGTTCGGTTAGGCAGCCCCATCAGTCTCAGCCGCTCTTGACCATGGACACCCCGAAACTTACATCCCGACATACCGATTGGCGACGTCAAGGCTCGGCGATCCGGCGGCCTGTTCAAGAGCGCGGACGCAAGAAGTTCGAACAGATACTCCAAGTAACGGAGAGCTTCCTGGAGTTCCGCGAACCTGGCGACATAAGTATCTACGATATCGCCTACAGCCTGAACACCGCACCGCCCAGCGTGTACCACTTCTTTCCCGACGTTTCATTGGTGTTCGTGGCCTTGGCGGAACGGTACCTTCAGCAAATCACGGAAGTTTGCGCAGTGGGAAGTGCAACGATTTTCGTTCGATGGGAGACATTGCTTGACGCCTATTTTGATCGCGTCTTGATGCTCTACCGAACGAGACCGGCCATGCGGAAAGTTCTTCTTGGCTTAGGTTACACGCCTGAGATACGCAGGCTAGACATAGACAACAATCGAATCGCTGCAAACTACCTTCTCGAGGCACTAAGAAGTCATTTCGTAGTTCCTGAGGTAAGCGATCTTTGCGACAGAGTATCGGAGTCGATATCCATTAGCGATTCTATATGGACCCTACATCTTCATCGTCATGGAGAAATATCTGAGCTGGCCAGACAACGAGCTTCAGACGCAAGAAACGCATACTTAAAAAACATCCTACCTGACATGATGCCACGCAGGTAGCACACGCCGTTTGCCTCAACAAATCAATCACATTCCTGCGACGATTCAATTTGGAGTACTAATATGGAAGAGCTGTCGGCACTTTCGGGTACAAGTTCACCCGAGGACTCATCTCTGTTCGGAACGCTAGGTACTGGCGCGGTGGCACTACTCACAATCTCGGCGGCCGCCCCGCTTGGTGCAACTGTAGCGGTTGGTCCCGTCGCGGTGATTTTCGGCAATGGGGCGGGTCTTCCAGGCGCCTTTTTGCTAACTGGACTGTTTCTCTTCTGCTTCGCAGTGGGATATTCTGCTCTTGCGGCAGAGATACCTGGCAATGGAGCATTTTATCGCTACACCACCGTTGTCTTCGGGCATCGAGTCGGCATGGGAACCGCCTGCGTGTCCCTAGCATCATATCTAATGATGACTGCGGCGCTCGCGACTTTAACCGGGTATTTTGTGGACCTTTCCGCCCAGTCATTCGGCATACATATTGGCGCTCAGGCGTGGATAATTATGTCCATGATCGCAGTTGCCGCCTTTGGTATCAGGAATATTGATGTCGCGGCCAAGGTAGTAGTTCCTCTTATTATTTGTGAATTTGGCGCTCTTTCAATATTGATTATTGCAATCGTTGCTCATAAAGGAATAAATTCCTTTCCGGTTGAAGCAGTTTCGCCGTCCACGGTATTTTCCCCTGGTTTTGGAATTTCTGTGATGTTTGCGCTTAGTGCGTTTGTCGGTGTCGAATCCGCAGCACTTTACTCCGCAGAGGCGAAGAATCCAAAGACTGCGATCCCGCGAGCAACTATCATCGCAGTGGGCCTCGTTGGTCTCTTCTATTTCATTACCTTCTGGGCGTTCATCGGTGACATTGGGATTGACCATGTCGCTGCAATCGCACAGAAAGGCCTGACGGACGTCAATATTCAGCAGAGCCTTTTCCTTGACAGCTTCGGAAAAAATCTTGGACCGATTGCCGAAAAAATCATCTCCTTAATGATCGCGACTAGCTCGTTCGCCGCCTTTCTGAGTCTCCACAATGCTGCAACGCGCTACGTCTTTACGCTGGGAGACGCGCGCATCTTGCCTCGCCGCTTCGGTGTCGCAAGCGCCAAGGCCGGGTCACCCGCAACTGCAAGCATCGCGGTCAGTGTGTTTGTAGCAGTAGTAACGCTGGCGTTAATCATCTCACGCGTTGACTATGTAACCGCGTTCGCGCCAACCATTGCGCTGGGCACAACGGGCATCATCGTCCTGCAAGGTATCGTGGCTTTCGCTACGGTCTTCTACTTCCGTCGACGCAAAGATCCTCGCATCTTTACTACCTTTATCTTGCCCCTCATCGGCTTCATCGGAATCTGCTCAGCATTCTTCCTGACCCTTTCCAACTACGACGTACTCTCCGGATCCAGCTCGACCATTATCAACTCCATGCCACTCGTATTCATCCTGATTTTTGCGTACGGGTGCATCACAGGAAGAGGTAGATCCGAAAAGAACGCCTCATAAGTGATATGCGCAGAATTTGGGTAACGCTCACTTCGTCACGAGGACACCCTGCTCCTTGCTCACAAGTTCGATCTGATGCGCAAGGAGCGATTTGTCCACAACACTGCACCACATCATTTGGTTCACTGACGCAGTAATACTATTTTGTATCGCTTTTTTCGAGCTTTCTATAATAAATATTAGCACTACGAATTAGCATTGGAGATTTCGATGAAAATTAGACTCATCGCTGCACTTCCACTCTCTGCACTG